>JBCKNM010000011.1:0-38015 GCA_038902775.1 Polaromonas sp.
CATCCGCGCTGCGGATGCGTTTGACAAGCGCTGTCGTTGAATAACCATCCACAAACGGTATCGCCAGGGCCTTGCCACCATAGCTTTCTACCACTTTGGTCTCAGGCAGTTTTCGCATGTCGTAGTCGCCGCCCTTGACCAGGATGTCAGGCTTTAGCTCGCTGATAATGTCCAGTGGCGTGTCTTCATCAAACCAGGTGACCAGGCTGACAGACTCCAGCGCAGCCATCATCATGGCCCTGTCGTTTTCGTTGTTCAATGGCCGGTCTGGCCCCTTGCCAAGACGGCGGGCCGAGGCATCGGTATTGAGCGCCAGCACCAAGCTTGCGCCCAGCGCACGCGCCTGTGCCAGGTAGGTCACATGGCCACGGTGCAAGACATCAAAAACGCCATTGGTAAAGACGACTGGTTTGGCCAATCCGGCCATACGCCGCGCAGCGCCCGTGCGCGGCGTTATTTTCTGGAGAAAAGCAGGCTCGCTCACACGGCTTGGGGCTTGAGCTCAGGCGCTAAACCTGGAACGATAGTGCCGGCGATTTCACGGCTCAGCTCCTTGCGGTAGCGGTTCAATTCCTGCACAGTTTTGAAGCTGCGGTTCATCAGCAAACTCATGTTGTGCAGGATGCGCTCGACCACCTTGCCCTCCCATACCGCATCGAACTTGATCTGGGTGTCCAGCCAGTGCTCCAGCCAGTCCGGATTCGGCAGGCGCGACTGGATGGTGTCGCGCGGGAACAGGGCTTTGTTCACATGCAGATTGGTAGGGTGCAGCGCCTGCGCGGTGCGGCGGGCACTGGCCATCAGCACACCGATCTTGGTAAACGCCGCAAGGGCGTCGTTGCCGAAATTGTTGATGGCACGCTTCATGTAGCGCAGGTAGGCACCACCGTGGCGCGCCTCGTCCTGGCTGAGCTGGGTGTAGATCTGCTTGATGACGGGCTCGGTGTGCCATTCGCTGGCGCACCGGTACCAGTGGTTGAGGCGGATTTCGCCACAGAAATGCAGCATCAGCGTCTCCAGCGCCGGGGCCGGTTCAAACTCAAAGCGCACCTCGTGCAGCTCCTGTTCGGTAGGCGCCAGCTCGGGGCGGAAGCGCCGCAGGTACTCCATCAGCACCAGCGAGTGTTTTTGCTCTTCAAAAAACCAGATCGACATGAAGGCCGAAAAGTCGCTGTCGTCCTTGTTGTCGCGCAAAAACATCTCGGTGGCCGGCAGCGCGGCCCACTCGGTGATGGCGTTCATCTTGATGGTCTGCGCCTGCTCGTCTGTCAATTTGGAAGCGTCAAAACTGGCCCAGGGAATGTCCTTGGCCATGTTCCAGCGGACAGACTCAAGCTGTTTGAACAGTTCCGGATAAAGCATATGAGAACTCCTTCGCAATCTATAGCGTACTGATGACGCAATCTGTACACCTTGCAGCGTGACCATTTAGTACGCAAGAAAAACCACCCCGGATGCAACCCAGTCGCATCTGGTAACTTTCTAAGTTTAGGCCGCTTATGTGACAAGCCGTCACTTAAAGGTCTTTGTCAGCATTTCTGATGATTTTGGATCCAAAAACTGCCATAAAGCACGGAAAGGCGCTTCACCCGCGCCAATCATAGAAGGGGGATCACACGGCGTGAATCTGCCTTATCAAAAGCGGCGTATAACTATCTACCCCCCATTATTCTCACTCAGCCGTCCCGCATTCTTTTTTTAGAAAGTAAGCCCACCATGTACCGCTCAAAATTCAAGCACTTGCCGCTCGCTTCTGGCCTCCTGAGCCTGGCCTGCCTTGCTGGTCAGGCACTCCACGCGGCGACTCCAGGCGAGCCGCTTAAACCCGGCACGGCAGTTGATGCCAGTTGCTCCAGCCTGTTGCAGCAAAGCTTTTTACGCCTGCAGGATGAAAAACCGCAGTCGCTGTGCCAGTACAGCGGAAAAGTGGTGGTGGTCGTCAACACGGCCAGCTTTTGCGGCTTCACCTCCCAGTACGAGGGGCTGGAAGCGCTGCATGCCAAATACAAGGACAAAGGCCTGGTGGTGCTGGGCTTTCCGTCCAACGACTTTTCCCAGGAAACAGGCAGCAACAAAGAAATTGCTGATTTTTGCGCCAACACCTTTGGCGTTAAATTCCCCATGTTTACCAAATCCAGCGTGACGGGCAAGGATGCCAGCCCCCTATTCAAACAACTAGCCGCAAAAACCGGCACAGCACCACGCTGGAACTTCTACAAATACGTTATCGGTCGTGATGGCCAGAGCGTTGCCAGTTTCAATTCGCTGACGGCACCTGGCAGCCGATCTTTTGTCAAAGAAATCGAGAAACAGCTAGCCAGTAAATAAAAACCACGCATCTGCTTCGGCATCAGTTTTTTGCAACATTACCAATCAGTCACTATTTTACCACACAGTAATATTGCGCTTATGTTTTGGGCTGCGAGCCAATAGAAACAGGCGTGACCAGCTATTGAATTTATAGCAGCTACGGCAAAGTCTCAGCAAAACTGGCCCTGAGCATCAGCTTCTCCTGCAACTTCGCAAGATTGGGATACGTCTGGCGCCAGGCGATATTGGCAAAGCGCAAATCAAGATAGCCGAGCGCACAACCCACCGCCACATCCGACAAACTGAAATGCACGCCGCTGCAAAACGGTTTGTCTGCCAGCCCGGTGCTCATGGCTTTGAGGACGTTGTTGATTTTGTCCAGCTGACGGTCTATCCATGCCTGACTGCGTTGTGCGTCTGTGCGGCTTGCCCAGGTTGCCTCCATGCGGGCCAGCAGGGCTGCGTCCATCAGGCCGTCGGCCAGTGCCTCCCAGGTTTTGACTTCGGCACGCTCGCGGCCTTGGCTGGGGATTAATTTGCCGACGGGCGACAGGGTGTCGAGGTATTCAACAATCACGCGTGAGTCAAACACCGCCTCGCCGCCTTCCATCACCAGACAGGGCACTTTGCCCAGCGGGTTGGAGTCGGTGATCGTGCTGTTAGCCGCCCAGACGTCTTCAGTGACATATTGATAGTCGAGCTTTTTCTCAAGCATCACAACGCGTACTTTTCGTACGTAAGGGCTGGTGTTGGATCCGATGAGTTTCATAAATGGTTCTTGTACAGGAAGGTGCAAAGTAAGCAGAGAAGCTGCATTCTATCGGCCCGGCGCTAAGCTTGCCTACGCAAAGGCCAAGCAAACCGGCCCGCCTACAATTGGCGCATGAGCTCTCCCAACACGCTTTCTACCATCAACGCGCTATCGCCGCTAGACGGCCGCTACGCCCCCAAACTCGCCGCCCTGCGCCCGCTGATGTCCGAACAGGGCTATATGCAGCGCCGGGTACAGGTTGAAATCGCGTGGTTTATTACGCTGTCGGATGCGGGCTTTGCCGAGTTCAAGTCGCTTAGCCCCGGCGTCCGTACTTACTTGATGGGTCTGGTCAAGAACTTCTCCGAGGCCGATGCGCTGGCCATCAAGGACATTGAAAAGACCACCAACCACGATGTGAAGGCGGTGGAGTACTGGATCAAGTCCAAATTCGAAGCCCGGCCAGAGCTACAGACGGCCAGCGAGTTTGTGCACTTCGCCTGCACCAGCGAAGACATCAACAACACCAGCCACGCGCTACAGATCAAGGGCGGACGTGATCTGGTCTTACTGCCTGCACTCGACAAGGTGATTGCCCAGATGCGCGATATGGCGCATACCTATGCCGAGCAGCCCATGCTCAGTCGTACCCACGGCCAGACGGCCAGCCCGACCACGGTGGGCAAGGAGATTGCCAACGTGGTGGTGCGCCTTGTGAATGCACGCGAAAAAATTGCCGGTATCAAGCTGATGGCCAAAATGAATGGTGCAGTGGGCAACTACAACGCGCACCTGTCTGCCTGGCCGGATACCGACTGGGAAGCCTTCAGCCGCAAGGTGATTGAAACGCCAGAGCCGCTGGGTTTGGGCCTCACGTTTCAGCCCTACAGCATCCAGATTGAGCCGCATGACTACATGGCCGAGCTGTTTGATGCGGTGGCGCGCACCAACACCATCCTGATTGACTGGTCGCGCGACGTGTGGGGCTATGTCAGCGTGGGTTACTTCAAGCAGCGTTTAAAGGCTGGCGAAATTGGCTCATCCACCATGCCGCACAAGGTCAATCCGATTGATTTTGAAAACGCCGAGGGCAATCTTGGCCTGGCCAATGCATTGCTCAAACACATGAGCGAGAAGCTGCCCATCAGCCGCTGGCAGCGCGATTTGACCGACAGCACGGTGCTGCGCAATATGGGCGTGGCGCTGGGTTACGCCGTGCTGGCCTATAACTCTTTAAGCGTGGGCCTGGGCAAGCTGGAGCTGAATGTTGAAGCGCTGCAAGACGACCTGAATGCCTCGTGGGAAGTACTGGCCGAGCCGATTCAAACGGTGATGCGCCGCTATGGCGTGCAGGGTGCGTATGAAAAACTCAAGGAAGTCACACGCGGCAAAACCGTCAAAGCCGAAGACCTTCATGCGCTGATCCGTTCGCTGGAGATTCCTGATGCGGAGAAGACGCGCTTGCTGGCCATGACACCGGCGAGCTATGTGGGTATGGCGGCGGTCTTAGCCAAGCGGGTTTAGTTTGGATTCGTCGGCATCACAACGCCGCACTGCCAGCACGCTTCAAACCCGCCTTTTCAGGCATTTTCAGGTATTACAGGTCTTTTTTCAGACTTTTCAAGCGCTCGGTCGGCGTAGCGGCCAAAGCGCCAGGCTGTAGCCTCCATCGTGATGCGCCGCCAGGTGCTGCGTTTGGCGGCGGGCGATAGCTCGGGCCACCTCTGCACTTCTTCAAACGTGCGGCCGCAGCCCTTGCACATTTCATCGCCCTGGCTGGTCGAGCAAATGGCGATGCAGGGCGTATCAGCCGTGGTGTCGTACCAGGCTTGCCAGGCGCTCATGGCCTTGGGCGGGAAGCTCTTTTCGTCAGCCTCGTCCTCATGGTAAAAAATCATCAGCGCATACACCTCGGCCAGCGCCCGCAGCTCTGCGCCCAGCGTGATGCCGTCGGGCGACGGCGTTTTTTCGCGCCAGTAATTGATGACCGCTTCAATGTCGGTGATGTGGATGCCGGCCATGTCGAGGTGATTTTTTCAGTTGTCTGTAGCAGGTAAATATTGGGGAGAGTTGCGACGCTGTTCGCAATTTTCCCAGAAGCGCAGGAGTTTTTGGGGTCAGAGCCCAAATTCGCCGAGCCTACGGCTCGCCCGGAGGGTATGGTGCGATGCACCGCAGCGAAATTGGTGTCTGACCCCAATAACTCCTGAAACTGGATTATCCAGTACTCGGGAAGTTAAGCTACACGGGTAAGGTGCGGGCATGAGGCACAACACTTCTACACTAGCGATCGAGTTTGTCTTGGAGCGCTTGCTCTTTAACAAGTGAGGCCAGTTGCCGCGCACGCGTGTCGATGATGGAGGCTTCGACAAAATCTGCGCTACCCGGATTGCTGCGTATCATGGTCTGCGCCGCCCTGAATCTTTCCAGCGCACCGGTGTAGTCAAGCTGCGCCACACGGCCTTCTGCATCGGCGCGAATGGCACGCACGCTCTGGTTCTGGTTGCCGTAAGCGACCGCCAGCAACTGCCAGGCCGCTTCATCTTTGGGGTGGGCCGTGACCCAGCTTATCAGACGATCCGACACCGCCTGCGGCTTGCCCGCTGCCAGCAAGGCCCTTGCCTGCATCAACAGCTCTGCACGCACCGTGGTTGCCCCCATGTCGATTTGTGCAGCGCCTGCTGGCACAAGCCCGGCCAGCAGATCAATCTCGATGCTGAGCAGACTGGTCGCATTGGCAACTGCCGTGTTGCCCGTTACCTGCCCCTTGAGCCTTTCAGCAAGGCGGCGCGCCAGAGCGAAGTCCCTGAGCTTGACGGCTGCCAACGCACCGGCATACAGATTGCCGGTGTTACGAGCATCCGTGCTAGGTGCTGCCTGACGCTGTGCTTCAGCCACCATGGCACGCAGTGCATCCACACCCGGATCGGCCAGAACGCTCGCGCGTGCGGCCATCACAGCGTGCAGCAAACGGGCTTGCGCTGACTCACTGGCCGTGACTTTGTTGGGATGGGCTTGCTGCAAATCGAGTTGCAACCTGGCTTGCGCTTCTGCAATGCGCTGGGTTGTCAACGGGTGGGAGCGCAGGTAGGGGAAGGAGCCGGTGTCGTTGATGCGTGATGCCTGCTGGAGTTTTTCAAACATGCTGGCTACACCCCGGCCGTCAAAGCCTGCCTCCGTCATCACATTAAAGCCGATGCGGTCGGCCTCGCGCTCCATGTCGCGCGAAAAATTAAGCTGCGATTGAGCGGCAACCGCCTGCCCACCCATAATGACAGCCTGCGCCGCATTCGGACTTTTGCTCATAGCCAGCACGCCCAATATCATCGCCGCCAGCAGCAAGGGGGTGGTGCGCGCCTGTTGCGTGATGAGCCGCGAAATATGCCGCTGCGTGATGTGACTCAGCTCATGCCCAAGCACCGCTGCCAGCTCGTCGCGGGTAGTCACAGCAGCAATCAGCCCCAGATGCACACCCATGTAGCCACCCGGCAATGCAAAGGCATTGATGCTCCGGTCGCGAATCAGAAAAAGCCCCCACGCAAAGCGCTCGTCAAGCTCAGTATTGAGTTCACCCCGCGCGCGCGCCGCAGCCATCAGGCTTTGCCAGATGCCTTGCATGTAGTCGACAAGCACCGGATCGTCAATATAGTCAGGGTCGCGGTAAATGCTGGCGATGATGCGATCGCCAAGACGGCGTTCAGTACCAGCGGACATTTCAAGGTTATCGCCAAGAGACGGCAAGCCGCCCGCATTGCGGGTAACGCCGCCAGGTGCTTGGGCGAGCGAGGCGTTGCCTGAGAGCATCAACGCCATCGCGGTAACGAGGGCGGTTTTAGAACGAATCAATGGGAACAAAAGCCAGTACCGGCCAGCCAAGCGGCCTTTCCAAAAATCTGCTTTGATAGTCATGGTCTTATGATGAAGCTTGCTTGTAAAGGTTTTGTAACTGTATGACGATCCACTCAACAACCACACTTACCCATTTTGATGCCCAAGGCCAGGCCCACATGGTGGATGTCGCTGCCAAAGCGGCAACCCATCGTATCGCCATTGCCCAGGGGCGTATTGTCATGAGTCCGGCAACGCTGGCCATTATTTTGGCAGGCAATGCCAAAAAAGGCGACGTACTGGGCATAGCCCGCGTGGCCGGCATCATGGCCGCCAAAAAAACCAGCGACCTGATTCCCCTGTGCCACCCGCTGGCATTGACGCGGGTGGCGATTGATTTCACGCCCCACGAGGACAGCGCCGCCATAGCCTGCCGCGCAAGCGTTGAAACCGTTGGCCCGACGGGCGTGGAAATGGAGGCGCTGACCGCCGTGCAAATAGCGCTTTTAACTATCTACGACATGTGCAAGGCCGTGGATCGGGGCATGACCATCACCGATATCCGTGTGCTCGAAAAGCACGGCGGCAAGTCGGGTAGTTTTGTTCATACGCCGGTCTGATTGCATCAACTGGTGGCCCACGAATCCACGAGCCTGAGCCACAATTATTTCAGCTTGCCCAGTGGGTTATTGGGGTCAGACACCAATTTCGCTGCAGTGCAAGCACTGCACCCTACGGGCGAGCCAAAGGCTCGGCGAATTTGGGCTCTGACCCCAAAAACCCACTGGCCCACTGCGCATAGTCAAGCGGGAATGCCGCCCTGTAGTACACCATCTGCTCCAGCGCGGCTGCGTCACGCTTGAGCAGTACCGCGCTTTGAATGATTTTTTCGGCCACTCGTGGTTCTGGCGAATAGTGCAGCAAAGCAGTAGCCGTGTTGAAAGTCCACTCTGCGTTTTGGGATGTGAGCGGTGTCCCCAGCAGTTGCGCAAAGCGGAGCTGGTTATCAAAAAACCAGGACGCATTGATTTTCTCCAGCGTACCGCTGCGGTAAGCCGCATCACGCGCTTCAGATACCAGGTAAATCTGGCTGACGCGGTTGTAGTCCCAGGCTGCAAAGCCCGTACACGCTATTAAAATAATAGCTAATGAGGCTTTTAATATGGGCGTCACAAGGCTATTTAACGGGTTTTTTGTGCTGTACGAAACCTCATCTGACGCTGACGCAGGCGCAGGTCGCCATAGCAAGCCAATACAAATCCAGAAGGCCATCTGGAACGGGCCATACCAAAGCGGGTACTCCAGCATGCTGTGCAGCAAGATGGCCGCCAGCACGCTCCAGGCAAATTGGCGCGTTGGATCGGCTTCACGCCACGGCCGTTGCCGCAGCGCCCACCACGCAAAACCAGCACAGACCAGTAACGCCACCGGAACGCCCAGCTCCACAGCCAGATGCAGCGGCAGGTTGTGCGCGTTGTCCAGAATGGCGCAAAAGCGCGGCTCGTTATACAGAGTGATGTAGTGCGCGTAGTCAAGCTCACCCCAGCCCCAGCCGAACCACGGTTTTTGGGCCATCAGATGCAGCACGTTAGACCACAGGGTAGTGCGGCTGGCGCACGGTAGGTCGCCTGCCCGCAGGCGCGCAGTCATGCCAAAAATGGACAGATCAAACCCGCCAAGTATCGGCAATAAAAATGTGGCTAGCGCATAGGTGATGACAGCCGCCATCAGAATGTTGCGAACCATAGCGTGCCGCCATAGACCCCAAAGCACGCACAGTGCGCAGACAAGCCCCAGTTGTGCCATGCCAGTACGTGACTGGGACGCGGCATTACCGACAGCCAGAGCGCAGCCCAGCAGAATGGCCACCCACTGCGCGCGCCCAGACGCTCGATGCGCAAACCGTTTACTGACAGCAAACCAGATTAACGCCGCCAGGGCCATGTTGGTGAGCGTCGCAAATTGATTGCGCTGGCGCAAATTGGCATAGGCCTCACCCAGCCTTACGTGATTGACCCAGGGTTCAAAAATGCCGGTGGCACCAAAATACTGCAGTAGTGCGATAGCGCTGCTCAAAACACCAGCGAGCAGCCAGGCGCTGGCGGCAGGAAAGACCCAGCGCTGCGAAAACGCCACTTTATTTACAGTCTCATCGTGAAATGAGCGCAGTGATGCGAGAAGTAGCGAGTATCCGATAGCCATCAGGGTGACCAACCAGGGCACGACAGAGGGTGATGGTCCAGATGCGAAAGGGTTGAGCCAGGGCAGCACGAGCAAGATGCCCAGCAAGTAGGGCCGGAAACAAGGCTGTCTCACCGGCCGGTGGACCGGTAATTGCCCCGGGAAATTCTGTGGCGGGAGTCCGATCAAGGTAATTTAATCTCGAGTAGCTGAGGGTATTTGTGTGCGAGATCTTTCCAGTTTGCCTTTATCTGCTGATACGTTTTTTCGCCGTGCATAGCCCGCATGACACGCAGTTGTCGCACAGCTTCTTCGGGGTCGCCATTCAGCGCCAGCGATAAAGCGTAGCGATTCTGGGTCGCTGGCCATGGGTAGCGCAGCGCGACTTTCTTGGCCAGAGCCAGTTCATCGACCGTCATGCCCGGCTTGGGCGAAATCCGCGCACCGTTCAGCAAAGCACCCAATTGGGTCAATAGAACAATATCGGGCTTTTGATAATCGGCCGGTATTTGGCCTACGCGCAACGCCTCAAAGCGCGCCACCCGAAAGTCTTCCTCGATGGCGACATACTCGACAACCGACCAAGCCGCCAAAGCACTCACCCCGAGCAAAAACGCTGCCGCAGAACGGACTCCGATGCGAAACACCAGTTTGCTCCCTGCCGCACCTTCCAGCACCCCCAACACAAACATCACAGGCATCAGAAAATAGGCATAGGCAAATGGAAACTCGAGCATCGAATGCACAGCCACCGGCAGCACCAAAGCCAGGCAGTACCATGGCGGCAAGCTATTGGCAGTCCGAACGCGCCGCCAAAGCCACACACCCGTTGCCAGCACCAAAAGTGCCGTAAGCGGCACACCCACCCCCAATGCCAGATCAAGCAGGATGTTGTGACTGTACGAGAAGGGCTCGCTTACAGCGTAAGCATGCGCCACGGCGTTGTGCGCTTTGGGAACCTGATTGAGCCCCCAGCCCCACCAAGGCCGCTGGGCTACCGCTTCCAGCAACTGCGGCCACACGACCAGGCGCGTACCGGCTTTGATATCTGCGTCAACACCTGAAGTTTGCAGCACAAAAGCAAAAATCGACGGCCAGGCCCAGAAAAATGCCAAGAAACCGATCCCCGAGAGGGTAATCACCCACTGGGAAAGCTTGAAGCCCACACGCTTGTTTTTGACAAACCACCAGCCCAACAACAGTAAGAAGCTCAAGACGCCGGTACGGGACTCGGTGACTGCCAGCGCCGTACCCAAAACCAGAAAAATCAAAACCGAAACCAGGGCCCTGAGCTTGCCGGATTCATAGAGAAACATAAGGCTGACGACCCCCATCAGCAACAAGGTTGCCAACTGGTTGGGTTGACCAAGATTCCCTCCGGGTCGGCGCAGTTGAGGCATCCGGCTAATCCAGGCGGATTGTTCCCAAAGCTCAAAGACCTGGGCAAAGGCCACCACCGCTGAGGCGAAGGCACCCGCCAGCAGGGTGAAGGCCACGACTTCCAGTGGCACCAGCGCCTGCGCCTGCGAAGTGTTGTCCTTCGAATTAGCACCAGCGCCAAATCCCAGCACCAGCGCCGCGACACACAAGGCCAGGTAAAAACAAAAAACGAGAGCGTCACCGGCAAAAGTCACCAGACCGGCAGCAGCCTGGACCACGACCAGCAGTGCCAGGCCGAAAAAAGGCATGGCCACTACAGGCATACTGATCCATGCCGCTGCGTCTTTTTTGATCTGGCCGACCACAGCGATGCTGGCGAACAGCCCGACAGCAACAAATGCCAAGACCTCACTGTGCCAGCTGACCCACGGCAGAAAATGAACAGGCTGCATCCAGCTGCACAGTAGCAGTACCGCCACCAGAATTATCAAGCGCAGACCCTCTAGGACAGGAAACAAAAAACGCCCCAAAAGGGCGTTTTTACCTCACGCTGAAAATCTTCCAGCATTAGATACCGCGGCAAGAACCCGGCAGGAATTTTGACGGCACTGTGGTCACAAGAGTGCTACCGCCTACTTCAACCCTGTTGCCGCAAACCCAGGCAAAAAGAGGCAGCGGCGGGGTCGCACTGCTGTCGATTTGTACATTGCCAACGGCCACGGGAATCAAGGTTACAACAAAGGTGTCGATAGTTGAGTCGCCAATGCCTTGGACTGTGACCTTCACTCCGCCGCGATCATCGGTCTCAACTTTCGCGACATACTTCGATGTTGCCACCGAGCTCTCACAACCCCAATTGCCGGCCGTAGGCAAGCTGGCAGAGGAGAGCGATTGAAATACCTCGGTAATCGACGTGCGGCATGCAGAAGCCGCCAGAATCACCTCAGACAGCTTGGCGCGCTTGGTGTAGTCCTGATAAGCCGGCAAAGCCACCGCAGCCAAAATACCGATGATCGCGACAACGATCATCAATTCGATCAGGGTAAAACCCTTTTGGATCTTTTGCATGGAACGCTTCATAAAAAAACTCCTTGGTTGAGAAAATAAGCTGGCGCAAGGATACCAGCAGATTGCGTGCCAACCTACGCAGCCCGTGCCTTGCAAGATTTTGCGTGATTTAGTAGGTATTTAAGCTTACCCACAAGGGCTTGCGCCGTAGTTCAGTGACTCAAAGCGCCCATGGTGCTGACATCTTTGTCACTTGGCTTGGGAGTTATTGGGGTCAGACACCAATTTCGCTGCGGTGCATCGGACCGCGCCCTCCGGGCGAGCCGTAGGCTAGTCGAATTTGGGCTCTGACCCCAAAAACTCCTAAGCCAGTAATTCAACCAACCGGCTCAAGGCATACCGCACCGTAGCCGCCCGCACGGCAGCGCGGTCGCCATCAAACTGCATGCACTCCGAGGTCACCACCCCGCCTACCGACCAGCCAAACCAGACGCTACCTACAGGCCTGCGCTTGCTGCCACCGCTTGGCCCGGCCACGCCGGTGACGGCCACAGCGACCTGCGCTTTTGAACGGGCAATCGCGCCCTGCGCCATGGCGCGTGCGACTTCTTCACTGACTGCGCCGTGTTTGGCGATTAACGCTGCGTCCACACCCAGCAGCTCGGTTTTGGCAGCGTTTGAATAGCTCACAAAGCCGCGCTCAAACCAGGCGCTTGAGCCTGCCAGGTCTGTGCAGGCGACAGAGATCAAACCGCCGGTGCAACTCTCTGCTGTAGCCAGAAAAAGACCTTTTTTGATGAGTAAATCGGCCAGCAGCCCAATAGATACGGTCGTGACCAGATCCTGATTTAATAGCGTTTCAGTTTTCATAAAAACCTCCAGATGGCGATGACGAGCAAGGTGCAGAAGGCGGCAAGCAAGTCGTCAAGCATGATGCCGAAGCCGCCGCGCCAGCCAAAACCCTTGAAGGTTTTGTCAGCCCAGGCCATGGGGCCGAACTTCACCGCGTCAAAAAAGCGGAACAGCACAAACGCTGCAAGCTGGCCGTAAAAACCTGTCGGCATGACCAGCCACAGCACCAGCCAAAAGGCCACCACTTCGTCGCACACAATGCTGCCGGGGTCGGCGCTGCCCAAGTTTTTGGCGGCCACGGTGCAGGCCCACCAGCCAATGAAGCTAGACAGCACCATCAGCCAGCCCATTTGCAGGGCCGTCAGATACGGCTGCAAGAGCAGGTAAGCCAGCCAGGCCCACAGCGTGCCTGCGGTGCCGGGTGCGATGGGGCTGAGGCCTGAGCCAAAACCCAGCGCTATGAAATTAGCCGGATGCGCCAGCAGAAATTTCAGGTTCGGCTTGCCTGGGTTCACTTGGCCTCTGCCTTCTTGAGCTTCAAGGCGCTGTCGTACAAATCATTGCGCGGCGCGCCCGTGATGTCCGCCGCCAGCTTGACGGCGGTTTTAAGCGGCAGTTGCGCCAGCAGCAGTTGCAGCACGCGCAGGCCGTCGTCTTGCGGCAATGCCTGCGCTGCGGGGTGCAGCACCAGCACAAACTCGCCACGCGTGCGTTGCACATTGGCGGCCAGCCAGGCGGGCATGGCATTGGCCGCAACGCTGGCAATCTCTTCAAATTGTTTAGTCAACTCGCGGCACACGGTGACGAGGCGCTCGCCCAGCGGTGCAAAGGCCTGCGCCAGCGCCTCGATGCGGTGTGGTGCCTCCATGATGACAACCGCGCGTGCTTCGGCCTGCAGGCGCACAACAAAGAGGTCGCGCTCACCTGCCTTGCTGGGCAAAAAGCCGACAAAGATAAAACCCGAGTCACCCGAAATACCCGCTGCACTGAGCGCTGTGGTCACACTGCTGGCACCGGGCAGCGGCATGATGGCCAGCCCTGCGTTGCGCACGGCGGCAACCAGCCGCGCGCCGGGGTCGCTGACAGCGGGCGTACCGGCATCGCTGATGTAGGCGACACGCTCACCGCGCCTCAAGCGCTCGATGATGCCGACAGCGGCTTCAAGCTCATTGTGTTGATGCACCGCGAGCAGGGTTTTTTCAATGCCGTACTGGCGCAGCAAGCCTTGCGAGTGGCGCGTGTCTTCGCAGGCAATCACGCTGGCCAGTTGCAGCACATGCAGCGCGCGCAGGCTGATGTCGGCCAGGTTGCCAATCGGCGTGGCCACGACGTACAGCGCGCCTTCTGGATAATGCTGCATACCGGCAGCAGCTTTTGCCGCGCCAAGTGCCAGCTCGAAGGATGCATTCAATGTGGTTTTCCAGAAAACAGGTTAAGAAAGATGGCGTAAAGGACAGTGTGAAAGCGACTCAGCCTAACACCAACACGGCTGCAAAGACGGCCATCAAGACGGCCACTAAAACGACAACTAAAAAACGCGGCGATGCAGCGGAGGCTCTGGCATTGGCGTACCTGGTCAAGGCCGGGCTCAGGCTGTTAGAGCACAATTATCGGACACCGGGTCGGGGTGGCGGGGAGATTGACCTCATCATGCGTGACAAAGACGGCACGCTGGTGTTTGTGGAGGTGCGCCAGCGCTCCAGCCAGTCGCATGGTGGAGCGAGTGCCAGCATTGGCGCAACCAAACAGCGGCGTATTATTTTTGCCGCCCGCTACTACCTGATGCGGCTGGCCAGCCCGCCACCATGCCGTTTTGACGTGGTACTGGTGCAGGGTGACTCGGATGCCGTTGGCGCTGCGAGTATCGAGTGGCTACGTTCGGCGTTTGATGCTTGGTAGAGGGTCATTCCGACCCGCTATCATGGGTGCATGCTTGAACAACGTATCGAACAGCACTTTATTGACAGTGCCGACCTGAAATACCAGGCAGCGCAGATATTGTCCAAACCCATCGCCGCGGCCGTCCATGCCATTTTGGCCAGCGTCACCAGTGGCGGCAAGGTACTGGCCTGTGGCAACGGCGGCTCGGCTGCTGATGCACAGCACTTTGCGGCTGAATTTATAGGCCGCTACGAACGCGAGCGGCCCGAACTGGCGGCGATTGCGCTGACGACTGACAGCTCCATCATCACGGCGATTGCCAATGACTACGACTTCAATGTCATTTTTTCCAAGCAGGTGCGGGCGCTGGGCGGTGCCGGCGATGTGTTGCTGGCGCTCAGTACCAGCGGCAATTCATCCAACGTGCTGGCCGCCATTGAAGCGGCGCATGAGCGCGAGATGACCGTGGTGGCGCTGACTGGCCGAGGCGGCGGAAAAATCACCCACGCGCTGCGCGAAACCGATGTCCACATCTGCGTGCCGCACGAGCGCACCGCGCGTATCCAGGAAGTGCATCTTCTCGTCCTCCACTGCATTTGCGATGGCGTGGACACCCAGTTACTTGGCGATCAGGAGTCTTCGACATGAAACCGTTTGCAATCAGACGACTGGCCTTGGCAGTGCTTGCTTCGGCATTGGTGTCAAGCACACTCACAGCCTGCGTACCGTTGTTGATTGGCGGGGCTGCGGTAGGCGGTGCGCTGGTGGTCACCGACAGGCGCACCGCGGGCGCGCAGCTTGAAGACGAGGGCATAGAGCTGCGCGGTGTCAGCCGCATCCGTAGCAATATTGGGGACAGGGCACACATCAACCTGACCAGCTACAACCGCCAGGTATTGCTGACGGGCGAAGTGCCGACGGCGCAGGACAAGGCATTGGTCGAGCAAATCGTGACGCGGATAGAAAACGTATCGGCTGTGTTCAACGAGCTGGCCGTGATGGGTAATTCGTCACTGACGCAACGCTCGTCCGATACGCTGGTGACAGGCCGGGTAAAAAGTCTGTTGATTGACGCACCGGATTTGTTTGCCAACTCCTTCAAGGTGGTGACCGAGCGCGGCACCACCTACCTGATGGGGCGCGTTACCCAGCGGGAGGCGGATCGCGGTACCAGCGTGGTTCGCTCCACACCCGGCGTACAAAAAGTCGTGCGTATTTTTGAGGTGATTAGCGAAGATGAATTGGCACGCCAGCTGCCAACACCTGCCAAACCGCAGCCAGCGGACACCAAGCCAGCCGCCGCAAACTAATGCGTTGCAATTTTTCGACGGGCCGCCCCTAGAAAAATTAGCCCCCTCGGGGGCAGCTGGTTTTTGGGGTCAGAGTCCAAATTCGCCGAGCCACCGGCTCGCCCCTCGGGGAGCGGTGCAATGCACCGCTGCGAAATTGGCGTCTGACCCCAATAACCAGCGTGGGGGCGTTATTTCAAGCGTTTGATCAGGCTTGACGTGTCCCAGCGCTGGCCGCCCATGGCCTGTACGTCGGCGTAAAACTGGTCTACCAATGCCGTGACTGGCAGGCGCGCACCGTTGCGTTTGGATTCATCCAGCACTAGGCCCAAGTCCTTGCGCATCCAGTCAACTGCAAAACCAAAGTCAAATTTATCGGCAACCATGGTTTTCCCGCGGTTATCCAGTTGCCAGCTTTGCGCTGCGCCCTTGCCAATCACGTCCAGTACCTGGTTCACGTCAAGCCCGGCTTTCTGCCCAAAGGCAACCGCTTCGCTTAAGGCCTGCACCAGCCCGGCAACGCAGATCTGGTTGACCATCTTGGTGAGCTGGCCCGCGCCGCTTTCACCCATCAATGTGAAAGCTTTTGAAAAGGCCATGCCGACCGGACGGGCGGCATCAAAGGCCGCCGCATCGCCACCGCACATCACGGTGAGTGCGCCGTTTTGCGCGCCAGCCTGACCGCCCGATACCGGCGCATCGACAAACTGTAGGCCAGCCTTTTTGGCTGCTGCATAAAGCTCACGCGCTACGCTTGCCGATGCCGTGGTGTGGTCGATAAAAATCGCTCCCGGTTTCATGCCCGCGAACGCTCCATCTGGGCCCAATACCACCGAGCGTAAATCATCGTCATTGCCGACGCAGCAGAACACCATGTCTGCACCTGAAGCCGCAGCCTTGGGCGTTAAACCATGTGTAGCGCTCTTGAATTCAGCGCAGAACGCTATTGATTTGGTAGCGGTGCGGTTGTAAACGCTGACCTGATGGCCAGCCAGCGACAGGTGGCCTGCCATCGGATAGCCCATGACACCGAGGCCAAGAAAGGCAACTTGATGCGCTGTTGATGACGCGTAGGTTTTGCGGTTGGTACTGGGCATGAGGTGATTGAAAGCTTGTAATAAGCAGGCATTTATACGATGGCGAAGCTCTCGGTACCAGCCGACAAATCAACCGACTTGGCACGCTGCGAATTAAGCTTGATCTGCAGCCGCAGATCGTTCACCGAATCGGCATTGCGCAGCGCATCTTCGTAGGTAATCATGTTGGTTTCAAACGCATCAAACAGCGCCTGGTCGAAAGTCTGCATACCGAGGTTGCGGCTTTTCTTCATGATCTCCTTGATCCCGGAGACATCACCCTTGAAGATCAAATCAGAAATCAGGGGCGTGTTGAGCATCACCTCCACCACGGCCGCACGGCCTTTGCCGTCCTGCTTGGGCACCAGGCGCTGCGAGACAATGGCTTTGAGGTTGAGCGACAAGTCCATCAGGAGTTGCGCACGGCGCTCTTCCGGGAAGAAGTTGATGATCCGGTCCAGCGCCTGGTTGGCGCTATTGGCGTGCAGGGTACACAGACACAGGTGGCCGGTCTCGGCAAAAGCAATCGCGTGCTCCATGGTTTCACGGTCACGTACCTCGCCCATCAGTATCACGTCGGGTGCCTGGCGCAAAGTGTTTTTCAGCGCCGCCCCCCAACTGTCGGTGTCCAGGCCGACTTCACGCTGCGTGATGACGCAGTTTTTGTGCGGATGCACAAACTCCACCGGGTCTTCAATCGTGATGATGTGGCCGAAGGAGTTTTCGTTGCGCCAATCGACCATGGCCGCCAGCGTGGTGGATTTGCCAGAGCCGGTGGCACCCACCAGAATCGTCAGGCCGCGCTTGACCATCACCACTTCTTTCAGCACCTGAGGCATGCCCAGACCGTCAATCGTCGGCAACACGGCCGGGATCACCCGCATCACCATGCCGACCTTGCCCTGCTGGATGAAGGCACTGACGCGGAAACGTCCGATGCCGGGCGGGGAAATCGCAAAGTTGCATTCCTTGGTGCGCTCGAACTCCGCAGCCTGCTTGTCGTTCATGATGACGCGTGCCAGGGCCATGGTGTGCCCGGCATTGAGCGGTTGCGGCGACACCTTGGTCACCTTGCCGTCCACCTTTATCGCAGGTGGAAAGTCACTCGTGATAAACAGGTCACTGCCGTTGCGGGTGATCATCAGCTTTAACAAATCGTTGATGAATTTACTGGCCTGGTCGCGTTCCATGAACGCCTCCTTTCAAACGGCCCGTCGCTTTTGACCGGGCTGTTTCTGTAGTTAATAAATGGTTTTTGGGGTCAGAGTCCAAATTCGCCGAGCCACCGGCTCGCCCCTCGGGGAGCGGTGCATTGCACCGCTGCGAAATTGGCGTCTGACCCCAATAACCAACGTGGAGGCCACATTCAGCCCGGGAAGTTTTCCGGGATCTTGGCCTTGCCGCGCGCTTCACTTGCCGAGATGATGTTGCGCTTGACCAGGTCCGTCAGGTTTTGATCCAGCGTCTGCATGCCCACGCTGCTGCCGGTCTGGATCGATGAATACATCTGCGCCACCTTGGCCTCACGAATCAGATTTCGGATGGCGTTGGTGGCCATCATGATCTCGTGCGCCGCCACGCGACCTGCGCCGTCCTTGGTCTTGCACAGCGTCTGCGAGATCACGGCCTGCAGCGACTCGGACAGCATGGCGCGGATCATCTCCTTTTCATCGGACGGGAACACGTCGATGATCCGGTCGATGGTCTTGGCCGCGCTGGAGGTGTGCAGCGTGCCGAACACCAGGTGGCCGGTCTCGGCGGCTGTCATGGCCAGGCGAATGGTCTCCAAATCGCGCATTTCACCGACCAGAATCGCATCCGGGTCTTCGCGCAGGGCGGATTTCAGGGCTGCGGCAAAGCTCAGGGTGTGCGGGCCGACTTCGCGCTGGTTGATCAGGCACTTTTTGGATACATGCACAAACTCGATCGGGTCTTCGACGGTCAGGATGTGGCCGTATTCGTTTTCGTTCAAGTAGTCGACCATGGCCGCCAGCGTGGTGGACTTGCCAGAACCGGTGGGGCCGGTGACCAGCACCATGCCGCGTGGCTTCATGGCCAGTTCGCCAAAAATTTTCGGCGCATTGAGCTGCTCCAGCGACAGGATTTTGGAGGGAATGGTACGCAGCACCGCACCCGCGCCACGGTTATGGTTGAAGGCATTGACGCGAAAGCGCGCCAGGCCCTCAATCTCGAACGAGAAATCAACCTCGAGAAACTCTTCGTAGTTCTTGCGCTGGGTGTCGTTCATGATGTCGTACACCATGGCATGAACCTGCTTGTGGTCCAGCGGGTCAACGTTGATACGGCGAATGTCGCCGTGTACGCGAATCATGGGCGGCAAACCTGCTGACAAATGCAGGTCGGATGCCTTGTTCTTGACGCTAAAAGCCAGCAGTTGAGTAATGTCCATCCTGGGGAATCCTTAAAAACGAGGCGACGTATAGAGCAAATCTGAGTTTACAGTCGGATTATGACCATGATACTGCGTAAGCTCCAGCAAGTCCGTGACCGCATCACCACCGCCTGCGTGGCTGCGGGCCGCAATCCGGCAGGCGTGCGTTTGCTGGCAGTGTCCAAGACATTTCCCTTTGAAGCGGTGATGGACGCGGCAGCAGACGGGCAACGCGCGTTTGGCGAGAACTACATTGCCGAAGGTGTAGAAAAGATCGTGGCCCTGCGCAACTTGCAGGCGATGCCGCTCGAATGGCACTGCATAGGCCCAGTGCAGAGCAATAAAACCCGGCTGGTGGCCGAGCACTTTGACTGGGTGCAGTCGCTTGACCGCCTCAAAATTGCCCAGCGCCTGAGCGAGCAGCGCCCGCCAGAATTGCCACCGCTGCAGGTTTGCCTACAGGTCAACATCGACGCTGGCAGCACCAAATCAGGTGTTGCGCCGCAAGACCTCCTGGCCCTGGCGCTGGAGGTTTCAAAGCTGCCACGCCTGCGCCTGCGCGGGCTCATGTCGATACCTGAACCCGCTATTGATTTTGTAGCTGCCTGCGCGCTGCATCAAAGAGCCAGAGACCTTTTTGACCAGATCAATGCAGCAGGAAAATTGCCTGAACCCATGGATACGCTCTCCATGGGCATGACGGCGGATCTGGAAGCCGCGATTCATGCGGGCAGCACCATGGTGCGGGTGGGGACGGCTATCTTCGGCGAGAGGTGAATATTGCCCCCACGTTCGCTCGCTTCGCGTAGCTCTCTGCCCGATTGCAAGAGGCTATTTCGGCAGCACCATCGGCTTGACGACACCACAGTCGCTGGCCAGCCATTTGCCTGACGTGTCCAGCGTGGTGTTTTTGGGTACGCCCTGCGCCGCACTGTTGACAACCATTTTCATCGTGTAGGCGGTGTCACCGGCGAAGGTGAACTGCCCTTCGCCGCTGGATGGCGGGTTGGTGCAGACGAACTTCATCTTCATGGAGGTGGCGGTTTTGTCGCTGGTTGTGGTGGTGCAACTGCCCTGCTGCTGCACCGGCATCTGGTTGCTGGCAGCCATTTCTTTGGTGATGCAGATTTTGGCAACCATGCTGCCGCCGGACACGCTTGACAAGCCCACCCCCTGTTTGGCCATCATGTCTTCCATCGCCTTGCGCTGGGCAGGTGGCAGATTGGCCATCTGCTCCTGCATCTGGGCCATGGCCTTATCCATCTCAGGGCTGCCGCCCAGCTTGTTGTTGACTTCCCAAAGGCCTGGTCTCATGGTTTGGGCATGTGCTGGTAGCGCGGCAAGGAGCAGCAAGGCCGTGCCTGTAGTGGCAAATATGGTCAATGCAAAAAATCGGTTTGAACTCATCACAACTCCCTATAGACCGGACTCGTCAGCGTATGAACGCCGCCACGCCCGATCATGGTCAAGTCTGTATAGCGTGAACCTTCGTGGCTTTTGGCATTGTAGCTCACGCTGAACCCACCCATGTTGTAGTCGCGCAGTGACTCCAGTGCGGTCATCAAGCTGTCGCGGCTCAAGTTTTTTGTCCCGGCACGGCGCAACCCTTCGGTAAACACTTTCGCCGCCAGAAAGCCTTCCATGCTGGAAAAGTCAAACTCCTTGTTGCCTGCCTCGGTCATGCGCTGCTGGTACTCGCGCACGACGGCTGACGATGGAATATAAGGAAAGGGCACAACCTGGGAAATAATCACGCCAGTACTGGCTGCACCCAGTTCTTCGGCCAGCGCTTTCGAGCCGACAAAGCTCACATTGAAAAACTGGCCACCGTAAGACTTGGCCCTGGCCTGCTTGATGAGTGCGGCGCATGACTTGTAGGCGCTGATTTGAATCACTGCCTCAGGCGAGACCTTGAGAATTGCTGCCAGCGCCCCGGCAACATCTACGCTGTTGCGCTCTACCGTCACAGCGGCGGCGGGCTTGAGGTTGCGCTTGGTCAGTGCCCGCATCACGCCGTCAAGACCGGCCTTGCCGTAAGAGTCATTTTGGTAGAAAACCGCAATTTTGGTGATGCCCACGGTGCTCAGGTGCTGGACGATGCGCTCGGTTTCGTCGTAGTAGCTGGCACGCACATGGAACAAGTTGCGGTTGAAAGGTTCGCGCAGGGCTTGCGCCCCGGTGAACGGGCCGATCAGCGGAATACCCGCCGCATTGATGGCGGGCACCGCTGCCAGCGTTGTGGGCGTACCCACTGAGCCAATCAGCGCAAATACCTTGTCCTCTTCAATCAGGGCCTTGACGGCGACAACGGCTTTTTCAGGTTCATAACCATCGTCGCGCGAGATCAGTTTGAGCCTACGGCCATTAATGCCGCCGACTGCATTCACAGCCGTAAAGTGCGCCAGAATGCCAGTTGCATACGCTTGCCCAGCTCGGCAGCGGGGCCGGTGAGTGCCGCAAACTGACCGACGCGTATTTCTGTAACAGTCACGCCGACCTCGGCTGCGCGCAGGGGCAGGCTGCATACGGCCAGCAGCGCGCCGCAGATGATGGCTATTTTGGCTTTCATCGCTATTCCTTCGGGGTTGCGTAACCGTTGCGGCTGCCTGTAGCTAGAGAGCTTGGGTAACTGGGCATTCTATGTAGTGTGCAGGAATTTACAGTAGCTGACAGCAGATGATAAGTACTTCTCATCACCTATCAAGCATGTGTTTTCCCGTATTAGCGGTTATGGAGCACTTGAAAGTGCCCTTAAACCTCAAGCACCCAGTTCAAAATGCGCGTCGCCCATATAGCGGTGTACCCCGAAGGCGGCCTGCGTGGCGGCCAGTTCTGCCGCCTCCCACTGGTCTGTCAATAACTGCTCTGCTGGTGTAATAGGCCATGGGCGGGGGTTGTCACCATGCGTTTGCAGCAAACGCAGGTAAGCTTGGTAAACCGGAAGCACCAGAGACTCATCGCCGAGGGAATTTTCCAGAGCATCACGAAAGCGCTTTTCAGCATTCTGGCGCTCGGCTTGCGTAACATCTTCTGGCGCGAAAATTTTTAACGTGTAGCCCATTGCGTCTGACTATATGAGTTATTGGGGTCAGACACCAATTTCGCTGCGGTGCATCGCACCGCGCCCTCCGGGCGAGCCGTAGGCTCAGCGAATTTGGGCTCTGACCCCAAAAACTCAGAAACGCGGCAAATCAGGGTGCGATATTTTTCCGCCACGCACCAGCATTTTTCCGTACTCGGCGCAGCGGTTCAGCGTTGGAATCACTTTGCCGGGGTTGAGCAGGCCACGGCTGTCAAACGCGCGTTTAACACCAAACATCTGTTCGTTTTCTTCAGCAGAGAACTGCACACACATGGAGTTGAGTTTTTCCACGCCCACGCCATGCTCGCCTGTCACGGTGCCGCCCATCGCAACGCTGGTTTCCAAAATATCGGCGCCAAAAAGCTCACAGCGATGCAGCTGGTCAGCATCATTTGCATCAAACAGTATCAGCGGGTGCAGATTGCCATCACCGGCGTGGAAAACATTGGCACAACGCAGCTGGTATTTCTTTTCCATCTCGCCAATAGCCAGCAGCATGTCGGCCAGGCGTTTGCGCGGGATGGTCGAGTCCATGCACATGTAGTCCGGACTGATGCGGCCCGATGCCGGGAAAGCGTTTTTGCGGCCGCTCCAGAAGCGCAGGCGCTCGGTTTCGTTCTGGCTCACGGCAATCGCGGTGGCCCCATGCAACTGCAATACGGCGCTCATGCGGCCAATTTCTTCTTCCACTTCCTCTGGCGTGCCGTCGCTTTCGCATAGCAAAATAGCTGCTGCCTCAAGGTCATATCCTGCGTGAACAAAATCTTCGACAGCAGCGGTCATGGCTTTGTCCATCATCTCCAGGCCTGCGGGAATAATGCCCGCAGCAATCACCGCAGCAACCGCATCGCCGGCTTTGCGCAGGTCGTCAAAGCTCACCATGATGCAGCGCGCCAGTTGCGGCTTGGGTATCAGCTTGACGGTGACTTCGGTGGTCACGGCCAACATGCCTTCGCTGCCAATGATGATGGCGAGCAGGTCGTAGCCGGGGGCATCCAACGCGTCGCTGCCAAACTCGACTTCTTCGCCCTCAATCGTGTAGCCTTTGACCTTGAGCACGTTGTGGACCGTGAGCCCGTATTTCAGGCAATGCACGCCGCCCGAGTTTTCGGCCACATTGCCGCCTATGGTGCAGGCGATCTGGCTCGACGGGTCGGGCGCGTAATACAGGCCATGCGGCGCGGCGGCGTCGGAAATCGCCAGGTTGCGCACACCGCCCTGCACCACGGCGGTGCGGCTGGCCGGGTCCAGCTTCAGAATCTGGTTGAATTTGGCGAGCGACAGGGTAACGCCCAATTTGTGCGGCATCGCGCCGCCGCTCAGGCCCGTGCCTGCACCGCGTGCCACCACGGGCACATCCAGCGCATGGCAGATTTCAAGAACGGCCTGTACCTCGACATAGGTTTCAGGCAGTGCCACCACCAGCGGGCGCTCACGATAAGCCGTTAGGCCATCGCACTCGTAGGGCGTGGTGTCTTCGCTGTTCCACAGCAGAGCATGTTTGGGCAGTACCGCCTCAAGTGCGCGGACGACCTGCGATTGCCGGTCGGCTCTTTCAAGCCTTTGATGCTCTGGCAGGCGTGTGGCTGAATTCATGGTCTGTATCCTGTTTTGATACAAAGACTTTAGAGCAAGTGGCCGCCTTTGGGTTGAATAAATTTAAGCTGTAGCGTGAAATGTACTGAAACTTCAAGCCACTGATTTTTTTAGCCAGTCTGCAAAGGCTGCGCATTCCCAGCGGTCCATGGTGCCGGTGCGCCAGCACAGATAGTGGGCATGCGGGCTGGGCACATTGGCGGTAAAAACAGCATTGCTGCCCAAGCGCACCAGCGCACCGTTCTCAAGCCAGGGCGCGCCCAGCTTCAGGCGGATCAGTCCGATGCCCATACCTGCCGCGGCAGCGTCGCACAGCAGACCAATATCGTTGAACTGTGAGCCGTCAACCGGCTCAGGCCAGTCAAGCTTGTTTGCCGCAAACCAGGTACGCCAGGGTTCCAGTGGCGAGCGTAGCAGGCTCTCGCCGTCAAGATCTTGCGCGCACTCAAACGGGCCATGCTCGCGCACAAAAGCCGGGGAGGCCAACGGCGTGACATCGTCCTTGGTGATGCAAAAGTGCTCCATGTCTGCGTAGCGACCGGTACCAAAACGCACGATCAGATCAGCGTCTTCGGCCACCACGTCCAGCAGCGGGATAGTCACCTGCAATGTCAGGTCGATCTCGGGGTAAGCCTCGGTGAACTGGCGCAGCCGTGGAATAAGGACGGAGCGCGCAAATGTGGGCGTGACAGCCAGGCGCAACTTGCGCTTGCCAGGTGTGCCACTTTGCCCGGCCGCACCCGGAAACTTTTGCAGGGTGGCAAGGCCCTCACGTACATGCGCCAGGTATTCGCTGCCTTCCGTGGTGAGTGAAAAATCAGCCCGACCAAACAGCTTGGTGCCAATGATTTGCTCAAGCTGCTTGACGCGGTGGCTGACTGCGCTAGGCGTAACACAAAGCTCTTCTGCGGCCTGAGTCACACTGCGCAGGCGTGCCAGTGTTTCAAATGTCAGCAGGCACTGGATGGGAGGGATGCGCGCTAACGAGGCCATCTCGTTATTTGAAGATGATTCATAGGTTACCAATTGTCGCAGGTGGCCGCAGTCGGTGCCAGAATGGGAGATTACGCAGGAGACTGATATGACCCCATCGCCCTTCAACATGGAGCACCAGTGGCTCCCCTTCACGCCCAACCGCAGCTTTAAAAAAGATCCGCGTGTTTTTGTTGCGGCAGATGGCATGCATTTCACCACGCATGACGGCAGGCAGGTGCTTGACGGCATCTCCAGCCTGTGGTGTGTGGCTGCGGGCCATAAGCGCAAGCCCATCAACGAAGCGATTAAAAAGCAGCTCGATACGCTGGACTACGCTACGGCTTTTCAGGCCAGCAACGACCAGGCATTCAAAGCCGCTGAAATGATTGCAGCCATGGCACCCGGTGACCTGAACAAGGTGCTGTTTTGCAATTCCGGCTCCGAAGCGGCGGACACGTCGCTGAAAGTCGCGCTGGCCTACCACCGGGCGCGCGGCGAAGGCCATCGCAATGTGTTTATTGGTCGTGAGCGTGGCTACCATGGTGTCGGCTTTGGCGGCATGAGCGTAGGCGGCATTCCAGCCAATCGCAAGGTTTATGGCGCCGCTTTTTTGCCGCGCGTGGACCACATGCGCTTCATCCATGACCCGGTCAACCATGCTTATATCAATGGCGTGGAGCCCGAGTGGCAAGAAGATATCTTGCTGGAGCTTGAAAACCGCATCCTGCCGCTGCACGACCCCAGCAACATCGCTGCCGTGATGGTTGAGCCCGTGGCGGGCAGTGCCGGCTGGTATCTGCCGCCCAAAGGTTACTTGAAGCGATTAAGAGAGATCTGCGACAAGCACGGCATCCTGCTGATCTTTGACGAAGTCATCACCGGCTTTGGCCGCATGGGGTGCAACTTTGCAGCCGACTACTACGGCGTGATGCCCGACATGCTGAACTTCGCCAAGTGCGTGACCAACGGCGTGATCCCACTGGGCGGCGTGATTTGTTCTGAGCGTATTTACGACAGCATGATGCAGGCCAACGCGGGCGCGCCCGATCATGCGGTCGAGCTCTTTCATGGCTATACCTATTCAGGTCACCCGGTGGCCTGCGCGGCAGCCATCGCCACGCTCAATCTGTATAGGCAAGAAAATCTTTTTGAGCGCGCAGGCCAGATGGGCAAGGTGCTGGGTAACGCCATACACAGCGGCCTCAAGGGCTTGCCCCATGTCATCGGCATTCGCAGCCTGGGGCTTGCGGCTGCGGTGGAGTTGTCGCCCATCGCGGGAGCCCCTGGCAAGCGGGCGTACGACATTTTCCTGGCCTGCTTTCACAAAGGTGTGCTGGTCCGGCCCGCCGGTGAATGCCTGGTGCTGGCACCGCCCTACATTGTTGAAACTGCCCAGATAGAGCAGATGGTTGGCACGCTCGCCGAGGCGATCAGGCAGCAAGCCTGAACCGCCCCATCACCCTACTAAAACACTCGGAACCAGCAACGCATTCACCCGTTTCACATAGGCCGCCGGGTCAGCCGGCATACCGCCTTCAGCCAGCAGGGCCTGGTCGAACAGGATGTTGGCCAGGTCGTCGAAGGTACTTGCGTCAGTCGTGCTGGCTAACTTTTTAACCAGCGCGTGCTGGGCGTTGACTTCAAGAATCGGCTTGGTCTCGGGCACGGTCTGGCCTGCTTGCTTGAGCATACGGGCGAGCTGGGTTGACATGTCGCCGTCTTGCACCACCAGGCAGGCTGGCGAGTCAACCAGGCGACTGGTGGCGCGCACATCAAGCGCCTTGTCTTTCAGCGCTTCTTTCAGTTTGTCGAGGATGGGCTTGAAAGTCGTTTGCGCTTCTTCGGCGGCTTGTCTTTCATCTTCATCTTGCAGCTTGCCGAGGTCTACCGCGCCCTTGGCGACGGACTGTAGCGGCGTGCCGTCGAAGTCGTGCAGGTAGTTCAGCGCCCACTCGTCCACACGGTCGGCCATCAGCAACACTTCAATGCCTTTTTTGCGGAAGATTTCCAGCTGCGGGCTGTTCTTGGCTGCGGCGAGTGTGTCGGCGGTGATGTAGTAAATCGCGTCCTGGCCTTCTTTCATGCGGGCTTTGTAATC
Source organism: Polaromonas sp. (assembly GCA_038902775.1). GTDB lineage: Bacteria > Pseudomonadota > Gammaproteobacteria > Burkholderiales > Burkholderiaceae_C > Polaromonas. Next base: position 26,700 of record JBCKNM010000011.1, read on the forward strand.
GGCAAAGCTGACGCTCGCGGTGTCGGTGGTCGATGATGCAAAACGCAGCAGTTTGGCCAGGCGCACGCGGTTGGCGAAGTCTTCGCCCAGGCCTTCTTTCAGCACCGCGCCAAACTCGGTCTGGAAGGTGGCGAATTTTTCGGCATCGTTGGCCGCCAGGTCTTCAATCATCGACAGCACACGCTTAGTGCAGCCTTCACGAATGGCTTTGACGGCGCGACTTTCCTGCAGCAGCTCACGCGAGACATTGAGCGGCAAATCGTTTGAGTCCAGCACGCCCTTGACGAAGCGCAGGTAGATCGGCATCAGCGCCTGCGCATCGTCCATGATGAAGACGCGTTTGACGTAGAGCTTGACGCCCGCCGCCTTGTCGCGGTTGAACATGTCCATCGGTGCTTTGCTGGGGATGAACAGCAACTGTGTGTATTCAGTAGCACCTTCAACGCGGTTGTGCGTGGTGGCGAGTGGGCTCTGGTTGTCGTAGCTGAGCTGTTTGTAAAACTCGTCGTACTGATCTTGCGTGATGTCTTTTTTGGCGCGCGTCCACAGTGCTGCGGCCTGGTTGACGGTTTCCCATTCACCTGTCAACACCATGCCGCCAGGCTGCCTGCCGCCATCGGGATCGGTGGCAGAGATGAGTTCGCCGTCTTTCCACTCTTCTTTTTCCATCAGGATGGGCAGCGAGATGTGGTCTGAATATTTGTTGATGACACCTTTGAGTTTGTAGGCATTGAGGTAATCTTTGGCCTCTTCTTTCAGATGCAGCGTGATGCTGGTGCCGCGCTCTGCGCGTTCAATATCGGCCACATCAAACTCGCCCATTCCCTCGCTGACCCAGCGCATACCCTGGCTGGCTGGCAAACCGGCGCGGCGGCTTTCGACGGTGATTTTGTCGGCGACGATAAAGCCTGAATAAAAACCCACGCCAAACTGGCCTATGAGTTGCGCGTCATTTTTCTGGTCGCCCGACAGCTTGGCCATGAAGTCACGCGTGCCGCTTTTGGCGATGGTGCCGAGGTTGTCAATCGCCTCCTGCTGCGACAGGCCAATGCCGTTGTCAGTGATCGTCAGTGTCTTGGCGGCTTTGTCGAAGGTGATGCGTACTCTCAAGTCCGGATCTCTCTCATACAGCGCCCCATCATTCAGGGCTTCAAAGCGCAGCTTGTCGCAGGCATCAGAAGCATTGGAGATCAGCTCGCGCAAAAAAATCTCGGGATTTGAATACAGCGAGTGCGTGACCAGGTTGAGCAGTTGGGCGACTTCGGCTTGAAAGGCTAGGGTTTTGGACATGGTCTCTTAATCGGAAGGTTCAGAAAATGAAGGGGTTAATAGCGCCTAGAAACCTTCATGCGGCATCAAATACCGCCATTGCCCAACGGGCAGATGGCCCAGATTGACGCGGCCAATGCGTACCCGCTTGAGCCCGGTCACAAACAGCCCGACCTGCTCGCACATGCGGCGGATTTGGCGTTTTTTGCCCTCAGTCAGTACAAAGCGCAGTTGCTCGTGGTTTTGCCAGCTGACTTGTGCGGGGCGCAGTGCCTGACTGTCCAGGCTCAGGCCATGGCACAGCAGAGCCAGCTTTTCAGGCGGGAAGGTGGCTTGCACATTGAGGTTTTCATTCCCCAGGCTGACGCGCACCAGGTACTCTTTTTCCATCACCGAGTCTTCGCCAATCAGTTGCCGGGCAACGCGCCCGTCCTGAGTAAGCACTAACAGCCCGATGGAATCAATATCGAGCCGCCCAGCTGGGGCCAGCCCGCGCAATTGCTCATGGCCCCAGCGCATGCGGCTGTTGCATTCGCGCCAGCGGTTTTGTGGCTGCACCAGCACCACCGCCGGCTCGTGCCCGTCTTCGGCCTGGCCGCTGACATAACCGACCGGTTTATTGATCAGGATGGTGACCTGCTGGCGCTGCTGCTGCTCGGCTTCGCGCGCCACTTCAATGCGCGCGTCAACAGCCACCGGCTGACCCATCACCGCAGGCACGCCATTGACGCGGACCCAGCCGCGCGCAATCCAGTCGTCGGCCTCGCGGCGCGAGCACAGACCCAGCTCCGCCATGCGTTTGTTCAGGCGGATGGTGGCGGGCTTGCCGGGTGCCGGGGGTGCGGCGGGCGAGGGTGCTCGCTGAAAACGGTTAGTGGGCGGTGAGGAAACCATGCCGGTCAGTCGTTGCTGCGTACCCGTACCGCGACCGCTTCGGCCTCCATGCGCGGATTGGCCTGCCGGCGTGTGAGCACCAGCAGGATGATTCCGCCGCTGCCGAGGACGGCGACGCCGATCCAGGCTGCGTTGAATCCGCCCGCGGCCTGGCTGCCGACATAGGACAGGCTGGACCAGAGCATGTAGGCACAGCTCAGGCAGAACAGCAGCGGCAACAGCGGATACAACGGGACCTTGAATGGACGCGGCGCCGCAGGATCGCGCAAGCGCAAGACAAACAAGGAAATGCCGGTGAGCAGGAAAAACAGCCAGAACACCGGAGCGGTGTATTCGACCATCGCCCTGAAGCCGCCGTCGCCGCCGCCGAATGCCTGCCCGATACCGACCAGGACCAGCGCGAACACGCCCTGCACCAGCAGGCCGGCGAACGGGGTGCTGCGTTCGGCGTTCCAACTGCTGAGCGCGCGCAGTTGCGGCCAGTCGGCCCCGAACGCATAGTTGGTGCGCGCCCCGACGATCATCGTGGCGTTGATCGAGGTCAGCGCAGCAATCGCCACAATCAGCGCGATCAGCACTTCGCCGGTGCGGCCGAACACCGCCTTGAGCAGGTCGGCGCCGACCGCCTGCGACGCGGCCATGCCCTGCAGCCCGAGTACGGACCAGTAGGCCCAGTTGACCAGCAGGTACAGCACGGTGATCAGGGACACCGACAGCACCAGTACACGGACCATGCTGACGCGTTCTTTCAACTCGGCGCTGAGATAGGCCGCCTCATTCCAGCCGCCATACGTGAGCAATACGAATACCATGGCCAGCCCGAGGCTCTGGAGCGACAGCGCGGTGCCCGCCGCGGCCGGCGCCGCGGCGGCCAGCGGCACGATGGCGGGTGGCGTCCCGATCGCCAGCCACAAGGCGGCCCCGATAATCAGGATCAGGCCGGACACCTCGCATGCGGTCAGGTAGGTCTGCGTGGCCGCGCTGCCATGCAGGCCGCGCAGATTGAGCCAGGTCAGGCCGAACACCGCCAGAGCGGCCCAGGTCGCGCTGCTATAGGGCCCGAGCCGCAGTATCTGCGTCATGTAGTCGCCGAAGACAAAAGCCAGCAGCGCGATCGACCCGGTGGTAATGACGGAAAAACGCGCCCAGGCGTAAAACAAGGCCAGACGCTTGCCGTAGGCACGGGTCAAAAAATGGTAGTCGCCGCCGGCATGCGGATAGGCCGTCGCCAGTTCGGCGTAACACAGTGCGCCGATCAGCGAAATCACCCCGCCGGCCGTCCAGACCAGGAACAACCAAAATTCCGACGGAACGTTTCCCGCCACCAGCGACGGCAACTTGAATATCCCGGCGCCGATGACAATTCCGACGATGATGGCGATGGCGTGAAGTTGGCTCAGGCTGTGGCGTGGTGTCATGATGGAATGGGGTTAGGTAGGTGAATGGAAATCGTCGATGTTGTTACGGCCCCCGCCCCGGTTCCGGGCAGAGGCGGCGGCTTTTTCCTAGTCTGCGCCCAGGGCGCGGACCGCTTCAATCTTCTCCTGCACGGCTTCGGCGGCTTCGGGGAAGGCCGGCGGCGCATTGCCGCGGGTGGCCACAAAACGGGTTTCCCCATGCCGCGACGAGGTGGCGCTCCCGGTCATACGCTCGCCTTCGACCGTGCCGCTGAAATGCAACTGGCCGCCGTTCGTATCCCGGGTGGTAAAACTGATGGCGCTGCCGCGTAGCCGGGCATCTTGCAAACTTGCCTTGACGTCGCTGAATTGCGCTTCCCCTTCGATCGCCTGGAAGCGCTGGCGCAGCGTCCAGGCACGCGGGGCGGCCAGTTTGCCCGCCCGGTAACTGACCTTCCAGTCCCCGCCGACGTGTGCCGGGACGATCCACAGGTAAGCACGCGCATGATCGACGGTGGCGGTCTCGTCGGGTTGCCATTCAGCCATGTCGAAGGAGTGCGAAGTGACACGGGTTCCCGGCTTCATCCTGAACAGGATGGGGCGCAGTTTCAGGTTGAGGTTAGGCAACAGGTACATGGTGACGACGCTGGCATTCGAAAAGTAGCTGGCAAAAATGTCGGCGTGGCGGAACTCGACCTTGTCCTGCACCCCCGCTTCGCGCGCGCGGCGCTTGGACAGTTCCACCATGTCAGGGTTGTATTCCAGGCCCACCGCGCGCGCGCCAAAATGACGTGCTGCCGCAATCGCGATCTTGCCATCGCCAGAGCCCAGGTCCACCACAAAATCGTCCTTGCTGACCTCCGCCATGCGCAGCATCCGGTCGACCATCTTGTCTGGTGTCGGTATCCAGACCACATCCTTGCCCGCCTGGCCCGAGCTCGGTTCGTAGCTGCCGGCGGTGGCTTGGGCAAGCGCGCCAAGAGACACAGCGCAGCTCATTAGGGCAAGGGTGATGCAACGGATCTTATGCAGGGCATTCATGCGGATTTCTTTCGCGGTGGGGGTGGACATCCCGTTCTCGCTACAGTTCGGTTTCCCTTCTTCACGGAAGTCGATTGTATGTTTCAATTAGAAAAGCCATGCATCCCAACCCTATCCCCAGCCCGTCCGCGGGCGTGTCAGCCAGGGTGGCGCTGGCATCGGCGCTGATGTTACCCGGCTTGGGAATGCAGCGAAAAGGGGTGGGGGCGGGAAAGTCCTTCATGGGGAACTGATTTTGCTACAAAGCTCGCAGTCTTGAGCCCCCCAGTTGCTTGGCGCACGGCTATTTGAAATTGGCCAGAAAATGTGCAAGATCGGCCAAATCGCCGTTCTTGAGTCCGTACAGGGAGGCGTCACAGTAGGGTTTTTACTATGATATTTTAGATTTACTTCCGCTGATAATAAAGCTCGGGTTACGCAGTTGCTTGGGTCGTAGATTTATCTCTGAGATTTTTAACAACTGGGGAATCTTGAAAACGCTAGCATTTTTTGGCATAGGGCACGCAAGTTGTGAAGCACTCATGGCTGGCTTGCCCCAAAACACCTCGGAGAATTAATGAAAACTATCAATATTGTAAAAGCCGGATTGGTTGCCGCAAGTTTGGTGGCGTCTGCTGGTCTGTATGCAGCAACACCCATTCTTACTACTGAAGTTGTGGTTGGCAAGCTTGATTCGCCATGGGACATGTCTTTTTTGAAAGACGGAACCATGTTCTTCACTGAGAAGTGCAAAGGCTTGTCGGTTCGACTCCCCTCAGGCGCTATCAACAAGTTGCACGCCATCGGTGGCGTCACCGGCTATACATCCACCAGCGCAGACCTTTTCTGCGATGGCCAGGCCGGCATGATGGGTGTTGAGGTTGATCCTGACTTTGCCAAAAACCGCCAGATCTATGTTTATTCCAGCTCTAAACTCGGCGGCAAACTGAATAACCGCCTCATGCGCATGAAGGTCGATGCGACATTTACCAACGTGTCTGACCGGAAGGACATCGTTCCTGATGTCAACTACAAACCAGCGGCATCCAAGCACCCGTTTGGTGGACCCGGTGCCCACAACGGCGGTCGTGTTCGCTTCAGCCCAACTGACGGTTTCATTTACGTGACCACGGGTGACAATCACTTGGGAGCAGGTCCACAAAGCCCCACCGTCATCTCCGGAAAAGTTCTGCGTATTGACAGAGACGGCAAAGCTGCAGCAGGTAACAAGCCGCCAGCTGGCTTTGATCCGCGCATCTACACCTATGGACACCGCAATCCCCAAGCCATTGCTTTCCGTCCTGGTGATGGCCGCCCATTCACCGCTGAAAATGGCCCATGGCATTCAGATGAAGTGACGGCTCTGGTCAATGGTGGCAATGCTGGCTGGGATCCTCGCCCCAACATTGGTGGCCGCAAGGACTGCCCAGACGATTATTGTGGCTATTCACCCAACCAAATGGGTGCCATGGACCCTAAAGAGCGCGTGAAATTCATGCCGATGACTGACCTCAAAACCTACCCCAACGCCATGAAGCCAGCGTGGAACAATAATGGGCTGTCACAAGGCATGTTCTCCAACGCTTTCCTGTCTGGTAAACAATGGAAAGACTGGGATGGTCGGATGGTTGTTGGATACTCCGGTATCGGCATTCACGGCACAGCCGTCGGCAACCGTCTGGATGTGCTGAAGATCAGTGCTGATGGACTCACGTCTACGGTAGTTCAGGCTTCTTGGCCCACAGTGACTGGGCGCTTCCGTGCCGTATCTCAGGGACCAGATGGCAATCTGTATGTGGCTTTTGAGGACCAAGGCATCATCATCCGCGTAACACCTCAATAATTGCTCCCCTGAAATGCGCTGCCCTTCGGGTCAGCGCATTTTTTTATTTTTTAAAGACTTTTGAGATTTTGCAAATGAGAAAATTAGTCAGCTTTTTGGTATTTTCATGCTTAACAGGCACTATGAGTTTTGCCTATGCTGATAATGATTTACTAATAAAAAGTAATTGCCTTGCATGCCACTCCCTTGACAAAAGAAAGTACGGTCCGAAATGGAATGACGTGGCAGCCAAATATGCTAACGACAAAAATGCTGCTAAAAAATTAGCAAAAATAATCAAGGCTGGTGGTTCTGGTGTTTGGGGTCTAGACATGATGCCACCACAACCTCAGTTGTCCGAGGCAGACGCCCTTACCTTGGCCAAATATGTGCTGTCTCTGAAGGGCACTTCTATAAATTACCGTTCACCCTGAGCTTGGTTTGGTGAATTTATAGAAGTGCCCATTAGAATAAGCCATGAATCCCAACCCTATCCCCAGCCCGTCCGCTGGTGTCTCAGTCAAGGTGACGCTGTCGCTGGCCCTGACTGCGATGACCGCCCTGTCCGCCCATGCTCAGACCCTGGAGAGCGTCGTCGTCACGGCGACCCGCGCCGAGCAGCGCAGCTTTGATGCACCGGGCGCCATTGCGTCGGTGGACCGCGAGACGATTGAGAGTGCCGGGCCGCAAGTCAATCTCTCCGAGTCGCTGAACCGCATTCCCGGCCTCACCATCCTGAACCGCCAGAACTACGCGCAGGACCTGCAGCTCTCGATCCGCGGCTTTGGCTCGCGCGCAGCGTTCGGCATTCGCGGCATCCGGCTGCTGATCGACGGAATTCCGGCCACCACGCCCGACGGCCAGGGGCAGGGCTCATCGATCAGCCTGACCTCGACCGACCGCATCGAGGTGCTGCGCGGCCCGCTGGCCCAGATGTACGGCAACTCGGCGGGCGGCGTGATCCAGGCCTTCACCCGTGATGCGCCCGAAACCCCAGAATTTGTCAGTCAGCTGTACACCGGCTCTTACGGCCTGCGCCGGACCGACTGGCAATACGCGGGGAAGGTGGGCCGCTACAGCCTGGTGGCGGACTACAGCACCTTCGACATCGACGGCTACCGCGATAACAGCAAGACCGAACGCAAACAGTTCAATGGCAAGCTGAGCTTCGAGCCGAACCAGCAGACCCGGGTCAATGTGGTGTTCAACCAGTTCGACATGCCGCTGGCGCAGGACCCGCTGGGCCTGCTAGTAGGCGAACTCAACGATCCGCAGAAGGCGGGCTTCAATGCCAGCGAGCGACGGGTGCGCAAGATCACGCTGCAAAACCAGCTCGGAACGTCGGTGAAATACACGCTGGATACCGACCGCTCCTTCACGGCACGGGCCTACTACGGCACCCGTGAAAACTTGCAATACCAGGCCAACAATGCCTGGGTGGGACTGGATCGCGCCTACTACGGCGCCGGCCTGCAGTACAACCAGCAGACCCGGATCGGTGGCCGGCCAGTGGCGCTGCTGGCCGGCTATGAGTTCGACTACTCCAAGGAGCGGCGCCAGGGCGGGGTTGCTGCGCTGGGGGAAAAAACGAATACCACGCGCAATGAAGACAACACAGCGCAGAACAGCGACTTCTTCGCGCAGGCCACCACGCTGGCGACGGACAAGCTGTCGGTGACCACCGGGCTGCGCTCCAGCACGGTGCGCTTCACCAGCGAGGACTTGTATCTCTCCGATGGAAACGGCTCGGGCTCGGTGCGCTACAGCGCGATCAATCCGGTCCTGGGGCTCACCTACCATGTCACCGACAACCTCAACCTGTACGCCAACTATGGCAAGGGCTTTGAGACACCGACTCTGTCCGAAGTGGCTTACCGAGACGGCAGTACGCCCGGCACCACTCTGGCGCAGTTCAACCCCGCGCTGAATGCCTCTACCAGCCAGCACTACGAGCTGGGGGCAAAGTGGGCTCCCAGTCCCCGTTCCCGCCTGGACTTCACCTTGTACCAGATCAACTCCGTTGACGAAGTTGTGGTTTCTGCCAGCAGTGACGGTCGGACGTCCTTCAAGAACGCGCCCAGCACCAGCCGCACGGGTGTGGAGCTCTCTGGCAGCACGCTGCTGAGTCCCCGCATCCGTGCCACGCTGGCGGCCTCCTGGATCGACGCCACGTTTTCTCAGGCATACAACAATGTGGCGGCGGGCAACAAGCTGCCGGGTATCCCGCAGAGATTTGTCTTCTCGGAGTTGTTGTGGTCCAGCCAGACCTTAGTCGCTGTGAAGACGCGAACCAGCCTGGGCACCCGGGCCGGACTTGAACTCACCAGCGCCGGCAGGATGTTTGCCAACGATGTGAACACCGCACCTGTCGATGGCTACACCACGCTCAACGCCAAGCTCAGCCAAGGCTGGGCCGTGGGCTCGGCGCTGCTGACCGCTTATGGCCGCATCGACAACCTGACCGACAAGCGTTATGTGGGTTCGGTGATCGTGAACCAGGCGTTCAGTCGGTTTTACGAACCCGCGCCCGGCCGTAACTGGACGCTGGGGTTGCGGCTGACACTGCCGCTGTAATGGTGTCGCGCTATTTGCTCTGCGCGAACACCTTCGAACGCAAGGCCGCCAGGTCGAGCACGCGCAAGCCGCCGTATTCGATGCGAATGGCGTCCTGCGATTGCAGGGCGGCCAGCGACTCGTTCACGCGCTGGCGGGACAGCCCGACCAGGTAGGCCAGCTCCTGCTGGGTGATGCGCAGGATTTCGCCGACGCCTGGATACAGCACCGGGTTGAACAGGGCCGCTAGGCTGCGCGCCACACGCACGTCGGGGTTGGTCATGCGGTCGATCTCGCGCGCGGCGATGAACTGGCTCAGGCGCTCATTGAGCTGGTTCATCACGAAACGGTTAAAACCGATGGAGTGGTCCAGCAGCCAGTGAAAGGTGTCCACCGGCAAACCGGCCACCACGCTTTTGCGCAGGGCCTGGATGTTGTAGCGGTAGGGCTCGCGCTTGAGGGCTGTGCCCTCGCCGAACCAGCCGCCCGGCGGCACGCCGGTGAAAGTCATGCTCAAGCCCTGCGCGTTGTCGACGCTCATCTTGAGCAGCCCCTCGACCACGCCAAACCAGTAGGTCACGGGCCTGCCGACACGGCACACATAGTCGCCGGATGCGGCGTCGCTGACCTGCATCTGCGCCACCGCACGTGCACGCTCATCCGGCCGCAGCAGCCGCAGCCATGGAATGCCTTGCAGCTCGTCAGGCATGGGCGTCCTGCGGCGCTGGTGAAGGGTCAGATCAGTGTGCATGGGTGACAACGAGAGAACTGCGGGAAAGTCCGGAGAGGGGTGTCCCCTAAATTGTCGTCGAAATGACACCAGAACGTCAAACCCAGTTTTAGTATGCGAGTCATACACACAGCTTCCAGTCCACCCATGGAAGCCGCTCGCTTGACGCTTACTCTGGAGACAAAGTACCGAATGCAGACCACCTTCCCCCGATTGCTGCTGAAACACGCTGCCGAGCGCCCCACGGCGTCGGCCATGCGCGAGAAGGAATACGGCATCTGGCAAGCGCACAGCTGGGCCGCCATGGCCGCGCTGGTTGAACACATTGCCTGCGGCCTGCACCAGGCCGGGCTGCAGCGCGGCGAGCACATGGTCGTCATAGGCGCGAACCGGCCGCGCCTGTACGCCACCATGCTGGCGGCGCAGTCGCTGGGCGCCATTGCGGTGCCGCTGTACCAGGACGCGGCGGGCGCCGAATGTGTGTTTCCCATCACCAACGCCGAGGTACGCTTTGCGATGGTCGAAGACCAGGAGCAGGTTGACAAACTGCTGGATATCCGCGACCAGTGCCCGCAGCTGGCCCACATTATTTTTGATGCCCCGCGCGGCCTGCGCAACTACCAGGAGCCGGGTTTGGTCGCGCTGGATGCGCTGATCGCCTCGGGCCAGGCCTTCGCCGGCAAGCAGCCAGGGTTTTTCCGGGAACAGGTCGAAAAAACGCAGCCTGATGATGTGGCCGCCATGTTCTTCACCTCCGGCACCACCGGCAACCCCAAGGGTGTCGTCCACACGCACAACACATTGCTGGACCGCGCCCAGGCCGGCGCCGAATTCGACAATCTCACCAACACCGAGGAAGTGCTGGCCTACCTGCCGCCAGCCTGGATCGGGCAGAATATCTTCAGCTATGCGCAGTGGCTGTGCTGCGGCTACGTGGTGAACTGCCCCGAAAACGCCAGCACCGTCACCATCGACTTGAAGGAAGTCGGCCCGACCTACTACTTTGCGCCGCCGCGTGTGTTTGAAGGCCTGCTGACCAGCGTGATGATCCGCATGGAAGACGCGGGCGCCATCAAGCGCGGGATGTTCCACTTTTTCATGGCTATCGCCAAAAGAGTCGGCCCCGACCTCATGAACGGCCGTTCGGTCGGCACGCTTGACCGGCTGCTCTACGCGCTGGGTCGGCTGATGGTTTATGGGCCATTGCTGAACAACTTGGGCTTTTCGCGCGTGCGCGTCGCCTACACGGCCGGCGAGGCGATCGGTCCGGATTTGTTCACGTTTTACCGCTCCATAGGCATCAACCTGAAGCAGCTTTACGGTTCAACCGAGACTGCTGTATTTGTCTGCCTACAGCCCGACAACGAAGCGCGTGCAGACACGGTTGGCGTGCCGATTGCGGGCGTTGAAATCAAAGTGGCCGACAACGGCGAGATCATGGTCAAGTCAAAAGGCCTGCTCAAGGAATACTACAAAAACCCGGCCGCCACGGCCGAGGTGCTAACCGCAGACGGCTGGTATCACACCAGCGACGCGGGCTTCATTGACGCCAGCGGGCATCTGAAAATCATTGACCGTGTCAAAGACGTCGGCCGCATCAAGGGCGGCGTCAGCGACGGCGCCATGTTTGC
>JBCKNM010000012.1:0-32627 GCA_038902775.1 Polaromonas sp.
GCGAGCACCGCGCAACGCCGCAATTAGCCCGAAAAATGAATTTATAGAAGTGCCCTATAGTGCAACTACCGCAACACGACCGCAGCACAGGCGGTTCAGTCCAACATGGTTTATCTGCCGCGATTGATGTCTTCGCCTTGTGCTGGCTTTACGGCGCGGCGGATAAACGCTGATTGTTATGCGGCAGGGGACGCCGAGCGGCATTCGTCGCGATGGCCGCCACCGGCCAACACCGGAGGGCGGCGCCGTCAGCAGGCAGCGTGGCATGCGTCCAATTAAAATGCAAAAACTCCTCACTAGCGTCGGAGTAGCGGCACTTCTACTGACCTTCGCCGCTGCCGGACAGCCGTGGATACCAGAGGCTAACGCGATTCCTGACCACGTATGCCTGCCGTCAGTCTCGGACGAGGATGCGGCTTGGAACCGTCTGGAGCAGGAACTGGATGCCGCGTTTAGAGAGTTTGACGCTGCCGATGCGCCAGCTAAGGCGGTCTTCAAAGCGGAAGAGAAGGCCATAGTGATGGACCTGATCAAGCGCAAAAAAGAACTAGACTCTCGTTATGAGACTGCCAGCAAACTTACCTGGCGTCTGAATCCCACTCCCTACCCCTGCACCAAAGCGGAACTTCACTCCCCGGCGCTCGTTTCAGCCTGCCAAGAGTTGGCGGCTGCAGCTGACCTAGTTCGGGTGGTCAGCAACGGAGAATGCCGCGACGTTTCCCCCTCCAGACATGAAGCCATCGTAAAGGATGGAAGCCCGTGCGCCCCCGCGGCAAAAAAATATTGGGGTGCTACTAGAAACGCCCGTTCTAAGTATGAAGAAAGAACTGGGGCAGCTCAAGCTGCCTATAGGCAGAAAATGTTGCCAGCTTGCTCGCTTTGGCAGCGCATCACATTCAAAGAACTTGACCGCCCAACGCTTCGCGCACGGCAAGAATGTGTCGCTGCGCACATCTCACCTGCCATTGTTGCGAAATGCACGGAAGCTACTCAAAACCACCGGTAAGTGCGCCCAGAATTTCGTGCGAGACTGCGCTATGCGAAGATCAGTGGGCGCGCGCTGGTGGGCGTGGACGTTGCGCTCAGAAATGAAACAGATTGACCTGAAAACATGGGAGGAATTCGAGGGGCACATCTCTCGACTAGCTCGGGAACGAGCAGACCGAAAAAGCGCGGCAGATAATTATGTTTCGGAATATTTATTTCGTGGCCAATCCGACAGCGCTAGGTCTCTTACTACTACGCTTGAGCGTTTTACGGGCCGATTGCTGACACTGGAGGAGTACTACGGGATTTTGCTTGCAACGATGCCGCAAGTCGAAACCTTCACAGGGGCGACATGGGCGCAAGTACCGTCTTTGTCTGACTATTTGAAACAGACTGGAGGGGAGATGCTTTTGCCTCCCGGCCCACCTCCCGCGTATGAGTACTTCATCTATCTCCGTCATCACGGTTTCCCTTCACCTCTGCTGGATTGGACACAATCACCTTACATAGCTGCGTACTTCGCGTTCCGAGACGTTTGTTCTACAGCGGCCAACGCGTCAATCTACGTCTACTGCGAGTACACCAAGGGGCACAAATTGAGGTCAAGTGATACCCCGGCGCTTACCGGTCTTGGTCACAATGTCCGGACTCATCGCCGACACTTTCAGCAGCAGTGCGAGTACACGATCTGTACGATACATCTCAACGGCAAGCACTCCTACGCGCGCCATCAGGATGCCTTCGAGGGGAACAAGGAAGATCAAGACGAGCTATGGAAGTTCAACATTCCAAGCTCAGAAAGGCGCAAGGTTCTCAAGCAGCTGGAACAGTACAACATTAACGCCTTCTCGCTTTTCGGGTCAGAGGAAAGCCTTATGGAGACACTCTCCTTTCGCGAGATACTCTCTCGTGAGCGCTAACTCGACAGTCAACCGGACGCTGCGCAATAAAGCGGCGCAGCGCCGGTTACTTCCACGTTGGGCGGCTCGATTGGACTGAGGACAACTAAATGCTCGTCTACATATATGTCTTGCTGACCCTCGCAACGGGAATCTCGGCACTGGTCAGTGGAGCGACGTATGCAGGAATCGCAGGCATCATCGGGCCGACGCTATGTTGGTTTGCAGCCTCCGGCCTTAAGGGTTCGCTTCTGGTCGGTACTTCTTCGCAAAAATGGGGTGGTTTCTCTGCGACGGTTCTGTTTGCCGCAGCCGGCGTCGGCATTGTCTATCACTCTGGTTTTTGGGTGGGCCTCTTTGGATACTCATTCTCCGGTGTCGTGTGGTGTTTGATCGGGCTCGCGGCTGGCTGGATTAGTACGACTAGAAAGCATGCGGAAAAAGAACAGAACTAAGACCTCACGTGACCACATCACGGGCGCTATGCACGCGTCAAGGCGCGTGCTCTCTTCATCGCCTTCGAATCGCCGTTGGATGCGGTCCTTATCGATATTCCGGCGGAATAGTGCCGATGCCGCCCAACGAATAAACAACTGTCTTAAAAATCAAGCATTTTCGACCTCCCGTGTGTGCAAATTTTCGTTCCATGGCGTGCCTGATTTGACTATGGCATTCAAGATCGTCAGCAGCTTGCGCGTACACACCCGGCAGTCGCCCCCCGAATTGGGTGCAACGATTCACGTCGCGCCGCGCGTTGATCGGCTGCATTGGTTTGATGCTGATACGGGCAAGCGACTCTAAATGCCTACCGCTTCAATTGCCAAACCCTGGCCCTACCCCCGCTGGATAGCCCACAGAGGTGCCGGGAAACTCGCACCTGAAAACACGCTGGCGGCCTTCAAGCTGGGCGCAAGCCATGGTTACCGGATGTTTGAATGCGATGTCAAACTCAGTGCAGACAACGCTCTTTTTTTGCTGCATGATGCAACGCTTGATCGCACCAGTAACGGCCAGGGCGATGCCAGAGCCATGCTGTGGGAAGGTCTTTCAAAGCTCGACGCGGGCAGTTGGCATTCACCCAGCTATGCAGGCGAGCCACTGGCAAGCCTTGAGGTCATTGCCCGTTATTGCCTGGACAACAACTTCTTCCTGAATATCGAGATCAAGTCAACACCAGGGCTGGAGGCCGAGACCGCTACGGCGGTGGCCGATGTGGCAGCCAGGCTATGGAAAAATCCGGCGATACCGCCGCTGCTGTCGTCCTTTCAACCGGTCTCGTTGCGCGCTGCAAAGCAGGCCCAGCCGCAACTGCCGCGCGGCTTGCTGCTGGACAAATTAAGCCCTGGCTGGGTTGCTGCCGCGCTTGAGCTCGACTGCGTAGCGGTGGTCTGCAATTACCGGCTATGGACCGAAGTGACGGTGCGCGCCGCCATGCAAGCCGGGCTGCGGACGCTGGCCTACACCGCCAATGACGAGGCCGCAGTGCATAGCCTGCTTGAGTTGGGTGTGGACGGCATCATCACCGACCGGGTGGATTTGTTCAAGCCGTGCTTATCCGGTTGTCACACCCACTTAGCTCCTTGAGTTGTATTTTTGCCATTTTCGGCGGCTTATGGGTAATGCGGAAGCGGCTGAGTTAGGGCGCAAGGGCGGTCTAAAGGGTGGAGTTGCGCGCAAGGCAAGTCTTTCCCCGGAACGGCGTAAGGAAATTGCTCAAAGGGCAGCGCAGTTGCGATGGGCCGCAAAATCCACGAAATAATTAGGCTGGTCTAATCTGCTGAACAACTTGAATCTGTTGCTTTACGAAGGCCACCCCTAAATGATTTTCGATTATCTTAAATGCGGGCGTGTTCATCAAACTATGCATATAACAATGATGGACGGTAAGTATCAGGTCTTGTAATTCTGGATCATCTTCGATCCGATCAATGTCCAGCCCAAGATCCCTGCATTCCTGAAGATGAAGATGACGGCTATGGGTTCTGTTGCGCCGGAAATCTGATAAAGCCCGCGCAATGGACTTCGCCTTACGGGACGCTACGGCAGGAGGCACACCTTTGAACATGATCGTCCTTAAGTGATCCTCTACAAACTGTTGCGACCATTTTATTGCGTTGTTGCACTGGCCTAAAAATGTTGGCCTGTATTGTCGTAGGATCGGCTCCCAGATGCGAACTGCCGTGGCGTCCTTCTTAATTTCCTTGAGGGCCGTCTTGAATTCCTCGATAACCCCTTTTGCTGGGATGTTGTTCAAGTGAGGATCAATCGGCCCTAGGTTTGAGTGCTCCGACATCAAAATTTTCTTGCACGAGCACGCGATCATTGTGCCCGCCGACATCGCGATTTGCGGGACGATGGCACGGATGTCCTTTTTGAACATCTTGTGCAGGTAGTTCACTATTGATTCGGTGGCTGCTATCCCCCCACCGGGAGTATGAAGGATTAAATCAAGCCCGATGCTTTTGTCGAGCTTGTGAACGGCCATCATGAAGCCGTTCTTATCTTCATCGTTGATGTCGGTTTGGGCTACTCCGGGTTTGGATAGCCACCCAGAGTAGTATGCAATGATGTTGCGCCCGGTCTTTTTTTGGAGCGCGGCCAGATATTTGTGCCGTATCGAATCTACGGCCTTTTGAGCTGCGGCGCTTCCAATATGCTGCTGTTGCGCAATCTCCTGTAGGACATCTCCCCAGTTCGGCATTTACTACTAGCCGGTGATAAGTTTGGGGCGTTCGCAGACCGAATAGGTGGTAACGGTCTGAACAATCTGACCGAAATATGGTTGATCCAGGTTGCCCTCATCCTCGGTATCGAGGAAAGGACTAGCCTTAATGAGTTGCTTGTATTGCTGTTCCAGGATTTTCGATTCATCCTGAGTGGTTCGAGCGTTTTTTGGTTTCGTAGCCATGATTGAGTCTCCAGTTAGTTAGGATAGAGGTTGAAGTTAGCATGGAATCTAAATAGGCGCTTGTTTTGTTATAAATTGTAGCAGTGTCCCGACTGTAGTTGAAGGTTGAGGTTGGTGGACGGATTAAATTATGCTGCCTGCTGAGCAGACTTGCAATCAGGGTTTCCACGCAGTGCTGCGATCAACTCCAGCAATGGGCGGCGGCGGGTTATGCTCGCTCATCAGGCCATTTTGCTACCCAAGGAGCTAAGTGGATAGCTCGTGCATCTAGTAAGTGGGTGTGTTAACCGGATAGGCACGGTTCAAACCTTCCACCTCTACTTCCAGTCTTACTTCCAACTCTACTTCCAGTTTTTGCCCAAAATCCACTGGCACGTAGCAGCCACCAACACCAGCGCGGCATAGGTTGCCATCTTGCCGTCGTTGCCAAACAGCACCAGCCCGGCGACAAGCAGCATCAAATTCACTATAAAAATAATAGCTAGTCGTGCCCATATTGATTGGGCTACAGGCCTTTTAGCGCCTGAAAAGCGGCCAAAAAAGCTTGCTAACAGCAGCAACAGCAGCGCTACCGCTGCGGCAGGGGCTACCAGATTAAGCAGGTGGTCAGTGAGCAAATAGGCGGTCATAGTTTTGGATTTTATAATCACAGGATGTCTGTCTGGGCCCTTGGGCTAAACCATAACACTGCACCGCTCGATTTGCGCGGGCGTTTTGCATTTTCGATGGACCAGATGGAGCCGACCCTGAACGGCTTGCGCCAGTCGCTGGCACGCCAGCCCGAGGCCACCATTCTTTCAACCTGCAACCGCACCGAGATCTATTGCGCTGGCGACCAGCTTGAGGTGGACAGCACGCTCGAATGGCTGGCCCACAGCGGCGGCGTGTCCCCCGCCCTGCTGCGCTCGCACGTCTACACGCTTGAAGGCGATGAGGCCGCACGCCATGCCTTTCGGGTTGCCAGCGGGCTTGATTCGATGGTGCTGGGCGAGCCGCAAATTCTGGGGCAAATGAAAGACGCGGTGCGTGCCGCTGAAGAAGCCGGTGCCATGGGCTCGACCCTGCACCAGCTGTTTCAACGCTCGTTTGCCATCGCCAAAGAGGTGCGCAGCAGCACCGAGATTGGCACGCACAGCATCAGCATGGCAGCAGCAGCCGTGCGGCTTGCCAGCCAGTTGTTTGAAGATCTGAGCGAGATCAAGGTGCTGTTTGTGGGCGCGGGCGAAATGATTGACCTGGCCGCCACCCATTTTGCGGCACGCAAACCCAAAGCCATGGCGATTGCCAATCGGTCACTCGCGCGCGGCGAAAAGCTGGCCACCCGCTTCGGTGCCGAAGTGATGCACCTGGGTGACCTGCCCAACCGCCTGCATGAGTTTGATGCCGTCATCAGTTGCACGGCCAGCACGCTGCCCATCATTGGCCTCGGGGCTGTGGAGCGTGCCGTGAAGCTGCGCAAACACAGGCCGATGTTCATGCTCGATCTGGCGGTGCCGCGCGACATTGAAATTGAAGTTAAGGCGCTGCCCGACATTTATCTTTACACCGTGGACGACCTGGCGCAGGTGGTGCAGACTGGCAAAGACAGCCGCCAGGCCGCCGTCGCTGAGGCCGAGGTCATCATTGATGCAGGGGTGCAAAGCTTCATGCACTGGCTGCAGCAACGTGGCAGGGTGCCTTTGATCCAGCAGATCAATGCGCAGGCCGACGAATGGCGCGCGCTTGAAATTTTGCGGGCCAAGAAGCTGCTGGCCAGGGGCGAGCCGATAGATGCGGTGCTTGAAGCACTGAGCCGTGGCCTCACCCAGAAAATGCTGCACGGCACATTGGCTGAGTTACATACGGGCGATGCAAGCAGCCGTGAAGCGACGGCGCAAACGGTGTCCAGGCTGTTTTTGCGCGGCAAGCTGCCGGGCGGTAGCGCAGGCGACAAAGAGCTTTAGCGAAGTTCTCCCAAAGTAGCGGCGGCGTTGCACGCCGCCTCCAATGCGGGTTTTACATCCGCTGCATCATCCAATTTTTTTAGTCTGCACGCTGATTCTGTAGCCCATGAAACCCTTCTTACGCCAGACCCTGGAACGCCAGCTTTTAAGACTGCACGAACTCGACGCGCTGCTCTCAGCCAGCGACGTGGTGAGCGACCTGGACCGCTTTCGCAGTCTGACGCGCGAGCACTCGGAAGTCAGCGTGGTGGCCGAGCAATACCGCAAGCTCACCAGTCGCGAAGCCGATTTGGCTGATGCCGAGCAGCTGCTGCAAGAGAGCAAGGGCGATCTTGAGATGACCGCGATGGCTGAAGAGGAAATCACCAGCGCCAAGCGAGAGGTCACGCAAATCGACGAAGCCCTGCAACTGATGCTGATCCCCAAAGACCCGGACGACAGCCGTGCCGCATTTGTTGAAATTCGCGCTGGTACTGGTGGCGATGAATCTGCACTGTTTGCCGGTGATTTATTCCGCCTCTACACGCGCTACGCCGAGCGCAGCGGCTGGCGCTGCGAGATCATCAGCGAATCACCAAGCGAGCTGGGTGGCTACAAGGAGGTGGTGCTGAAGATTGACGGCGCACTCGATGGAACGGGCGTGGGCGTTTACGGCAAGTTGCGCTTTGAATCTGGCGGCCACCGCGTGCAGCGCGTGCCCGCCACCGAGACCCAAGGCCGCATTCACACCAGCGCCTGCACGGTGGCCGTGATGCCAGAGCCGGACGAAGCCGTGGCGATACAAATCAACCCGTCAGACCTGCGCATAGACACCTACCGCGCCAGCGGTGCGGGTGGCCAGCACATCAACAAAACCGATTCCGCCGTGCGCATCACGCACCTGCCCACCGGCATAGTGGCTGAATGCCAGGACGGCCGCAGCCAGCACAGCAACAAGGCCCAGGCGCTGAAAGTGCTGACAGCCCGCATCGTTGAAAAAGACCGGTCTGAGCGTGCCGCCAAAGATGCCGCGATGCGCAAGGGCCTGGTCGGCAGCGGCGACCGCAGCGACCGCATTCGCACCTACAACTTCCCGCAGGGTCGGCTGACCGACCACCGCATCAACCTGACACTGTACAAGCTGCTCAGCATCATGGAGGGCGACCTGGAAGACGTGATCGTCGCGCTGCAAGTCGCGCGTGGGGCGGAGCAATTGACCGAGCTTGAAACGGCCTCGCAAGGTTGAAAAGGGCTAGAGTTTGACCGTCCTGACCTGCAAGCAAGCACTACAGATGGCCCGCACTCTGGGCCTGGACAGGCTGGATGCGCAACTGCTATTGCTGCACGCTTTGGGCAAGCCGGACAGTGACCGTGCCTGGCTGCTGGCCCATGATGACGATACGCTGGCCGAACCCAGCACCAGCGCTTTCAGCCAAGTCGCGCTCAGGCGGGCGGCAGGCGAACCGCTGGCCTACATCGTCGGCTACAAGGATTTTTACGGCCTTCGCTTGAAAGTGGATGCTAGAGTGCTGGTGCCACGGCCCGATACCGAGACGCTGGTTACATGGGCGCTGGACGTGTTGCTGGCAGCCGATTTTGCAGGCCAGCCTAGGGTCCCTAGAGTGCTGGATCTCGGCACGGGTAGCGGCGCGATTGCGCTGGCGGTTGCACACGGCCTCCAACTTGCAGGGCGAGCAGCGAGCGTTTTGGCTAGCGATGCGAGTAGCGATGCGCTGGTCGTTGCATCAGGCAATGCGCAGGCCTTGGGTCTTGAGGTTCAATTTTTGCAAAGCAGCTGGCTGAATGAAGTAAGCAAGTGCTTTCACCTAATCGTCAGCAATCCACCCTATATCGCCAACGTAGACCCGCATCTGGCCGCACTAAACCATGAGCCCATAGAAGCGTTGACTGCCGGCAACGATGGACTGGATGACATCAGGCAGATCATTGAAAACGCGCCAACGCACCTTGAGAGCGACGGCTGGCTGCTGCTGGAGCATGGCTACGATCAGGCGGCCAAGGTACGCGATTTGCTGGTGACACGAGGCTTTGGGCAAGTACAAAGCCGGCTAGATTTAGCTGGAGTTGAGCGCTGCACAGGCGGGCAATGGCACAGTTAGGGATCAATCGGCAAACAGCGGGATAATCTACCCATTGAATTGGGGTTATTGCGCCAAAACCCCCACCCTTCTCCCCATCAAAAGGATTTCACCATGAGCAACCTAGACCCCACCCAGCAACGCATTGACCAGATTGTCAAATCCGCAGACGTGGTGCTATTTATGAAGGGTACGGCACAGTTCCCACAGTGCGGCTTTTCGGGCCAGGCGATTCAGCTGCTCAAGGCCTGCGGCGTGAGCAAACCAGCAACGGTCAATGTGCTGGAAGACCCGGAAGTGCGCAACGGCATCAAGGAATACAGCAACTGGCCGACCATTCCCCAGCTTTATATCAAGGGCGAATTCGTTGGTGGCTCTGACATCATGATGGAGATGTACGAAAGCGGTGAGTTGCAGCAGGTGCTGGGCAATCCGGCGGCGTGACCGGCAGCCTGTTGAAGGGCTGCCTAGTTGGCGTAGCCCGTACAAGCACCAGCGTTCACGGCACCTTTGCACTCACGCTGAAGGCGCGCACTGCGCTCTTTAGTGGTTTCTTGCGAGCCGGGTACAAACTTCGCCTTGCCTGCCTTACTCGTTTGCCCTGCTTTGGTGGACTTGGCCGATTTCTTTTTAGCCTTGGTTTTGATCGGCGGGTCTAAAACTTCCGGCGCTTGGGCATAGGCAGCGCCCATGACCAGTCCACAAGCGACGATGACTGCCACACCAGTTGAGATAAATTTTTGAAGCATTGCCATCCTGTTGTTGGGTTTGGTGTTTGAGCTATTGTAGCTTCGGGTCGCCGTAGGCATCGTCATCAGGCGGTGCGTCAACCGGCATACGAAATCTCTCGCTGGCCCAGGCACCCAAGTCCATGTTCTTGCAGCGCTCGCTACAAAATGGCCGAAAGGCATTGCCGGGGCCGTAAATGCTTTTGCCTTTGCAGGCCGGGCAAACCACCACTTTAGGTCGCGGTTTTTCAGGCGCTTGATCGGGCTTCATTGCTGCAAAGCAAACGCTTCAGGAACAAAGCGTCAGCTCAAACGACGCATCGTCGGTACAAGCGTGCAGGCGGTCATCGCCCTCGCGACGCATCAGGCGCACCAACACCATCAGGCGGTTGCCGCTGATTTCGGGAATCAGCCCCATGGCAGGGTCGATGCGCAGGCGCAGCAACTGGAAGGTTCGGCCTTGCGGCAGGTTTTGCTGGTACTGCCCGCCTGATGCGATGACTTTTTGTGCTGCGCCAGAGTCGCGCAGCAACTGCAGCAAAAGACGAATCGACTCGGCCAGGGGCACCAGGGTGGTGGTCCAGCGTTGCAGGTCGCTTTGGCGCGCCTGCGGGCTCAGGTGCTGCCACGCAAAGTAGGCCGGCAAATCAAATTCACAGGTACCGGCAGGTATACCCACGCGGCTGCGAATACTCATCAGCCAGTCGTTTTCAGTCAGCGTCTGGCCGACTTTACCAGGCAGGCTGTTAAGCGCTGCAAAGCACGCTTCAAGCTGGCTGGTGACATCGTCCAACACAGCCTCGGCAATCGCGGGATTGCCGCGATAAACACTGAGGATGTGCTTTTGCTTTTCAAGATCCTTGAGCACATCCATCTTCAGGTCGGCCCGGGCCGCGACATCCATGACTTCAAAAATCGTGGTGATGGCGTAGTGGTGGTCTATGGCGTGTTCGCGTGCCACCAGTTCACTCAGGCGGCGAAACAGCTGCTCAAGCCGCAGATAGGTGCGTATTCGTTCGTTGAAGGGATACTCGTAAAGGATCACGGGGCTGTCTTTATCGGGTGGTTAATGTGGAATGGGCTGGGCCCGCGAATCATAGCCCGAAGCGCTGCGCTGCCTGCGTGACAACAAGGCGTAGCGCCTGCAACGACAGGCCCTCGTTGTAAATGCAGACATCGGCTGCGGCGCACCTAGCAGCGCGGCTGGCCTGCCCGGCAATGACTTTTTGCACAGCCTGTGGTGTCCAGCCAGCATGGCGGGCTACAACACGCGCCACCTGGGTTTCTTCTGTGCAATCGACTACCAACACGCTGTCAAGCTGATACCGCCAGCGATCCGACTCCACCAGCAGGGGAATGTCAAACACGATGCAGCGGCTGCCAGAGCGTTCGGCCAGCGCCGACTGGCGCACTGTCTCGGCACTTACCAGTGGGTGAATAATCGCCTCCAGACGCAACCGCGCAGCAGGGTCGTCAAACACCAGGGCGCGCATGGCATCGCGATCCATCGCGCCGTCTGTCGTGATGGCCTGCGCGCCAAACTGCGCGGCTATGGCGGCCATCGCTGCGCCGCCGGGCGCGGTAACCTGACGTGAAATCGCATCCGCATCAATCACCACAGCACCGCAATCAGCCAGCATACCGGCAACCGTGCTTTTGCCGCTGCCTATGCCGCCAGTCAGGCCAATGCGCTGCACGCGCGGGGTTGTCGTGATGGGCACGGCCTGCATGGTTCCTACAAACCCGTCAAACCCACGAAGCGGAGTATGGACTGTGGCCCAAAAATCATGGCGGTAAAACCGGCCCCGGCCAGAAACGGCCCGAAAGGCACATAGCCGCCCTCACGCAGGCCGCTTGAAAACTTTATTGCAATGCCAATGACAGCACCCATCACCGAGGCCATCAAAATAATCGGCACCAGCGCTGTCCAGCCAAACCACGCGCCCAGTGCGGCAAACAGTTTGAAGTCGCCGTAGCCCATGCCCTTTTTGTCTGTTACAAGATAGAAGGCCCAATAGACCAGCCACAGCGACAGGTAGCCCGCAACAGCACCCCACAAGGCATCTAGCAATCTAACAGCCGGATTGAACTGCAACGCAGCGACTATCAGCCCCGCCCACAGCAGCGGCAAGGTGATGTCGTCTGGCAACAGCGTGGTGTCCCAGTCAATCAGGGCCAGGGCCAGCAGCGCGCTAGAGAATCCGCACCAGGCCAATGCCGTGCTTGACGCACCCCAACGCCAGGCGCAAAAGAAAAACAGCAGCCCGCAGACCAGTTCAACCACCGGGTAACGCAGCCCGTAAGGCGTTACGCAAACCGAGCATTTACCGCGCAAAAAAAGATAGCTTGCGACCGGTATGTTTTCATACCAGCGTATAGCGTGGCCGCAGCTTGAGCAGCGGGAGCCTGGAACCAAAAGATTGAAGGGCTCTGCCGCTTCAAGCGAAGCCGCTCGTGAGGGCGTGACGCTGCCGTCTGTGAGTTCCGCGCATTCAAGCACCCACTGCCGCTCCATCATTTTTGGCAGGCGGTAAATCACCACGTTCAGAAAACTGCCGACAAGCAGCCCCAGGATGCCGGCCAGTGCGGCGTTGAATTCAGCAGGCAAACCGAGCACGAGCCCGGACATCAGACCACTGCACCCAGCTTGAAGATCGGCAGGTACATGGCCACCACAATCCCCCCGATCAGACCGCCGAGGACCACGATGATGATGGGCTCCATCAGGCTGGACAGGCCCGCGACCATTTCATCGACCTCAGCCTCATAAAAATCCGCGGCTTTTCCGAGCATGTGATCGACCGAGCCGGACTCTTCGCCAATGGCGGTCATCTGTAGCACCATGGATGGAAAAAGATTGGCATTGGTCATGGCCGCAGCCAGACTGGTACCGGTCGAGACCTCCAGCTGGATTTTTTCAGTCGCATCGGCATACAGCGAGTTACCCGATGCGCCACCCACGGAGTCGAGTGCCTCGACCAGAGGTACGCCTGCGGCAAACATGGTTGAGAGGGTTCGTGTCCAGCGGGCGATGCAGGACTTTTCAATCAGGGCGCCAAAAATCGGCATCTTCAGCAGCAGCCGGTCCATCACCCGCTGCACCTTTTCGCTGCGCCTCCAGGCCTGCATGAAGAAATAAATGCTCCCACCGATGCCGCCGAAAATAAGCCACCAGTAAGCGACAAAAAACTCGCTGATCGCCATCACAAACAGCGTCGGGGCCGGCAAATCCGCGCCGAAAGACGCGAACACCTCCTTGAACACGGGAATCACGAAAATCATGAGTATCGCGACCACTACAAAAGCCGCCACCATGACCGCGATCGGGTACATCAAGGCCGACTTGATTTTGGACTTGATGGCCTCGGTTTTTTCCATATAAACCGCGAGGCGGTCCAGCAAGGATTCCAGAATACCCGCTGACTCGCCAGCTTCGACCAGGTTGCAATACAGCGCATTGAAATAAAGCGGGTACTTGCGGAAGGCGGCACTCAGCGAGGTACCGGTTTCAACGTCGGTACGCACATCGTTGAGCAGCTTCGTCACGCTGGCGTTGGGGTTGCCGCGCCCCACGATGTCAAATGATTGCAGCAAAGGCACGCCGGCTTTCATCATGGTGGCCAGCTGGCGCGTGAAAATGGCAATATCCTTGGGCTTGATTCTCTTGCCCGAGCGCATCCGGCGCTTTTTGATCTTGGTGGGCAACACGCCCTGGCGACGCAAGACGGCCTTGACCTGGTTCTCGCCAGCCGCCCGGATTTCACCCTTGACTATCTTGCCGCCCCGGTCTTTGCCTTCCCACTCGAAAACGAATTCTTTAACGCTTTTCAATGCTGTTGCCATGATGTTTTCTCGTTTTGAAGAGTTGTACTGCGCATAGGGTTATTGGGGTCAGACGCCAATTTCATTACGATGCAAAGCATCGCACCCGAAGGGCGTGCCAAGGGCACGATGAATTTGGACTCTGACCCCAAAAACCCTATGCAAGCGTGATCCGGTAGTCGATCAAACATTGGTACAGCCCAAAACTTCTTCGACCGATGTCATGCCAAGTTTAACTTTATAGAGCCCCGACTGGCGCAAGCTCCGCACGCCCTCGGACGCTGCCTGCGCCGCAATCTCAAGTGCGCTGCCATCGCGCAGGATGATTCTCTGGATTTCCTCGGTGATCGGCATCACCTGGTAGATACCGACCCGGCCTTTGTAGCCGTTGTTGCACATGGAGCAGCCCACCGGGCGGTAAGGGGTCCAGGAGCCATCAACGTCTTCTTCCAGGAAGCCTGCCTCCAGCAGAGATTCACGCGGAATATCAGCCGGCGCCTTGCAGTTGGGACACAGACGCCGCGCCAGACGCTGGGCCGTGATGAGAATCACGCTCGACGCAATGTTAAAAGGCGCAATGCCCATGTTGCGCAGGCGCGTCAGGGTCGCGGGCGCGTCGTTGGTATGCAGGGTGGACAGCACCAGGTGGCCGGTTTGTGCGGCCTTGATGGAGATTTCGGCCGTCTCCAGATCCCGGATCTCGCCGACCATGATGATGTCCGGGTCCTGCCGCAGAAAGGCCTTGAGCGCGACCGGAAAAGTCATGCCGGCCTTGTCGTTCATGCTGACCTGGTTGACACCGGGCAGCGTGATCTCGGCCGGGTCTTCTGCGGTGGCGATATTGACACCCGGCTTGTTCAGGATGTTCAGGCAGGTGTAGAGCGACACCGTTTTGCCAGAACCCGTCGGCCCGGTGACCAGCACCATGCCGTAGGGACGGCCAATCGCGGCCATGAGGCTCTCTTTTTCAACCGGTTCGTAGCCCAGTGCATCAATGCCGAGCTTGGCACTGTTCGGGTCGAGAATACGGACGACGATTTTCTCGCCGAACATCGTGGGCAGCGTGCTGACCCGGAAATCAATCACCCGGTCGGGGCCGATCTTCAGCTTCATTTTCCCGTCTTGCGGGACCCGCTTTTCCGAGATGTCCATTTTCGAGATGACCTTGATCCGCGAGGCCAGCTTTTCCTTGATGGCAACCGGCGGCGATGCAATCTCGCGCAACTCGCCGTCAATGCGAAAACGCACACGGTAGGTATGTTCGTACGGCTCAAAATGCAGATCCGAGGCCCGCATGCTGAAAGCGTCCAGCAGCATTTTGTGCAAAAACTTGACGACCGGCGCATCTTCAACCTCGGAAACGCCGGTGTCGGTGCTGTCCGCACTGGCCTCTTCTGCGGTGGACTCGTCAAATTCGAAGTCATCGCCGATGATGTGATCCATGGCTTCGGACGCCGTGGTGGCGGAGGCCTCCAGCATCTTGGACAACTTGTCGTATTCGGCGATGACCCAGTCCACCCCCATCTGGGTAGAGAACTTGATTTTTTCTGCGGCTTCCTGGTCGGAGGGGTCAGCCGTAGCCACAATCAGGCGGTTGCTGCGCTTGCTCAGAACAACAATCCGGTAAGCCTGACAGATTTTGGTGTCCAGCAAACCCTTGGGCAGGCGCTGGGTATCGATCGCATCCAGATCAAGAAGCGGAGCCGCAAACGCGGTAGACATGGTGTGCGCGAGGTCCGATGGGGACACCGCACCGCACCCGGTCAACTCGGCAATGAAACTGGTGCGTCCGCTTTGGGCCTTGCGAACAATGTCCTCAGCGGCTTTTTGACCAAGTTTTCCGGCAACTACCAAGGCTCTGCCAAGGCCGGGAAGAGCCCTGGAAGGTGCATCGTTCATCACGGTTTCGACAGCCGCCATAGTCTCTTAAATCCTGCCTAAATGAGTATCATCGCCCATAGGACGACAGGTGTAAATCTAAAAGGGAACTTCCGCCTAAAAATACCTGCCCCATCGCCTCACTGAGCTACACCCCGCTTTGGCGACCACCCGGCTACTCGCCGGTTCATCTTTCATCTGGGTACTTCTAGAAATTCAGATTTTCAGGATGAAGTGTAAGGCGCACGGAGCGCAGGAACCGGAACGTACTTCAGGTACGTGAGGATTTCGAGCACCGCGCAACGCCGCAATTCGCCCGAAAAATGAATTTATAGAAGTGCCCATCTGTCAAGCACGTCGTTCGAGCAACTGAGAAGCCAGTTTCTCCAGGGTGTCACTGTAAAGGTTTTGCGGCAATATCCGCAAGGCTTCCAGCGCACGTTGTGCCTCCGCAGCAGCTGCCGCGCGGGTAGCCACGAGAGCGCCGGTTTTTTGCACGATCTCAATGATTTGCGCCATGTGCGCCGTGCCGCCGGTCTCAATCGCCTCACGGATAAGGCCGCATTCGGACGGGATGCCGCGCTGCATGGCAATGATGAGCGGCAGCGTCGCCTTACCTTCGCGCAAATCGTCGCCCAGGTTTTTCCCCATCTCCAGCACATCGCCGTCATAGTCCAGCACATCGTCAATCACCTGGAACGCGATGCCCAGCGCCTGGCCGTAGTCGGCGCAGCTTTTCTCGACGGCAGGCGTGGATTGCGCCAGCAGGGCAGCCAGCCGCGCACTGGCCTCGAAAAGCTTGGCTGTTTTGGAGCGGATCACCAGCAGGTAGCCCTCTTCGGACAGCGATGCATCGTGCATGTTCATCAACTGCAACACTTCGCCCTCGGCAATCACATTGGTGGCCTCGGCCAGAGTTTGCATGACGCGCATGTCCCCGACATCGACCATCATCTGGAAAGCGCGTGAATACAAAAAATCCCCGACCAGCACGCTTGCAGAATTGCCAAACATTTCGTTGGCAGTGACCCGTCCGCGGCGCAGCGTGGATTCGTCCACCACGTCGTCATGCAGCAAGGTAGCGGTGTGAATAAACTCGACAACCGCCGCCAGGTTGAAGCGCTGCTCACCCTTGTAGCCCAGCGCGCCGCACATCAGCAGCAGCAAGGCCGGGCGCAAGCGCTTGCCGCCAGCCGCCACGATGTACTGCGACACCTGGCTGACCAGAGGTACTTCGGACTTCAGGCGATGGGCTATGACGCGGTCCATCCCCCGCATGTCGCCTGCAATCAGGGCGAGGGCGGCGGCGGTGCTTGAGGAATTGGCAGACAAAAGAGGCGATCCAGACGAGGCGTGTGAGTGAGGAGGGGGTGAGGGGCGGCAAGGCGTGAGTTTGGGCAGATTATAGGAAGGGAGCAGCAAGGCAACCACTGGATCTGGCTATTTTTACCTCGCCGTGCTAAACTATAAGGCTCTGCGGAAATCCGTCTGCAGAACTCAATTATCTATACGACGAGATGAGGTCCTCATGTACGCGGTCATAAAAACCGGTGGCAAACAATACAAAGTTGCTACTGGTGAAAAAATTAAAGTAGAACAGATTGCTGCGGACGTAGGCCAAGAGATTGTTATTGATCAGGTTTTGGCTGTCGGCACCGGCAGCACAATCACGGTCGGTACGCCCTTGGTGCTAGGCGCAACTGTTACGGTTACGGTTCTGTCGCAAGGCAGGCATGACAAGATTCGCATTTTCAAAATGCGGCGCCGTAAACATTATCAAAAACGTCAAGGCCACCGCCAGAACTACACCGAGATTCAAATCGGCGCAATCGTAGGCTAAGGCTGGTTAATTCCCGTTAAGTTGACACCAAGAGGTAGCTAAAAAATGGCACAGAAAAAAGGCGGCGGCTCTACGCGAAACGGGCGTGATTCACAGCCCAAAATGCTCGGCGTCAAAAAGTTTGGCGGCGAAGTCATCAACGCAGGCAGCATCATCGTGCGCCAGCGCGGCACCAAGTTCCACCCGGGCGTGAACGTCGGTATCGGCAAAGACCATACCCTGTTTGCACTGGTTGACGGTGCGGTATCATTTGCAATCAAAGGCGCGCTGAACAAGCAAACCGTGAGCGTGACGCCGGCCTAACAACATCACGCAAGTGATGCCAAAGCCCCGCAAAGCCCCGCTGAGTCGGGGCTTTTTTGTTCTTATATTTCAAAAAATCGCCGGGCCACCCCAAGATTCTTTTGCTGTTTAGACCAGCGAGAAGTATCGTAGAAGCGAAGCGACTGAAACTTTTTACTGAATTATGAAATTTGTTGACGAAGCCTTTATTGACATTGCCGCAGGCGATGGTGGGGCGGGCTGCGTCTCGTTCAGCCACGAAAAATACAAAGAATTTGGCGGCCCCAACGGCGGTGACGGTGGTCGCGGCGGCCATCTGTATGCGCTGGCGGACATCAACCTCAACACGCTGGTTGACTTCAGGTTCTCACGTCGCCACGATGCAAAGAACGGTGGCCATGGCATGGGTTCGGACATGTTTGGTGCCAAGGGCGACGACGTTATTTTAAAAATGCCGGTCGGCACCATCCTGACTGACTCTGAGACTGGCGAAACGCTGTTTGAGCTGCTGCTGCCCGGCGAGCAAATCCTGATTGCCAAGGGCGGCGATGGCGGCTTTGGCAACCTGCGCTTTAAAAGCTCGACCAACCGCGCACCGCGCAGCAAAACGCCGGGCTGGCCGGGTGAGCGCAAAAGCCTCAAACTGGAGCTGAAGGTACTGGCCGACGTGGGCCTGCTGGGTATGCCCAACGCCGGTAAATCAACCTTCATCTCGGCTGTATCCAACGCCAGGCCGCGCATTGCCGATTACCCTTTCACCACCCTGCACCCGAACCTGGGCGTGGTGCGCGTTGGCCCCGAGCAAAGCTTTGTGGTGGCTGATTTGCCTGGCCTGATTGAAGGCGCGTCTGAAGGCGCTGGCCTGGGCTATCTGTTTTTGCGACACCTGCAGCGCACCCGATTGCTGCTGCACATTGTTGACCTGGCACCTTTTGACGAAGGAGTCGATCCCGTCGCGCAGGCCAAGGCGATTGTCGGTGAGCTTAAAAAATATGACGAAGCGCTGCACAAAAAACCGCGCTGGCTGGTGCTGAACAAGCTCGATATGGTCGATGCCGACAAGCGCGCTGCCATCGTGAAAGATTTCGTCAAACGCTTCAAGTGGAAAGGCCCGGTGTTCGAGATTTCCGCGCTGACACGCGAAGGTTGCGAGCAACTGATCAAGACGATTTACAAGCACGTCAAGGAAGTGCAAAAAAGTGAGCAGCCCGAGGAAGAGGTTGACCCAAGGTTCGCAGTACTGCCGCCGGAGTAGTGGCAACTGCTTAAAAATGCAAAAACAGCCCGACTCAACCGCTGCCAGTTCCACCCTGCTGCTCAATGCCAAACGCATTGTGGTCAAGGTCGGCTCCAGCCTGGTCACCAATGAAGGCCGGGGGCTGGATGCCCAGGCGATTGGCAACTGGTGCGGGCAGCTCGCAAGCCTCGTCAAGGGCGGGCGTGAAGTCATCATGGTCAGCAGCGGTGCCATTGCAGAAGGCATGAGCCGCCTGGGCTGGACCACCCGCCCCAAGGCCATCCACGAGCTGCAAGCCGCAGCCGCCGTTGGCCAAATGGGCCTGGTGCAAATGTACGAGACCAAGCTGCGTGAAAGCGGCATTGGCAGCGCGCAGGTGCTGCTCACACACGCCGACCTGGCCGACCGTGAACGCTACCTCAACGCCCGCTCAACCCTGCTGACGCTGTTGAGCCTGGGCGTGGTACCGGTCATCAACGAGAACGACACCGTTGTCACCGACGAGATCAAGTTTGGCGACAACGACACGCTGGGCGCGCTGGTGGCCAACCTGGTCGAGGCCGATGCACTGGTCATACTGACCGACCAGAAAGGCCTGTACAGCGCTGACCCGCGCAAAGACCCCTCGGCCACCTTCGTACACACTGCGAACGCGGGCGATGCCGCGCTGGAGGCCATGGCCGGCGGCATAGGCTCGGCTATCGGCAGCGGCGGCATGATCACGAAAATTCTCGCAGCAAAACGCGCGGCAGGCTCTGGCGCATCAACCGTCATTGCCTATGGCCGTGAACCACAGGTCTTGATACGCCTCTCTCAAGGTGAAGCCATTGGCACGCTGCTGGTAGCCCAAACGCAGAAAAACCAGGCCCGCAAGCAATGGATGGCAGACCACCTGCAGATGCGTGGTTCGGTCACGGTAGACGCTGGTGCTGTGGGCAAGGTACGCGATGAAGGCAAAAGCCTGCTGCCTATCGGCATGACCAGGGTAGACGGCGAATTTTCGCGCGGTGACGTGATTGCGGTGAAGGGAACCGACGGTCTTGAGATCGCTCGCGGCCTGGCCAACTATTCAAGCGCCGAGGCGCGGCTGATCTGCCGCAAGGCATCCAGTGAATTTGAAAAGCTGCTGGGCTACACCGGCGAGCCAGAAATGGTGCATAGAACCAATCTGGTTTTGACGCGCTGAATTGCTGCGCTGGCTTGCTGCTTTTATGCTTTTATGCTTTTATTCAATCAGAAGTGATCCCGGTACACGCCTGCGTTTTTCAGCATTGAAAAAGGCATTCGATGTCATATTTTTTTATCACAGGAATCCACATCCAGGCTGGTCTGCGGATCAGGTTCGAAAATCGCGCCTGGCGGCAACTCAAACGCAGCGCCCACACGACTCTGGTAGGGGTTTGACTGTAGATGTGACGGCTCATTGACGCTGCGCGTATTGACCTCGCAGCCAGGGCGCACGCTCTGGTCGGGCCGGATATCAGGGCGCAGATCTGGCCTGTGGTCAAGCCGGGGCACAAAGCGTGACAACTCCGTCAGCGCCATTTCATAAACGCCACGCTTGAACTCCACCACCACATCCAGCGGCACCCAGTAATCGTTCCAGCGCCAGGCATCGAACTCGGGGTGATCGGTGGCGCGCAGGTTCAAGTCCCAGTCGTGACCGACGAGCTGAAGCAGAAACCAGATTTGTTTCTGGCCTTTGTAATGTCCGCGCGCATCGCGGCGGATGAACCGGTCAGGCACCTCATAGCGCAACCAGTCTCGGGTTCGGGCCAGCACATGTACATGCTGTGGAAACAATCCCACCTCTTCATGCAACTCGCGGAACATGGCCTGCACAGGATTTTCGCCCCGGTCAATGCCACCCTGCGGAAATTGCCACGAGTGGGTGCGGATACGTTTGCCCCAAAATACCTGACTTCTCTGGTTGAGCAAGATGATGCCGACGTTGGGCCGAAAGCCGTCCCGGTCGAGCATAATCAAACCTCAATTTTTTTAAACTGAAGCCATTATGCACAGCGATGGCCCGAATTTCCAAAAAAATATTACCCATGAAAGCCTCGCAGTTCTTCATCTCCACCCTCAAGGAAGCCCCCGCCGACGCAGAAGTCGTCAGCCACCAGCTGATGATGCGCGCAGGCCTGATTAAAAAGCTCGCTGCCGGCATTTACAGCTACATGCCCATGGGCCTGCGCGTGATTCGCAAGGTCGAGGCCATCGTGCGAGAAGAAATGAACCGAGCTGGCGCGATTGAAATGAGCATGCCCGTCATCCAGCCCGCCGAGCTGTGGCAGGAGACGGGGCGCTTCGAGACGATGGGCCCCGAGCTGCTACGCATCAAAGACCGCCATGGCCGCGACTTTATCGTCCAGCCGACCAGCGAAGAAGTGGTGACCGACGTGATGCGGCAAGACATCAAGAGCTACAAGCAGTTGCCGAAAAACCTGTACCAGATTCAAACCAAGTTCCGCGATGAACGCCGCCCGCGTTTCGGCCTCATGCGTGGCCGCGAGTTCACCATGAAGGATGCCTACAGCTTTGACCGCGACCAGACGGCGGCCAAGGTGAGCTACCAGAACATGGCCGTGGCCTATCGCCGGATTTTTGACCGCTTCGGCCTGACCTACCGCGCAGTCGCTGCCCACAGTGGCGCAATTGGTGGTGATTTGAGCGAAGAGTTTCAGGTCATTGCGGCAACGGGTGAAGACGCGATTGTTTATTGCCCCGAGAGTAGCTACGCGGCGAATATGGAGAAGGCTGAGGCTCTCGATCCCAAGTTATCGCCGCAAGGTGAGCGCAAGGCGGCATCGCAGGCGATGACCCAAACCGCTACGCCGGGCAAGGCAACCTGTGCTGACGTGGCGGAGCTGCTGTCTATTCCCTTACAATCCACCGTCAAGTCACTGGTGCTGGCCACTGACACGCTTGACGAGACTGGCAAAGTCGTCAAGACACAGGTATGGCTGCTGCTGCTGCGCGGCGACCATGACATGAATGAAGTCAAGGTGCGCAAGCTCGAAGGCATGGCAGATTTCCGCTTTGCCACGCTGCCTGAGATTGAAGAACACTTCGGCTGCAAGCCCGGCTACCTCGGCCCTTTGAATTTGCTCAAACCCGTCAAGCGGGTAGCCGACCGCGAAGTCGCTGTCATGGCCGACTGGGTATGCGGTGCCAACGTCGAAGACTTTCACATCACCGGTGTCAACTGGGGCCGCGACCTGCCAGAGCCCGCGCTTGTAGCCGACATCCGCAACGTCGTAGCAGGCGATGCCTCGCCCGACGGCAAAGGCCTGCTGGCCATCGAGCGCGGCATCGAGGTTGGCCATATTTTTTACCTCGGCACCAAATATTCGAAAGCCATGAACGCCACGTTTTTAGGCGACAACGGCAAGCCGCAGTTTCTGGAAATGGGTTGCTATGGCATCGGCATCACGCGCCTGCCCGCTGCCGCCATCGAGCAAAACCACGATGCCAAAGGCATCATCTGGCCCGATGCGATTGCGCCCTTCACCATCGTGCTCTGCCCCATCAGCCCTGAGCGTTTTGAGGCTGTCAAAGCGGCTGCCGACAAGCTGTATGAAGAGCTGCTGGCCGCAGGCGTTGACGTGATTCTGGACGACCGCAACGAGCGCCCAGGTGCCATGTTTGCCGACTGGGAATTGATAGGTGTGCCACACCGCGTGACGATTGGCGACCGCGCGCTCAAGGAAGGTCAGATCGAATACCAACACCGCCGCGATGCAGAATCGACCAAGGTAGATACTGCTGGGGCTCTAGCCTTCCTCAAAACAAAACTTGGCTTGGCCGCTTGAGAAGGTGAACAACACGATCGGTTTATCAAGGCGCTCTTGCATCCTTGCGCCGCCACTGCTGCTGACCTCGCTGCTGGTACCTAGGCTCGCCAGCGCAGGCGCACAAATAGAAGAGCCGCTGATCGATTCGGTGCGCACCGCATTGAGTTCTGCCATCGCCAACCACGCACCGCCCGTACCCGAGTTCAACGACACAGAAGGCCGACTCAAATACCTGCGCTGGCTGGGCGCCATGAGTGAACGCTTAAAGAAGAAAAAACCCGAATGGCAAGTGCGCAAAGAGTTTTTGCAAACCGTCTGGTACGAGAGCAAACGCGCGGGCCTGGACACCACGCTGGTGCTGGGCCTCATTCAAGTCGAGAGCAACTTTCGCAAGTTCGCGGTCAGCCGCGTCGGCGCGCGCGGCTACATGCAGGTCATGCCCTTCTGGACGCGGGTGATTGGCGACAGCGACCCCGGCACCCTGTTTCACATGCAGACCAATCTGCGCTTTGGCTGCGTGATATTGCGGCACTACCTGGACCGCGAAAAGGGCGACCTCTTCATGGGCCTGGGCCGCTACAACGGCTCGCGCGGCAAGGCGGCGTATCCCGACGCAGTGATGGGCGCGAGAAAGCAGTGGGAGTTCGGCTAGTGTGGTTACGCGCTTTGCCACTGCCCGTCGGGTGACGCCCGACCTACGGCCTATAGCACCAAGTGCTATAATTTTTCATGCACAGCAAAAGAGTTTTTAAAACAAAGACATTCGATCGCTGGGCCAGGAGGCTGTTAAGCGACGATCTGCTTTGCGCGGCAGCACTCGACATCGAACATGGCCGCTATGAGGCGGACTTGGGTGGCGGGGTCTGCAAAAAGAGAATTGCCGTTCCCGGGCAGGGCAAGAGTGGTGCCACTCGAACGCTCGTAGCCAAGCAACATCCGGACGCGATCATCTTTCTACTCGGAAGGGAGAAAAATGCGCCTGCTGCGGACTTCCCGGACGCAGTGGTGGATGCGGTCAAGGTGATTGCCAGGAGCCTGCATGCGCAAAGTGTGGAAAAACTCGATGAGATGAAGACTTCTGGTGAACTCAAGGAGATTTGTAATGCCAAAAAAGACCAGTGAAGAAGCCCGTATGCTCAAGGAGATGCTGCAGACGGCGGAGGGGCTCCATGCCCACGGTGTTATGTCAAAGTTGGACATGGCTCGCGTTCGGGCGCTCTGTGAGGAACCACCCGCCTACCCGCCGGAGCGTGTTGTCGCAGTCCGGACAACCATTGCAAAGGTCAGCCAATCCGTGTTTGCATCATTTTTAAATGTGAGCGTCTCAACTGTGCAGAAGTGGGAGTCACCGACAGCGGATAAACACCCTAGTGGTGCCGCCGCGAAACTGCTTCAGATCGTCGAGACCAAAGGGCTGAAAGCTCTGCTCATTTAGATGGCGAGAAAAAATAAGTGGCCGACCCCTTTAAGCCTTTTTATTAGATAAAGGCTTCGACAGGCTCAGCCCGAACGGGGTTTGGTGAATTTATAGAAGTGCCCTACAGTGCAACTACCGCAACACGACCGCCCCACAGGCGGTTCAGTCCAACATGGTTTATCTGCCGCGATTGACGTCTTTGCTTTGTGCTGGCTTTACGGCGCGGCGGGTAAACGCTGATTGTTAGACACCAAAGAAAATATCAATGATGCTCAATATTCTTTCTGCATTTGCAAGCGTAGCAACCTCGATCGCTGTCATAGTTGCCGCGTGGCAACTCCTGCTGTCTCAGAGGCAGTCGGTTACGACTTTTGAGGACTCTCTCGCCAAGGAGTACCGTGACATCGCCGCGACGCTCCCGGTTAAGGCGCTTCTTGGG
Organism: Polaromonas sp.; assembly: GCA_038902775.1. Classification (GTDB taxonomy): domain Bacteria; phylum Pseudomonadota; class Gammaproteobacteria; order Burkholderiales; family Burkholderiaceae_C; genus Polaromonas. Next base: position 24,256 of record JBCKNM010000012.1, read on the forward strand.
GAGCCGCTCAGTGACTCGGAGCACACAGACAAGTTCGATGAGTTTTATCGCTACTTTGACTTATGCAACCAGCAGGCTTTTCTAAGGCAATCCGGCCGCGTGTCGGACAAGACTTGGGAGTTTTGGAAAGATGGTATCGGTTCAAACCTCAAGCGCCCGGCGTTCGCGCGAGCATGGTCCGATGTGGCTGCGCGGTGTAACGGAGACTTCTCCGAGCTGCGCGCTATATTTCCACCAAGGGCAGTGCTCCCGCATCACGGGGTTGGTGCCTAACGAATAAGCAACTGTCTTAAAAGTCAAGCATTTTCGACTTCCCGGGTGTGCAAATTTTCGTTCCATGGTGTGCCTGATTTGACGATGGCATTCAAGATCGCCAGTCCCTGTAGGGTGGGCATTGCCCACGCAATCCCCGACTTGGCCCCATTCATGAAGCCAGCGTGGGCAGTGCCCACCCTACGAATCAGCAAGACCTGAGTAGTTACAGCTGGTGGCATCGACAAAACCGCGCTCTTGCGCAAACCAGGCCAGCACGGGGATGGTGCCCGGCAGCACAGGCTGCACCGTGACAGGCAAACGCTGCCAGGCAAACGACTGGCTTTCGCGCATGTGCAACTCGCCGGTCCACTCGAACACCTTGCAGAAGTTAAGCCGCACCAGCGCATGCGGGTAGTCAACCAGCTCGGTCTTCCATGGCTGTGCTTGCACGATGGTGATACCAATTTCTTCTTGCAACTCGCGGCGCAGCGCCTGGCTTACGCTCTCGCCTGCTTCCAGCTTGCCGCCCGGGAACTCCCAATAGCCTGCGTAGACTTTGCCTGCGGGGCGCGAGGTGAGAAGGAAGTCGCCGTTGGGCCGAATCAGCACGCCTACCGCTACATCGACTACTTTGCGATCCTTACCGTTGCTAGCCCCTTCACGCGGGCGATCTCCATCGGCTACGAGTACCTGCGCCGTCATTGCGTCAGCCTTAAGAGAGTCAGAAATTTCCAAAATACCACTCACTCGTCATTGCGAGGAGCACAGCGACGCGGCAATCCATGACTTCCGGGTGCATGGATTGCCGCGCTTCGCTCGCAATGACGGAAAAAGGTACATCGGTATCGTCCACCTCCCTAAGACTGTTTTCCGACGTAGTCTCTGGCGAACTGGTAGGCAACGCGCCCACTGCGCGAGCCGCGTTCAAGTGCCCACACCAGCGATGCCGGACGGGCAGCAGCGATGGCTGCAGCATCAACGCCAAATGACGACAGCCACTGGGCGGTAATGCTCAGGTATTCATCCTGTGTGAACGGGTAAAAACTGATCCACAAACCAAAACGCTCGGCGAGTGAGTTTTTTTCTTCAACCGTCTCTCCGGGGTGTACCTCACCGTCTTCGTTGTGGGTGTAGCTCAGGTTATCGGCCATTTTTTGCGGCAGCAAATGGCGACGATTGCTGGTGGCGTAGATCACCACGTTGGGCGATGCGGCTGATACCGAGCCGTCAAGAATCGACTTGAGTGCCTTGTAGCCCGGCTCGCCGTCTTCAAAGCTCAGGTCATCGCAGAACACAATGAATTTTTCCCTCAAGCTTGACACCACATCGACGATGTCGGGCAAGTCAACCAGGTCGGCTTTGTCAACCTCGATCAGGCGCAAGCCGCGTGCTGAGTATTCATTTAAACAAGCCTTGATGAGTGACGACTTGCCGGTGCCGCGTGCGCCCGTCAGCAGCACGTTATTGGCCGGTTTGCCGTTTACAAATTGCTCGGTATTGCGCCTGATTTTTTCTTTTTGATCGTCGATTTCTTTCAGATCACTCAAGTCCATCGCGCCGACGTGGTGTACGGGCTCAAGCGCGCCATGACCAGTGCTGCGTTTGCGGTAGCGATAGGCCACCGAGGCGCTCCAGTCGGGTGCAGTGAGCGGCTGCGGCAGCACGGACTCGATACGGGTCATTAAGGACTCAAACCGCGCCATCACTTTTTCAAATTGTTCGTTCATGTTCAACTTCTGTAATCGGCGTTGATCTTCACATAGTCATAAGACAAATCGCAAGTCCAGACCGTATCCGCTGCGGTTCCACGGCCCAGCACCACGCGCACCGTGATCTCGCTCTGCTGCATCACACGCTGAGCGTCGGCCTCGACGTAGTCCACATGCCTGCCGCCGTTTTTGGCGACCAGCACGTCGTCAAGGTACAAATCAATTTTGGTTTGATCCAAGTCATCAATGCCTGCGTAACCCACGGCAGCGAGGATGCGGCCAAGATTTGGGTCACTGGCAAAAAAGGCGGTTTTAACTAATGGCGAATGCGCGATGGCATAGGCCACTTTGCGGCACTCGTCGCCCGTTTTGCCGCCTTCAACTACGATGGTGATGAACTTGGTTGCGCCTTCGCCATCGCGGACTATGGCCTGCGCGAGCGACTTTGCAATGTCCATCATGGCTGCGCGCAGGGTTTTGCCGTCAGCGCTGTCCAGCGATGTGATGGGCGCGTGCTGTGCCTTGTTGCTGGCAATCACCACAAACGAATCATTGGTTGACGTATCACCATCAACGGTGACGCGGTTGAACGAGCCTTCAGCCAGCTCTTTTGCCAGCTGCGGCATCACGCCCTGCGCCACACAGGCATCGGTCGCCAAAAAGCCCAGCATGGTCGCCATGTTGGGACGTATCATGCCCGCGCCTTTGGCTGTGCCGGTGATGGTGACTTGCTGGCCACCGAGTTGGATGCGTTTCGAGAACGCCTTGGCCACCGTGTCGGTGGTCATGATGGCTTCGGCAGCGTTGGCCCAGTTGTTTTCTTTAGCATCTGCAAGGGCTGCAGGCAGGCCAGCAGCGATGCGGTCATGCGGCAGCGGCTCCATGATGACACCGGTAGAAAACGGCAGGATTTGCTCGGGTGCCAGATGCAGTTCACGGGCCAGCGCAATGCAGGTAGCGTGCGCGCGATGCAGCCCGTCTTCGCCCGTGCCAGCGTTGGCATTGCCGGTGTTGATGAGCATGGCGCGAATACCAAAGCTCTGGCCAGCATTTTTGGCCAGGTGTTCGCGGCAAAGCTGCACGGGTGCGGCGCAAAAACGGTTTTGCGTGAACACCGCGCCAACTGATGCGCCTGCGTCTAATAGCATGACCGCCAGATCTTTGCGGTTGGCCTTGCGTATGCCCGCCTCGGTAATGCCCCAACGCACACCGGGCACAGGGTAAAGGTCAGCTGCAGGCGTGGCTACGAGATTGACGGGCATCCGATGACTCCAAAAACGAAAAAGTTGTCGACGTAAATCGGGGGCTGAATCGAACGCTGAACTGAACGTTTCAAGTCAGCTTGCCGTGACAGAATTTGTATTTTTTCCCGGAGCCGCATGGGCAGGGTTCATTGCGGCCCACGCGTGGCACGGCATCGGCCGGCAAGGCCTGCTTGTAGCGCTGCGATTCTTCGCCAACGGTGGTTTCCACTTCGCCGGTTGCGGTCGGCGCCGTGTAGGTCACGTTGGAAATTCTCTCCGCCCGGTCTTCCATTTCCTCGGCCGCCTGCCCGAGTTGCTCGCCCGACTGGATCTTGACCGTCATCAGGATTTTGGTGACTTCGTTTTTCACGCTGTCAAGCAACTGGCCAAACAGCTCGAAGGCTTCGCGCTTGTATTCCTGCTTGGGCTGCTTTTGCGCATAGCCGCGCAGGTGAATGCCCTTGCGCAGGTAGTCGAGCGAACTTAAATGTTCACGCCAGTGCGTGTCTATGCTTTGCAGCAGCACGATGCGCTCAAACTGTAAAAAGTTTTCTTCACCAATTTTGTCCAGCTTGTCGGCAAAGGCCGCGTTGGCTGCGGCAATCACTTTTTCAAGAATGTCTTCGTCGGTGATGGCGACTGCGTTTTCCAGCTCTTTGGTCAATGGCACATCAATCTGCCATTCGTCCAGCAATACTTTTTGCAGGCCTGCAATGTCCCACTGCTCTTCAACACTTTCAACCGGCACGTACTGCCGCGTCAGGTCGGTAAAGCAGCCTTCGCGCAGCGACTCGATCTGCCCCTTCAGGCTGGCCGCGTCCATGATGTCGTTGCGCTGCTGGTAAATCACCTTGCGCTGGTCGTTGGCCACGTCGTCGTATTCAAGCAGTTGTTTGCGAATGTCGAAGTTGCGCGCCTCAACCTTGCGCTGGGCTGATTCAATGCTGCGCGTCACGATGCCGGCTTCAATGGCCTCGCCATCAGGCATCTTCAGCCGCTCCATGATGGCCTTGACGCGATCGCCCGCAAAAATGCGCATCAGCGGGTCGTCAAGGCTTAAGAAAAAGCGCGATGAACCAGGGTCACCCTGACGGCCAGAGCGGCCACGCAACTGGTTGTCGATGCGGCGTGACTCATGGCGCTCAGTAGCGATGATGCGCAGGCCGCCCAGGGCCTTGACCTGCTCGTGTTCTTGCGCCCACTGGCTGTGCAGCTTGGCGATTTGCGCGTCTTTCGCGCCTGCGTCCAGTGACTCATCAGACTCGACCGCTTCGATCATTTTTTCAAGATTACCGCCCAGCACAATGTCAGTGCCGCGACCCGCCATGTTGGTGGCAATCGTGATGACTTTCAAGCGCCCGGCTTGCGCCACGATGTCGGCCTCACGCGCATGTTGCTTGGCGTTAAGCACTTGGTGCGGGAGCTTTTCTTTCTCCAGCAGCTGGTCGATGATCTCGGAGTTTTCAATCGATGTGGTGCCGACCAGCACCGGCTGGCCGCGCTCGTAGCAGTCGCGAATGTCCTTGATGGCCGCTTCGTATTTTTCACGTGTGGTCTTGTAGACGCGATCCAGCTGGTCTTCACGCCGGCTCGGGCGGTTCGGCGGGATGACGCTGGTCTCCAGGCCATAAATTTCAGAGAACTCATAGGCCTCGGTGTCAGCCGTGCCGGTCATGCCGGCCAGCTTGCCGTAGAGGCGGAAATAGTTCTGGAAGGTGATGGATGCCAGTGTCTGGTTTTCTGCCTGAATCGGCACGCCTTCCTTGGCTTCAGCAGCCTGGTGCAGGCCTTCACTCCAGCGGCGACCGGTCATCAAACGACCCGTGAATTCATCGACGATGACGACTTCAGGCGAGCCGTCTTCGCCTTTTTGCACCACATAGTGCTGGTCGCGGTGGTACAGGTGGTTGGCGCGCAGTGCTGCATACAGGTGATGCATCAACTGGATATTGGCCGGGTCATACAGCGTGGCACCCTCGGGAATCAGCCCGAGGTTGAACAATATGCGCTCGGCATTTTCATGGCCCTGCTCGGTCAGAAACACCTGCTGGGTTTTTTCATCGAGTGTGAAGTCGCCTGGTTTGGTCACGCCTTCGCCGGTGCGCGGGTCAGCTTCGCCTTCCTGGCGCGTGAGCAGTGGCACAACCTTGTTCATGGCCACATACATGTCGGTATGGTCTTCGGCCTGGCCGCTGATGATGAGTGGCGTACGGGCTTCGTCGATCAGTATCGAGTCCACCTCATCGACGATGGCGTAGTTCAGGCCGCGCTGCACGCGGTCTGCCACTTCATAGACCATGTTGTCGCGCAGGTAGTCAAAGCCGTATTCGTTGTTGGTGCCGTAGATGATGTCGCACTGGTAGGCGGCCTGCTTTTCTTCGCGCGACATGGTGGGCAGATTGATGCCAACTGTCAAGCCCAGATAGTTGTAGAGCTTGCCCATCCAGAGTGCATCGCGATTGGCGAGGTAGTCATTGACCGTCACCACATGCACGCCCTTGCCAGTCAGGGCATTGAGGTAAACCGGCAGGGTCGCCGTGAGCGTTTTGCCCTCGCCGGTACCCATCTCGGAAATCTTGCGGTTGTGTAGCGTCATGCCGCCCAGCATCTGCACATCAAAGTGGCGCATCTTCATCACGCGCTTGCAGCCCTCGCGAACGACTGCAAACGCCTCAGGAAGAATGGCATCAAGGGTTTCGCCTGCCGCTACGCGATCAATGAACTCCCGGGTTTTGGCGCGCAATTGAGATTCGTCAAGCTTTTCATACTGCGGCTCCAGCGTATTGATGCGCTCTATGGTTTTGCGGTAACTTTTAAGCAGCCTGTCATTGCGGCTGCCGAAGATTTTGGTCAGTATGTTGAAAGCCATAAATGCGAGGCCGCGTTGCAACCCCCGTGAGTTGGCAATGCGGCCGAAATCCCTTCATTGATACGGACTTAGGTGTGGGCGCTGCACGGTTAGTTCAACCGTGCGCAAACCTTTGATTTTACCTGCTACAGGGCACTTATTTTTGGCGTCTATCTTGGGTGCCGCAATTGTGTACCCGCCGATGACAGCGTCGAGGTGCTGGAAGATGCAAGCTGATTGGCCGGCATCTTTTGCCCTGCCATGAGAAATTTTTGCGGGTTCTGAAAAACGCCTTGCACCAGCACTTCAAAGTGCAGATGCGAGCCCGTCGAACGCCCTGTGGTGCCCACTTCGGCTATTTTTTGACCCCGCTTGACCAGATCGCCTTTTTTGACAAACACCCTGGAAGCATGGGCGTAGCGCGTGACCAGATCATTGCCGTGGTCGATTTCGACCATGTTCCCATAGGCGGAATGGTATTCCTGCACCAGCACAACACCGCCAGCAGCAGCCACGATGGGCGTGCCCTGCCCCGCAGGAAAGTCCAGCCCCGTATGCAGCGCCGACTGCCCGTTGACAGGGTCGATGCGCCAGCCGAACGATGAACCCAGAATACCGCCCGCTACGGGCTGCTGCGTAGGCAGCATGAGTTTTTTGATTTTCTGGTCAAAAAGGCGCGACTCCATGACGGTCATCAGGTCAATCCGCTGGTCTGTCAGCTTGTCGAGATCAGCCAGCGTGGCCTGCAGTTCTTCCATCGTCAGGGATCGGCTACCGACCAGCGCGCCACCGCTGCCCATGCTGGATTTGAAGTCACCCGGATTGAGGCCAGCCAGACCCGAGACGCGCTCGCCCAGGGTTTCAAGCTGCACCATCTTGGCCTGCATCTCGCCCAGCCGCTTGGCCATCACGTCGAGGTTTTCGCGCATAAAGCGGTCGCGTTGCTCGAACTCGTCTTTAATCACCAGCTTGACCAGCGAGCCGACCACAGGCCAGCCCTCACGCGCGCCCTTCAAAAACACCCAGTGGTAGAAACCGGCAGCCATCACCATTAAGGCAAAGGCCGCCACAAAACCAGCAACCACCAGCTTGATACCGCTTAAATATATAGCCCGACTTTTGGCCAGCCAGGCATCTGTGATGATTAAATGCACTTGAAGTAATCCTTATGCTCTTTAAAAGCTTGGCCCGAAAGTTTGACTAGCGGGCAGCCTGTCCAGTGAACCAGAAATTCAATCTACCCAAAACCATACCGGTACGGCTCGCAATCACGGCCCACCAGGCAGTTGAAAACTCGCCGACCCTTGGACACCTGACCAGGCTGGTCAGGGAGTCCAGCGCCCGGCTAGCAGCCATTGAGTCGCTGATTCCCGAAACCCTGCGCCCTGCTGTCAAAGCTGGCCCGATTGATGGCGAAACCTGGTGCCTGCTGGTTCAGGGAAACGCCGCCGCAGCCAAAGTCCGCCAACTCATTCCCCGCATTCAATCTCGTCTTTTGCAGGAAGGGTGGAAGGTTACATCAATTCGGCTGAAGATACTAATAGCTAAAAAGTAGCACTGGATAGATGTACTGAAGCCACGGCTTGTTCGCTGGCAGCAGGGGCGAAGGCGAAGGATTGAAAGTAAATGTAATTATCGGACTCACTACCTGCCCGCTAACCCGCATGGATGTTAGGTTTTCAAAGTTGTCACCTGAAAAGTACCATCAAAAGTACCGTCATTTTTAAAAGCGTCTCTGTTTGTGGTGTCTTTGACACGGCGTGAGTAAAGGTGAGATTGCACCTTGTCGCGCCAGCTCATGCCGCAGCCAGTCAAACTCGCAAAGATATTCAGCCGCTTTGCCATTGATACCCCTTTGCTGTTGCCCTGGTTTCATCGGCAAGTTTGGCAGTTGCCGCGCCTCATCGCGTCCGAAAATATATTCCATCTTGTCGCCCAACCGAGACTGACCCGACGAAGCATCGTAATCGACACCGCACCTTCGGTAGCGGCGCGTCAGCGCCGCTCTTCTCCCCCGATTTTCCACGCGGGCTGAGGGAGCCCCCTTGGGGGCGAACGGGCAGACCGCGCGGGCCAATGCCGCGCAGCGGCCAGGCCCGAGGGTGGGCGGGGGCATACACAACATGACTGGCCGCAGGCCACTGACCAAAACGAAGCGCGCAGCGGTGCGGGGCATCAAGTGAAGCTTTAGCGCAACGACTGCCCTGCACTTTCTGAAATGCGGCCTTATGTAAAAGCGAAGCGGGTGGCCGTAGCGGGGGTGCGCCACAGGTGCCACGAACACCACGGTTTGCCAGGCCGAGCCGCAGGCGACGG
>JBCKNM010000013.1:0-30309 GCA_038902775.1 Polaromonas sp.
CAGCGCAAGGCGTGCAATCCCTGAAAGACGCCGGCAGCGATGCGCAGTCCGGGATGAAGCAGCTTGCCGACTCCAGCCTGATGCGGCTGAAGAACTGGGACATTTCAGACGAGCAGATCAGGGCTTTGGAAAAAGACGGCGAAGCCAAACGCACCCTGACTTTCCGCTCCCCGGTGGGCGGCATCGTGACCGAGAAGAAGGCGCTGCAGGGTATGCGCTTCATGCCGGGCGAGATGCTTTATCAGATCACCGATCTTTCGTCGGTCTGGGTGCTGGCCGATGTTTTCGAGCAGGATATAGCACTGGTCAAGTCGGGGGCCAAGGCCAAGGTGATGATCAATGCCTATCCGGGCAAGGCGTTCAGCGGCAACATTAGCTACGTTTACCCGACGCTCAAGGCTGAAACGCGCACGGTCCAGGTGCGTATCGAGCTGCTCAACCCGGGCCAATTGCTCAAGCCAGGCATGTTCGCGCAAGTGGAGCTGGCCGTGGCCACCAAGAGCAATGTCGTGACGGTCCCGCTGTCCGCCGTCATCGATAGCGGCACCCGCCGCATCGTGCTGGTTCAGGTCAAAGAAGGCCGCTTTGAGCCGCGCGAAGTCAAGCTGGGTGCGCGCAGTGATAACTATGTGGAAGTGCTGGAGGGTGTCAAGGACGGTGAGCAAGTGGTGGTTGCCGCCAACTTCCTGATCGATGCCGAAAGCAATTTGAAGGCGGCGATTAGCGGCTTTGGCCCCACGGACACCGGCGGCGCAAAGCCAGCCCAGCAGGATGCCTCTGCGGCGAAAAGCGGCGCTGCGGGCGCAGGACACCAGGCCGAGGGGACAGTGGACAGCGTCAATGCCAGGACCGGCATGGTCAGCATCAGCCATGGTGCTGTGCCAAGCCTGAAATGGCCGGCCATGACGATGCAATTCAAGGCCGCCAACGACGCACTGCTGAAGGGCCTGAAGCCCGGGTCGGCTATTGCCTTCGAGTTTGTCGAGCGCCAGCCCGACGAATGGGTCATCACGGGCGTGAAGCCATCCCACACGAAGTGAAGAACAAGGTCCGTCATTGCGAGCGCAGCGCGGCAATCCAGGACTTCCGGGTTCATGGATCGCCACGGCCTGCGGCCTCGCGATGACATCCAAAAAATGAGAACCAAGCATGCTCAACAAAATTATTGATTGGTCGGCCAGGAACATTTTAATGGTCCTGCTGGCCACCCTGTTCATCGTGATCGCGGGTGTTTACGCGGTCCTGAAAACGCCGATCGACGCGCTGCCCGACCTGTCGGACGTGCAGGTGATCGTCTATACCGAGTACCCGGGCCAGGCGCCCCAGGTGGTGGAAGATCAGGTCACCTTTCCGCTCACGACCGCCATGCTGTCAGTGCCGAAGTCCAAGGTGGTGCGCGGCTTCTCATTCTTCGGTGCATCCTTCGTCTACGTCATCTTCGAAGATGGCACCGACATCTACTGGGCGCGTTCGCGGGTGCTGGAGTATCTGAACTTCGCCTCCAGCCGCATGCCCAAAGGGGTGACGCCGTCGCTCGGGCCGGATGCCACCGGCGTCGGCTGGGTTTACCAATACGTGGTGCTCGCCAAAGACAAATCACTGGCCGAACTGCGCACGCTGCAGGACTGGTACCTGCGCTACCAGTTGACCAAGGCCAAAGGCGTGGCCGAGGTGGCCTCCATCGGCGGCTTCGTGCAGACCTATCAAGTCACGGTCGATCCGGTCAAGCTGCGCGCCTACGGCATCCCGCTCAACAAGGTGACGCAAGTCATCCGGGACTCCAACCGCGATGTCGGCGGCCGGGTGATCGAAATGGCCGAGACCGAGTACATGGTGCGCGGCAAGGGCTACCTGCGCGGCAAGGGCGACATTGAAATGCTGGTCGTGAAAAGCGACAAGGGCACGCCAGTGCTTATCCGCGACATCGCCAGGGTGGAACTTGCGCCGGACGAGCGGCGCGGGTTGACCGAACTCAATGGCGAGGGCGAAGTGGTGTCCGGCATCGCGATGGCGCGCTACGGCGAAAATGCGCTAGCAGTCATTCACAACCTGAAACAAAAAATAGCCGAAATCACTCCGGGCTTGCCGGAAGGAGTCTCCATCGAGGCGGTGTACGACCGCTCCGACCTGATCCATCGCGCCATCGAGTCGCTCAAGGACACGCTGATTAAAGAGAGCATTATCGTGGCACTGGTTTGCGTCGTGTTCTTGTTGCATGTACGCAGCGCACTGGTTGCCATCCTCATGCTTCCGGTCGGTATATTGATGGCGTTCATCGCGATGCGGCTGCTTGGCATGAACTCGAACATCATGAGCCTGGGCGGCATCGCGATCGCCATCGGTGTGATGATCGATGCGGCGATCGTCATGATCGAGAATGCGCACAAGCACCTGGAACGACTCAAGCCAGGTGAGTCGCGCGCCGAGGCGATGATCGCGGCGTGCAAAGAAGTTGGGCCTGCGCTGTTCTTCTCGCTGCTGATTGTCACCGTGTCCTTTCTGCCGGTTTTCATGCTGGAAGCGCAGGAAGGCCGGCTGTTTTCGCCGCTGGCATACACCAAGACCTTCGCGATGGCCGGCGCGGCGCTGCTGTCGGTCACGCTGGTGCCGGTGCTGATGATGCTCTTCATCCGCGGCAGGATTTTGCCGGAGGCAAAAAATCCGGTGAGCCGCTTCCTGATCTGGGTCTATCGACCTGTCATCCAGGGCGTGATGCGCTGGAAGAAGCTGACCATCGCCCTAGCGCTGGTCGCGATGATCGCCTCGATCTATCCGGCCTCCAGACTCGGCAGCGAATTCATGCCGACGCTTAACGAAGGCACCTTGCTCTACATGCCGTCCAGTTTGCCGGGGATGTCGATCACCAAGGCGGCGGAACTGATGCAGACGCAGAACAAAATCATCAAGAGCTTCCCGGAAGTGGTGTCGGTCTGGGGCAAGGCCGGCCGTGCCAATACCGCGACCGATCCAGCGCCGACCGAGATGTTCGAAACTGTCATCAATCTCAAGCCGGAATCCGAATGGCGCGCCGGCATGACGATGGACAAGCTGATCGCCGAGCTGGACCAGGCGCTGCAGTTTCCGGGAGTGTCCAACGCCTGGACCATGCCGATCAAGGCGCGCATCGACATGCTGTCCACCGGTATCCGCACGCCGATCGGCATCAAGGTGTTCGGCAAGGATCTGGGGGAAATGGAAAAACTCGCCAAGCAGATCGAGGCCGTGGTGAAACAGGTGCCGGGAACAAGCTCCGCCTTCGCCGAACGTCTCACCGGCGGCTTTTACCTCGATATCGTGCCGGATCGCGCGCAATTGGCCCGCTACGGCTTGTCGGTGGGTGAAGTGCAAGACGTGATCGGCACCGCCCTGGGTGGCGAGATGGTCACTACCACTGTCGAAGGCCGTGAGCGCTTCGGCGTGACGGTACGCTATCCGCGCGAACTGCGCAGCGATCCCGAGCTCATTGCCCGTGAAGTCCTGGTGCCGACGATGGATGGCGCCATGATCCCCCTAGGACAACTTGCGCGAATCGAAATCACCAAGGGCGCGCCCGGCATCCGCACCGAAAACGCGCTGCTGTCGGCCTACATCTACGTCGATATTCGCGACCGCGACATCGGCGGCTATGTGGCTGAAGCGCGTAAAGCCGTCAATCAGCAGGTCAAGTTCCCACCCGGCTACTACGCTACCTGGAGCGGTCAGTTCGAATACATGGAGCGGGCGATTGAAAAGATGAAGATCGTGGTGCCGGTCACGCTGCTCGCCATCTTCCTGCTGCTCTACCTGAACTTCAAACGCCTGACCGAGACGCTGATCGTGATGCTGTCGGTGCCGTTTGCGCTGGTGGGCGGCGTGTGGCTGATGTGGATTCTGGGCTACAACCTGTCGGTCGCGGTCGCGGTGGGTTTCATTGCGCTGGCCGGCGTCGCCGCGCAAACCGGTGTGGTGATGCTGATCTACCTCGACCATGCCTGGGAGGAAGTGAAAGCCAAGTGCCGCGAAGCAGGACGCGCCCCGCATGCGTCCGACCTCTACGAGGCGGTGATGGAGGGCGCGGTGGAACGGGTGCGACCGAAGATGATGACGGTGGTGACCATCATGGCGGCCCTGTTGCCGATCTTGTGGAGCACCGGTACCGGCTCTGAAGTGATGAGCCGCATCGCGGCACCGATGGCGGGAGGAATGATCTCTTCGACGGTGTTGACGCTGGCGGTGATTCCAGCGCTGTATGTGCTGGTCAAGCAGTGGCAGCTCAAAAGGACACCTCTATAAATTCATTTTTCAGGCAAATTGCTGCGTTGCGCGGTGCTCGCAATCCTCATGTACCTGAAGTACATTGCGGTTGCTCCGCGACCCTCGCATGAGCCCAAAGGAAGGGCGATGCGACACGCGCCTTGCACTTTATCCTGAAAATCTGAATTTCTAGAAGTGCCCAAAACAGGACGGGAAGGCTAAAGGCGTCGGGCTCTAAGCCTGCAGTTTCAAAGTACGACTCAGTGCTTGTGCTCGGCAGCCTTGCCAGCAACAGTGCCTGGCGCTGCCAAGCCAACCGGCAACACCAAATCCAGCTTGCTCTCAACGCCCTTCGCGTCCTTGAAGCGCAAGGTCAGGGGCACGGTGCTGCTATTTGCAAGCGGTGCTTTCAAGTCCATCAGCATAATGTGGTAGCCGCCGGACTTGAGCTGCACGGTCTGGCCAGCAGGCAAGTCAAGGCTGGGTACCGCCCGCATTTTCATGATGTCGTTTTCCATCTTCATCTCATGCACTTCGGCCACACCCGCTGCGGGTGAAGACACACCAACCAGCCGCGTACCCTCTTTGGCCGTGAGGTTCATAAAAGCGCCCGTGCCTTTTTGGCCCTGTACGGTTGCACGTACCCATGCGCCCTCGACTTTAACGGCGGCGGTTTGTGCTGCGACTAGACCAGTCGCGAGTGCCAAGGGCACTACTAAGCCAGCCAAGCCAGCTCTTGCAAACAGATGTGATGTCATATTCAGATTCCGTTGATGAGGTTACGGGGGTGATTATTCCAATTCGCATTAGAAAGGAGAACAAGGGCTGGATTATAGGGATGAGGCTACTTGCCCGCATTCGGAAAAAACAGCTGCTCGCCACCTATCTTGTAGCCCGCAATCACGGCCTGCCCTGCGGGTGAAGTCACCCAATCGACAAACTTCTGCGCCTCGACCACTTTTGTATGCGGGTGCTTTATCGGATTCACGACCATCACGCCGTACTGGTTGAACAGGCGCTTGTCGCCTTCGACCAGCACACCTAAGTCTGCACGGTTTTTGAATGCCAGCCAGGTGCCTCTATCAGCCAGGACATAGCCACCTGTGCTGGCGGCAATGTTCAGCGCTGGCCCCATGCCGCAGCCGCAGGCTTTGTAGTTTGCAAAAACGGGTTTGTCTGAAGGCGTTTCAATGCCTGCTATTTTCCAGTAGCGCAGCTCTGCCGCGTGGGTGCCGCTTTTGTCGCCGCGCGAGACAAAGTTTGCTCCCTTCTTGTTGTTAGCGCTACTGACTTTTTTAAGTGCTTCTGCAAGGTCCTTGCCTTTGGTTTTGGCGGGGTCAGCGGCGGGGCCAATCAGTACAAAATCGTTGTACATGACGGCAAAGCGTTTGATGGCAAAGCCCTCGGCCACGAGTTTTTCTTCAGCCACCTGGTCGTGTACAAACAGCACGTCGGCATCGCCGCGCCTGCCCATGTCTATCGCTTGGCCAGTGCCAACGGCCACCACTTTAACATCAATGCCGGTGACTTTTTTGAACTCGGGCAGCAGGTAGGGGAAAAGCCCCGATTGTTCGGTGGAGGTGGTTGATGCCATCACGATAGAGTTTGTTTTCGCTATCGAATCAGTAGCTTCTTGCGCGCATAAAATAAGGGATGCAGCCTGAATTAGTGTCAAAAAAGTGACTTTTTTAGTCCTGAAATTCACACCAACTCTCCTTTTAAAAAATGTTCTGCCGCCGCAGGCAGGGGGCCGTTAAAAAAATCGTGCGTCGGCAAATCAGCCACCAGCACGCCGTGCTCCAGGTACACCACGCGGCTGGCCAGGCGCTTGACCTGGCCGAGGTTGTGGCTGCTAAAGATGAGCGTCATGCCGGCACTTGAGAACTCAGCCATCAGGCGTTCGACCTCGCGTTTGGCGCTGGGGTCGAGGCTGGCAGTGGGTTCGTCAAGCAGCAGCACTTGCGGCTTGCAGGCCCAGGCCCGCGCCAGTGCCACGCGCTGCTGCTGACCGCTTGACAGTGCCTTGGCGTTGCGCGCCGCGACATCAAGCAGGCCAACACGGGCAAGTGCATTCATGGCTTCAACTTTGGCCTGGCTCCAGGGTGTGCCGCGCAGCCACAGCCCAAACGCTACGTTGTGCAGCACACTGGCACGCAGCATGTAGGGGCGCTGGAACAGCATGGCCTGGCGCGCTTTCGCGTCAATTTCAAGCTTGCCTGATGAAGGCGCGAGCAAGCCGTGCAGCGTGCGCAGCAAAGTACTTTTACCGCTGCCGTTGGAGCCGATCAGCGCCAGATTTTCACCCGCGTTGATTTGCAAGTTGCAGTTGACCAAGGCCTGCACCTGGCTCTTGCCTGAACCATATTGCACACTGACAGCACGCAAGTTGAACAGGCTGCTCATAGCGGCGCGCCTTGAATAGCCCGCGCGGGGACGGCGTCATCCAGCATCTCGCGCCAGCGCTTGACCAGCGCAATCAGCACATTGAGCAGCAACACCACAGCCAGCAAAACCATGCCCAAAGCCAGTGCCAGCGGCAAGTCGCCCTTGCTGGTCTCCAGCGCTATCGAGGTCGTCATCACGCGCGTGAAGCCCTCGATGTTGCCGCCCACAATCATCACCGCGCCAACTTCTGAAATGGCGCGGCCAAAGGCGGCTATCAGTACGGTGAGGAGTGAATAGCGCTCGTCCCACAGCAATATCAGGCTGCGCAAAAACTGCCCAGCACCCATGGACTGCAATTGCTCACCATGGCTTCTATCAGCGTCTTCAATGGTCTGCCGCACCAGCGCCATCACCACTGGCAACACCAGCACGGCCTGCGCCAGCACCATGGCCTGGAAGGAAAACAGCCAGCCCAGAAAACCCAGCGGCCCGCTGCGCGACAGCAGCAGGTAAACCATCAGGCCAACGACAACCGACGGCAAAGCCAGCGCCGTATTGAGCAAGGCCAGCACCACGCCGCGCCCCCTGAAGCGCGACACCCCCAGCCAGGCACCGAGCACTAGGCCCGCGCTGCAGGCGAGCAGACAGGCCAAAGCGCTGACGGCCAGCGACCGAAGGACGATGCTCCCCAGCAGAGGGTCGAAGGAGCCGATGAGGGAAAAGGCCGTGCTGATGCTGCTTGAAAAAGTGTTCATGTCACAGCTTGAAATTCATAAAATCGCCTTATTTTCACCCAACTACTCAGGCCCCTGTAGGGTGGGCACCGCCCACGTAATCCCCGACGTGGCCCCATTCATGAAGCCAGCGTGGGCAGTGCCAACCCTACGAATCAGCAAGACTTGAGTAGTTACCAAAAAGTAACGTTTTTGGGTAACACGGACAATGTGAATTTTGGATGGTTCAACGTAGAGCTAACCGGCGCTGTGCAGCCTTATCGCGCAGCGTCCAGCGACCGAAGGGAGCGAGGTTGAACGCCGGGTAGAAACCTAGCCACCACTTAGTGCTCGCTTTAATGAAGGCGACACATTGAAAATTTGCGATAACCCACCAATCATTTTTGCTTGTTTAATGTGGCCCTTGTTTTCAAGTACGCTGAGGATGTGATCAACAATGACTTTGTTCTCCTTTAGTCGCTCTTGAATTTCGGCATTACTCGTCAACTTCTCATTCACTATGGCAGAGACTACCGCCGCAATCTTGCCCTGATAGTTGGGAATAGAAGCATTTGCATAAACATCAAAACCATGGGTGGTTATCTGGTACGGGAAAAAGCCACCGCCGATGGTTCGCATTAGTTTGATATAGCCGTCACTATCAAGTATTTCTAAGGAATCTTTCAGTTCTTCCTCCGGGACGATCAGCTTGTCATCTTTTAAGAAGACGCGCCCTGGATTAACGAAAGCATCTCCGGTCTTTAACACTTCCTCGCAGGAAAGACGGAGCACAAGACTATCGATGTTGTTTAGGCCGCCGATGGCTTGAACAAATGACTGGACGTATTCGGGCTGCGGCCCTATGGGTGGTTTGTCATTGGTACCATAGATCGAGGCAACAATACGATCAAAGCTTGAGTCATAAGCCGCTAGATCAGCGATGGATACCCATAGTGTGCTTTTCAGCGCTTCCGGGACTTCGCAATCGTCGATAACGACTGGAATGAGCTTGCTCCCGTTGTTGATCCTCTTAACAAAGGCAGCGTTTAGCTCTTCTCTTACCCACGGCTTTTCTACGCTGAACTTTGATAAAACGACGATTACAGCTTTGGCCTCCTTTATTCCTTCTTCGAATATCTTGTCTACAAGGCTATCTCCAGGGAGTATTTCCCACTTGTCCAACCAAGCATCAATACCTTTTTGACGAAGGCGCTCTGCGAACTGAAGTACAAATCGATCTTTATCTTCGCTGGCGTGGCTTACAAAAACTTTGGGGGACATAGTGCCTCTGGTTTCTAACGTAAAGTGAGGGGGGCGCCGCTTTTGGCGCGTCCCTCTCGAACGCAATGATAGAAGTCTTAGCCACCTTTGATGGTGCTCTTGAACACCGCCTCCTCCGGGTTCTGAATGGCAGACAGGATGTTCTCGGCGACCTTTTCAATTAACTTGTTTCCCCAGAAGGGGTCGCTCATATCGTAGTAAATGACGCGGATGTGTTGAAGATCGAAAGGAACGTCTTCTTCTCTCGCAGAGACTAGGACTACTGGTTTTTTCATCGCATGTGCCAGTCCCAACTCATAGAAGACGTTAGGGTTTCGTGTCGTCAACTCAGCGACCAAGACTTTAGCCTCGTTAATGCCGTGCCACACTTGATCCATGATCTTGCCTGTCGCGAAAATTTCTGCGTCTGCACGAACTGGGCGCAGCCCCGCTTTTTCGATTGCAGGCCTATAGATTTTCTCATAGTAATCACCAAGCGGCGCTGCGAACGGCTGCATGACAAAGCAAGAGTCGTTCGCCCCGACGTTTGTGGTTTTCTCAAGTTTTTTCAAGCGATCAGATTGGGCGGGGGCAGCTGCATCACTACTTACCACGTCCGTAATGCGAATTTTTTCGCCGTGCCTTGAAATTAGCTCTGCGGTTTCGAGTGATTCGACGAAGACCTGTTTGAACTCTTGAAAACTCTCGGCTGGGACCTTGTAAATCTCGACTACTGTATTCCGGAGGAACTGGTCGTCCGGAAGATTTTCGCCACGGTAGTGTTGGTACACATCGGAGATGTCCGGTGCATTCATAACGGCCTGCCGATAGCCATCGATGGTATCGCTCGGCAACTGCGGCCTCAAGATTTTCTTCGCCAAAGCGGAGGGTTGAAGGTGCCCAGCCTGCGGTTGCTCCAAGAATCCATACTTGATGGCGGAACTGATTTCAACACTGAACGGCCCCGCTGGACTGCTAAGACCAAGGAACTTGGCGGCATCTGCGCGGCTGCACGATTTGCCCGCGTTCTGGTCAAGGATGGCTTGGGCGATTCGAATTGCCTTTCCTACCGCGTGCCGAGGAAACTTTGCTTTTCTGCCTGCTAGCGCTACCAACTTCGCAGCGGAAGGCTTCTTCGACGGTTTGACTGTCTTTTTCGTAGCCATCGGTATGACGCTCCTTTGATTGAACTTCAACGTAATGTACACCGCAAAACTTGCGGATTAATCTGGCGGTTGCGATCAAGCACGGGTGAAGGAAGCAGGTCACCCTCATGCAAGGAGGGGGCGCTACGCTTCGCTGCCGCCCGATTCGTCGTCATCTTCGGTTTCGCTCTGCGCTTTCGCTTCCGCACTGATGCGATCTGCCAGCACTTGATAGCGCTCAAACAAAAACGCCACCCGGTTTGCATCGGTTTTAAACGCGCCCTTCTTTGCGCCATAAGCCTTGTCAACTGCTTGATCTAGCAACTGGTGCGCCCGCGTTAAATCGGGCGGCATGGTGGTCGGGTCATACAGCACGGCCAGGCTGGAGCCGGGGTGCGCCGCCCGCGCATCCAGTACGCCTTGCGCTCCTATTTCGATAGCTTGATAGGCTTTATTGTCAGACCCTATCGGCTCATTGGTATCACTGCTGGGCCATGGGAAGTTGTTGTAAACGATGCTGGCGGAGTAGCGGTAGTCACTCTTGAGTCGGCCACAGGTGTAGCGTATCCAGGCGTTGTGCATCGTCGACAGCAGCACGCCAAAGTGAAACAGACTGGCGTCGGGGATGGCCGAGCACGAGTTGTGCAGGATGACATCGGGCTCGCAGTAGCCAAAGGGGATGAAGCGACGACGCTCGGAACTATGCAGAGGAAGGAGGATGTATTTCGAGGTAGGTTGCCTAATTTCCGCAAACAGCGCGGGGGTGAGAGCAAGCTCGCGCGTTTGCGCTTTTGTGCTCGCCGCACGAAAACGAGCCACCTCCTCCACGCGATCCTTGACGGCGCGAATCGCAGCCCATTGAGCTGGTGATATTCCTTGCAGCCACAGGCACCAACGCATCTTGTTGTGCAAAAACTCTTCTGCGCTGGCCAACGGCCGTAAGAGCGATTTAGCCTCGGGGTGCGCCTCGACGAGCGCCACATACTCATCGTCGGACAGTATCAGGTGCCCGCCGTCCGCTGGCTTGCTGCCGTAGATGGTTGGCGGCACGTTGCACAGGGGATTTCTGCGGTTCGGCAACACCACATCCGGCGCATCCACCAAATAGGGGTTGAGCCGCGCAACACAGCTTTCAACGGGCAAGCCGTCCACGTCCGCATAGTCAAACAAACGCCGCGCAGGCAGTTTTTCAACCCGCTCGGCCAAGCCAAAGCCCACTATCACGCAGTGCACCGCAGCTTCGCCTGATGCGTCGTTACTCCATGAAAAAGTGCGGTGCGCAAACTCAACCCGCATACCTTCTTTAAGCATCCAGCTCCACAGCACGCCCACTTGCTCGCCCTGGCAAATCGAATTGGTCGATACAAAAGCCACGCCTATTTTTTGCCGCGCCGCTTCGTCTTGCTGCTCGGCTAGTTGAAAAATATCATCTATTGATTTACGGGCTATCAGCGCACCGGCATCCACTGGCTCATTTAAAAAATCAGCCTGCTTAGCTTGAGCAAAGGCGGCATCGGCAAACAGGCGGCGGCGCTCGTCGGCCTGTGCGGCGCGGTTGCCCACCAAGTATTGCGTAGCCTTGATGTACCAAGCAGCCACGTAGTCAAGCACACCGCCGCCATGAATATCCGTTGCTGCCAGCACCCGGGCCATGTCTTCTTTTTGCGACTCTTTTTGGTTTTGCTTGCCAATAAACGGTGGGTTTCCCAAGATGTAATTGAGATGCTCAGGCGGACAAAAATCGGCCCAATCAATCTCCAGTGCGTTGCCAATACGGATATTGGCCGAGCGGTTGAGCGGCAAGCGCGGCAGCCATTGCTGCAGCAGCTCACCGGCTTGCACGTTCATTTGGTGATCTACCAGCCACATGGCAACCTGCGCAACGAGGGCCGGAAACTCTTCAATCTCAATGCCATTGAACTGGTCAACATCGACCATCACCGCCTTAAACGGGTCGGCAATGCGAGTGCCAAAGCCCTGCACGGCACGCAGCACAGCCAGCTCCAGCAAGCGCAATTCCCGGTAGGTAATCACCAAAAAATTGCCGCAGCCGCAGGCAGGGTCTAAAAAGCGCAGGCCGCGCAGCTTTTTCTGAAATTCAAACAGTTTTTTCTGACTGCTTTTGACTGCTAAAAACTCGGCCTTCAAAGCGTCCAGAAACAGCGGGCCTATGAGTTTGAGAATATTTTCTTCGCTGGTGTAGTGCGCACCCAGTTCACGTCGAATGTCGTGCGCAGCGGTAGCTTGGCCGTCAATGATGTGCTGAAACATCGAACCAAAAATAGCCGGAGAAATTTTGCTCCAGTCGGTGTGGCAGCAGTCCAGCAGCAAGCCGCGCATGACCGCATTGAAGCTGGGCGTACGTACCTTCTCTTTGAACAACTGGCCGTTAACGTAGGGGTAGTCTAAAAACCAGGTCGGCACGGCTTTTTGGCGTAGTTCGATGCTGGTGTCTAACTCGTCGAAAAGTTGGTTGAGCACGGGGCCTAGGTCGCTACCGTCTTCTCGCGTGCCATTTTCAATCAGGTCAGTGAACTTGCCCGCAGGCTCGAACAAACCGGTTTTGTCGGCGAACAAACAAAACAGCAAACGCACCAGCAGCAGTTGCAGCGGGTGGCCCTTGAACCCGTCGGCTTGTAGCGCACCATGCAGGCGCGACAGCTTGCGCACAGCTTTGTCATTGATCGGGTCATCGGCACGCACACTGGCCGATTGCCGCCCGGCTAAAAAGCCAAACAATGCGATGCGTGCGGGTAGCTCTGCCAGCTTAAAACGCACCTCAGTACCCGCATCAAGGTCTTTAAGCCAAAAGTTTTGAAAGTCACACACCACGATGTAACGCGGGTGCTCGCCGTCTTTTAAATTGACGAAGTAATCGTTGGCTTGCGTCTCTGCCAACTCAAGCTTTTGTCCAGCGCTTTTGTGCTCGACCAGTAGCACGCCGGGCCAAAACAAATCCATAAAGCCGGGAGTTTTTTTATTCAGCTTTAGCACCGTTTTTTCATACACGGCTACGCGGCGACGTTCAATGCCAAAAATCTGGAAAAAATCGTTCCAGAAAGTTTGCGCCTCAGCTCGCTCGTTGCGCACACTGGCGTAGTCAGCCGCAAAGCGGGTGGCGTTGGTTTTGATGTCGGGCCAGCTTAAAACAGTCATAGCTTGAGTGTAGCTACCAGTCGATGGGCGCGAGAAGGGGTTTGAGGCGCTGTATGGCTTTACGACTTTGAAGCCAGTGGCGGTAAAACATGGCTGAACGAAGTGCTGACTCAAAATGCACTAAGCTCAATTAAGCTCAATCATCGTAACTACTCAGGTCCCTGTAGCCCACGTAATCCCCGACGTGGCCCCATTCATGAAGCCAGCGTGGGCAGTGCCCACCCTACGAATCAGCAAGACCTGAGTAGTTACATTTTCACCCATAAAAAGTGCTGAAAACCAATAGGAACGGGCGTTAGCAGCTACTATTTTTATAGTATGTAGGATCTGAATCCGCATATGATGCGGTTGAAATCGAGCCTGACCCAATGCTGTTCGTTTAAGCCCAAGACCGTTCGGGCTGAGCTTGTCGAAGCCTGGCGCTATGCTGGCAACCCTTCGACAAGCTCAGGGCGAACGGCCAGTTGCTGCCGCGCGCCAGGATGACTGCATAATTCTGACAGGAACCCGCCACCCACCATGTACGCCCTTTTGGATCAGAAACGAAATGAAGTCGCCGACCTGTGTCGCCGCTCAGGCGCGCGCAGGCTGGACGTGTTCGGCTCTGCGGTTCGCGCGGATTTTGACCCGCAGCACAGCGATCTGGACTTTTTGGTGGAGTTCGACAACGTGCCACCTGCAGCGTATGCGCAAGCCTTTTTCGCATTGAAGGAAGGTCTGGAGGCGCTTTTCAATCGCCCGGTGGACCTGCTGACCCAGAGCAGTTTGGTCAACCCGTATTTTCAGCGCCGCATCGCGTCCGAGCGGCAAACAGTCTATGCATCCTGACGCTGGCAAACTGCTGTGGGATGCGCAGCAGGCCGCTGAACACCTCACAACGCACAGGACCGAAAGCCGCAAAAAATGTCGTCTCTATCAGGCTGATAGAAGTTGCGGTAGCTGGGGCTTTTCATGCGGGCGCGGGTTGCAAACGAGCCGCCGCGCAGCACCTTGTGGGTAGCAAACCAGGGGGCTGAATAGTCCGTATACGGGTCTGGTTTGAAACTGTGCTTGCCATCATTGTCCGGATAGGGGTTGAAAGTGCTGCCGGTCCACTCCCACACATCGCCCCACCTGAAGCCGCGCCTTGATGCCGTATGCGCCGCGACTTCCCATTCAACTTCAAAGGGCAAACGCCTCCCGGCCCAGCGGCACCAGGCATCGGCTTCATACCAGCTCATATGCATGGCCGGTTGCACGCCTTGCATTCGCATGGCCTTGCCAAAGCGGGTCTGCATGACTGCGCCACTGGCTACGCCTATCTGGTCTACGTAGCGCGGGCCTCTTCTTCCTTCACCCTCTGCCAGCTTTTGCAACCACTGCCAGCCGCTTGGCTGCCAAAGCTCGGCGCGGTCATAGCCGCCGTCGTCAACGAACTCGACAAACTGCGCCCAGGTGACGGGCTGGGCATCAATTTCAAATTCAGGTACTTGCACGGCGTGCTGCGGGCGCTCGTTGTCAAACGCAAAACCGGCATCAGGCGCGCTACCCATTTGCCAGGTGATAGCGGGTATCAGCAGCGGCTCGCGCACAGTCATGGGTTGCGGGGTAAACACCGTTTGCAACGCCTTGCCGAGTGGCAGGCCCAGCGTCTGAGCGGTGTACACCAGCGCCTCGCCGTGCATGTCTTCATGGAACAGGCACAGGCGGTAAAAGTAAAGCTCATCGTCGTTTTTGTCGTCTTTCTCGTTATTACTGCCGGTTTTATGCAGCAGGTCCAGCGTGCTTTCCAGGGTGTCGAGCAGGTAGACGCGAATATGGGCAACGTCGGGCAAGGCTAGGCCCCAGCGGGTGTTGTGGGCCACGCGACTGGAGTCCCACCAGGCATCGGCATTGGGCTCAATCGAGGCCAGCCGCGCGTGGTCAGGTGCGCAGCGGGTGCCCAAAGCGCGCTGCAGGTTGCGGCTGATCCACCACTCCTGAAACCAGCCCACATGGGCCAGCTCCCATAACGGCGGATTGACGCTAGCGAGTTGCGGAACGACAAAATTTTTAGCCTCAAGCGCCTCTTGATACTGCGCAAAAAGGTGCAGCGTATGATTGCGCGCATCCATGAGCGCCAGTGACAACTCCTCCTTACCCGCACTGCGCATCAGGGGGGAATCAATCAAGGCCGCAGAAGGTGCAGCAGATGAAGGAGATGGAAAAGAAGGATCGGTTGGCAAAATAATGAAGTTTTCTCAATGAGGGCCGTGCTGGTAAGCCCAGCGACACAAGAAGCTAACAACGGTAATTGGCATACGGCGCACCGTTGGTCGCAATTTTTGTCGCAAGGCCTGGATCATTGTGACACTGCCATCGTGACCCAGTGGCCTGATACGCCTGCTACGCCTGATGCCGATTCAAAACCAGCCGCCGATCTAATGATTGCCCTGCACGCTAGGCGTTCAGCGGCATCGATTGCGGCGTGGGCCAGCGCCTGCCCCGCCAGGCCGCTGATACTGGTGCTGACAGGTACCGACCTGTACCGGGACATTCAGCACGACCGACTGGCCCAACAATCACTCGCCCTTGCCACCCATATCGTAGTGCTGCAGGAGGCCGGGTTGGCTGCACTACCAGAAGTGTATCGCGCAAAAACGCATGTGATTTACCAATCGGCCGCCAGGCTCAAACCCGCAGTGAAAGCTACGCAGCGGTTTGTGGCGCTGATGGTGGGCCACCTGCGGGATGAAAAAGACCCGCTGACGTTTATGAAAGCGGCGCGCCGTGCGGCAAGCACGACGATTCATTTCGAGCAGATCGGCATGGCGCTGGAGCCGAGCTTTGAGCAGGCGGCGTTGGAAACTGCCCGGCTGAATCCAGGCTACCGCTGGCTGGGCGGTTTGCCCAGAGCCGCTACCCGCCAGCGCATCAAGCGTGCCCATGTGCTGGTGAACGGCTCGAAGATGGAGGGTGGTGCCCACGTCATTCTGGAGGCCGTACAGTCCGGCACGCCGGTGCTGGCGTCCCGCATTGACGGCAACGTCGGTATGCTGGGCAAACATTATTCGGGTTACTTTGAACTCGGTGATGACGCGCAACTGGCAAAACTGGTGCAGCGCTGCGCGTTGGAACCCGATTTTCTGGCCCTGCTGCAAAGCCAATGCGGGCAACGCGCCCATTGGTTTGAGCCGGCCCTCGAAAAGCGCCTTGTTTTAAACTTGGTCACCTCCGCCTTAGCGCCTTAATCGCCTTAGCCGCGCACGAAAATATCTGAAAGCCCCCATGAACGCACCCGACAAACTCAATACCCTCGCCGTGCCACGGCTCACCAGCCTGTCACACGGCGGCGGCTGTGGCTGCAAAATCGCGCCCGGCGTACTGAGTGAAATCCTTAAAAATTCCAGCAACCTGCCAATACCGAAAGAGCTGCTGGTAGGCATAGAAACCGCTGACGACGCAGCCGTGTATTGGCTGAACGAGAACCAGGCTCTGATTGCCACCACCGACTTTTTCATGCCCATCGTCGATGACCCCTATGACTTCGGTCGCATCGCCGCCACCAACGCCATCAGCGACGTGTATGCCATGGGCGGCACACCCATCATGGCGTTGGCGCTGGTTGGTATGCCGATCAACGTGCTTCCGCTGGAGACCATAGGCGCCATCATGCGCGGCGGGCAAGACGTTTGCCGCGATGCCGGCATCCCAATTGCGGGTGGCCATACGATTGATTCGGTCGAGCCGATTTATGGCTTGGTGGTGCTGGGCTTGGTACACCCTTCGCGAGTCAAGAAAAATTCGGACGCCAAGGCCGGCGATGTGCTGATCCTGGGCAAACCACTGGGCATCGGCATTTTGTCGGCAGCGCTGAAGAAGGATGCGCTCAGCCCCGAGGGCTATACGCGCATGATCGCCGTGACCACCCAGCTCAACAAGCCCGGCATTGCGCTGGCAGCGATGGACGGCGTACACGCGCTGACCGACATCACCGGTTTTGGCCTGGCGGGCCACGGGCTGGAGCTGGCACGCGGTGCGGGCTTGAAAATGCAGTTGCAGATGGATCAGATACCGCTGCTGCCCGGGGTGCTTGAGCTGGCCGCTCAAGGCATGGTCACCGGCGCATCAGGCCGCAACTGGGCCAGCTACGGCAGCGAAGTGGCCTTGCCCGCCGGCATCAGCCCGGCCCACCAGGCCCTGCTCAGCGACCCGCAGACCAGCGGTGGCCTGCTGGTGTCCTGCAGCCCCGCCATTGCCGACCAGGTCCTGGCCTGCTTTCACAGCCAGGGCTTTGCCGACGCACGCGTCATTGGCCGCATGGTGGAAGGCAGCGGCGTGCAGGTCATATAGCAGCCTGCCGGATGATCGATAATGCGCGGACTCTTTTTTCTGGAAACAAAATGCGCGCTTTATTGAAGTTTTCCAATGCCGTGGACTGGTTGAACACCTGGATAGGCAAACTCACCATGTGGCTGATCCTGGCTGCCACGCTCATCAGCGCCGGCAACGCCATCGTTCGCAAGGCCTTTAGCAGCAGTTCCAATGCGCTGCTGGAGATTCAGTGGTACCTGTTTGCCGGCACTTTTATGCTGGCTGCAGGCTACGTCTTCCTGAAGAATGCTCACGTGCGCATCGACTTCATTTCAGCACGCCTGAGCCCCCGCACGCGCAACTGGATCGACGTGGTCGGCATTGTGGCGGTGCTGTTCCCGTTCTGCCTGATCTTGATCGTGCTGAGCTGGCCCATGTTCACCCAGGCACTCTCCTCTGGCGAGATGTCGCAAAACGCCGGCGGCCTGATCCGCTGGCCGGTGTACGCGCTGGTGCCGCTGGGCTTCTCGCTGCTGGCCCTGCAGGGGGTGTCGGAGCTGATCAAGCGGCTGGCCTTTCTGATGGGCCGCGGGCACGACGTGCTGTCGGACGAAGATACCAAGTCACTCAAGGTCGAGGCCTTTCAGATGGGCCACGGGCAAGACGTGCTGTCTGGCGAAGACGCCAAATCTGACGAGCAAAAGCACCTAGAAGAACTCGAGGCAATCGCCGCGCGCAAACTGGCCGGAGAAGCATAAATGCAGACCACTTTTCTGGCACTTAATTTTGTGCCCCTCATGTTCGCCGGGCTGGTTGTCCTGCTGCTGACCGGCTTTCCGGTCGCCTTCGCGCTGGCCGCCACCGGCCTGGGCTTCGGCTTCATCGGCATGGAAGCGGGCCTGTTCCCGGCCGCGCTGCTCCAGGCGCTGCCGTCGCGCATTGTTGGCATCATGTCGAACGACACGCTGCTGGCGATTCCCTTCTTCGTCTTCATGGGCATCATCCTGGAACGCTCCGGCATGGCCGAAGACCTGCTGGAGACCGTCGGTCAGGTGTTCGGTCCGCTGCGCGGCGGCCTAGCGATTGCCGTGATTCTGGTCGGCGCGCTCTTAGCCGCCACCACCGGCGTGGTAGCCGCAGCCGTGATCTCCATGGGTCTGATCTCGCTGCCCATCATGCTGCGTTACGGCTACAGCCGGGTGATTGCCACTGGCGTCATCACGGCGTCGGGCACGCTGGCGCAGGCGATTCCGCCGTCGCTGGTGCTGATCGTGCTGGCCGACCAGTTGGGCCGCTCGGTCGGCGACATGTACGCCGGCGCGCTGCTGCCGGGACTGCTGCTGGTGGGCCTGTACATCCTGTTTATCGTGGCGGTGGCGCTGATCCGTCCGGCCCTGGTGCCGGCCCTGCCGCCCGAGGCCCGCATCTACCGCGAAGCCGGTGGCAACTCGGGCCACAAGTCGCTGCTGCTGCTGCTGCTGATCTGCGCGGCGGTGGGCTTTGCCTGGGCCCAGGTGCATGATCCGCTGATGACGAAATGGCTGGAGCGCTCGCGGCCCTCGCCCAAGGACGAAATCGTCATCCTGTCGATGACACTGGCCTCGCTGCTGGGCTTGAGCTTGGCCATCGTGAACCACATGACCGGCCTGAAGCTGCTGTCCAAGCTGGCCGAGCAGGTCACCTTCGTACTGATGCCGCCGCTGATTCTGATCTTCCTGGTGCTGGGCACGATTTTCCTGGGCATCGCAACGCCCACCGAGGGCGGTGCCATGGGCGCTTTGGGTGCGCTGATCCTGGCACTGGGCAAGAAGCGACTGAACTTTAGCCTGCTCAAGCAGGCGCTGGACAACACGGCCAAGCTGGCCTCCTTCGTGCTGTTCATCCTGATTGGTGCCACCGTGTTCAGCTTTACCTTCAACGCCGCCGACGGCCACATCTGGATCGAGAACCTGTTCAGGGGCATTCCGGGCGGCGCCTGGGGCTTCCTGATCGTGGTCAATATTCTGGTGTTCATTCTGGGCATGTTCATCGACTTCTTCGAGATTGCCTTCATCGTGATCCCGCTGCTGGCCCCGGTGGCGGCAAAAATCCTGCCCGGCATTGTTCCTGGTATGGGCGAGGATGACGCGATGATCTGGTTCGGCGTGATGATTGCGATGAATCTGCAGACCTCGTTTTTAACGCCGCCGTTTGGCTTTGCCCTGTTCTATCTGCGCAGCGTAGCGGCCAAAAAGGACTACCAGGACCGCGTCACCGGTCAAACCATACCGGCGGTGACGACGACGCAGATCTACAAGGGATCGATTGCCTTCATCATCCTGCAAATTTGTATGATCGCGGCCATCATGCTGTTCCCCAACCTGGTCACCGGCGGTATCGAGAAGACCGAAAAACTCACTGCCGAGCAGGTGATGCAGCAACTTCTGATGCCGTCAGCAGCCGATGAGCCCACGCCCGATCCGGCGGCTGTTCCTGCACCGGGCGCGGCCACCGACGCAGCCCCGGCCCAGAGCAAGGAAGAAGACCCGATGAAGGCTTTGCTCGAATCCATGGACAAGGCCAACAAGAAATAGCCGGCACAAAAAAACCCGCCGGATAGCGGGTTTTTTTCCCAGTGAGCCTTTTACAGTTTTTGCGCCTGCATGAAGTTGTCGAAACGACTTTCGGTAAAGCGGAACCACAGGTTCTGATCGCGACGGAACACCGACCAATCGTCGTAAATCTTCTTCCAGTCGGGGTTGCTGGCCGACATCTCGGCGTACAGCGCCTGCGATTCCTTGAAGGCCAAATCCATCACGTCCCTGGGGAAGGGCAAAACCTTGACCCCGAGTGCCACCAGCTGCTTGAGGGCTTCAGGGTTCTTGGCGTCGTACTTGGCTTGCATGTCGGTGTGCGCAACGGCAGCAGCAGCTTCCAGGATGGCCTTGTTCTCGGGCGACAGTTTGTCATAGGCGGTCTTGTTGACGTAAGCGTCGAGCTGCGGGCCGCCTTCCCACCAGCCGGGGTAGTAGTAGTACGGTGCCACTTTGTGAAAGCCCAGCTTCAGGTCGTCGTAGGGACCAACCCACTCGGCCGCGTCAATCGTGCCTTTTTCCAGCGCAGTGTAAATCTCGCCGCCAGGAATGTTCTGCGCCACCACGCCCATACGGCCCAGCACCTTGCCGGCAAAACCGCCAGCGCGGAACTTCAGACCCTTCATGTCCGCCACCGACTTGATTTGCTTGCGGTACCAGCCACCCATTTGCGCACCGGTGTTGCCCATGGGGAAGTTGACGATGTTGTACTTGGCATAAAACTCGCGCATCAGCTTGCCGCCGTTGCCCTGGTACATCCAGGCCGTCATCTGGCGGCTGTTCAAACCGAAGGGCACGGCACAGCCCAGCGCAAACGCATCATTCACGCCGAAGAAGTAGTACGGCGCGGTGTGTACCATTTCGGTGGTGCCTTTGGAGATGTTGTCGATCATGCCGGCAATAGCCGGCATCAGCTCGCCAGCGGCATGCACCGTGATGGTGAATTTGCCACCCGACATTTCGCCGACCTTCTTGGCGAAAACTTCGGCAGCACCGTAGATGGTGTCCAGCACCTTGGGAAAGCTGGTGGCCAGACGCCAGCGAATGGCTTCCTGCGCATGCACAGCGGGCGCAACGCCGGCGGCTAGGACACCGGCAATACCGGCGTTTTTAATAAGTGAGCGACGATCCATGAGTAACTCCTCGGGTGTAGATTGAAAGAGACAGCGAAAGAGACAGTCGCGAGTCTAGCAGTTGCTCAATCCATAAATATAGGGGATTACCCACTCAGGGCTTGACCTCACTGGTTTTCCAGCGAAAACGCTTCCGGAAGGCCCGATCTTCAGGGTTCTGTCACCAATCAGAAACCGGGCCTACAGCGGCAGATTTTTCCCGCTCCGACAGTCACGGCTTGATCCGGGTGATCGACGATAGTGGCGAGGATTACCTGTATCCAGACGGGTTGTTCGAGGCCGTCGAAGTGAAGGAAAAGACAGGGCGTATTCAAGCTGCTTTGCAATACATCAATCAGGTCTTCAAAAACGCATTGCCCAAAGCAAACACCGAGTTGGGTGCGTTCACGCGCATGGGTTTGGCTATGGGCGATGTGAAAATCGCTTTTTTGACCAGGGAGGTTTTCTCGACGACCACACCCTTGGCGAGCTGGTCATCGACCAGCTTTTGCAGGGTGACGGAGTCCAGAAACTCGACCACACGGCTGTTCAGTGATGCCCACAGCTCGTGCGTCATGCAGCGGCCGCCCTCACCCGTACCGTTTTCCTTGTCGCCGTGGGTGGCATCAAGCGGCTCGTCTACCGACACAATGATGTCGGCCACGGTGATGGCGGATGCCTTGCGGCCCAGCGTGTAACCGCCGCCAGGGCCACGGGTGGACTCAACCAGTTCGTGGCGGCGCAGTTTGCCGAAAAGCTGCTCTAAATATGAGAGCGAAATTTGCTGGCGCTGGCTAATGGCTGCCAGCGTTACCGGGCCACTATTTTGGCGCAGGCCCAAGTCAATCATGGCAGTGACCGCAAAGCGGCCTTTGGTCGTGAGGCGCATAACAATCTCCTTTTAAGTTGATTTGACTATCGTTTTTGCCCTAAAAAATGATGTTTTTAGGTCATTTCCCCTCCGTAGCTACCCACGCCAGTCAGCTGGTCATCGCGGGAAGCCTCTCTTATTTTTTATGTCTCCGACTGAATGCGTCAAGTATAGCATTTCCAAGGGTTTTCCGCAGGCTACGACGACAGCTACGACGATGGCGTGGAGATATAGATGATCTGGTCTGTACCAGACGCTCCAAAGGCTTGGCTCTTCAAGATATGCAACTGGTCGCGCACCCTTGCGGCTTTTTCGAATTCGAGGTTTTTGGCGTGATCCAGCATCTGCTTTTCCAGCCGCTTGATCTCGCGCGAGATGTCTTTCTCGCTCATGTCCTCGACCAGCGCCTTCTGCATCTGAAGCTTCTCGGCTTCCTTGCCTGATTTTTCACTGTACACACCGTCGAGCAAATCCTTGATGCGCTTGACGATGCTCTTGGGCGTGATGCCATGCTCCAAATTAAAGGCGATTTGCTTGTTGCGTCTGCGCTCGGTTTCGCCGATGGCTTTTTTCATCGAGTCGGTGATGCGGTCGGCATACAAAATCGCGCGGCCATTGATGTTTCGCGCGGCACGGCCAATCGTCTGGATCAGGCTGCGCTCTGACCTTAAAAAACCTTCCTTGTCGGCATCCAGAATGGCGACCAGCGAGACCTCGGGAATGTCCAGCCCCTCGCGCAGCAGGTTGATGCCAACCAGTACATCAAAAGCGCCCAGCCGCAGGTCACGCAGTATCTCGACGCGCTCCACGGTATCGACATCGCTGTGCAGGTAGCGCACTTTCACGCCGTTTTCACTAAGGTAGTCCGTCAACTGCTCGGCCATGCGCTTGGTCAGCGTGGTAATTAACACGCGCTCGTTTTTGTCCACGCGGATGCGGATTTCACCCAGCACATCGTCAACCTGATGGGTTGCGGGCCGCACTTCAACCTCGGGGTCAACCAGCCCGGTTGGCCGCACCAGCTGCTCGACCACCTGCCCCGCGTGCGCCTGCTCATAGGCAGCGGGTGTGGCGGACACAAAAACGGCCTGCCGCATCTTGGCTTCAAATTCTTCGAACTTCAGCGGCCGATTGTCCAGCGCGCTGGGCAAACGAAAGCCATAGTCCACCAGGTTATTTTTTCGTGCGCGGTCGCCGTTGTACATGGCGTTGAGCTGGCCGATCATGACGTGGCTTTCGTCGAGAAACATCAGCGCGTCCTTGGGCAGGTAGTCGCACAGCGTCGAGGGCGGCGAGCCCGGCGGCGCGCCGCTCAGGTGGCGGGTGTAGTTTTCAATGCCCTTGCAGTGGCCGATTTCACTCAGCATCTCCAGATCAAACCGGGTGCGCTGTTCGATGCGCTGCGCCTCCACAAGCTTGCCTTCTTTGACAAACTGCGCCACGCGCTCGACCAGCTCCAGCTTGATGCTTTCAACCGCCATCAGCACCTTGTCGCGCGGCGTGACGTAATGGCTTTTCGGGTAGACCACAAAACGCGGAATCTTCTGGCGGATGCGCCCGGTCAGTGGGTCAAACAACGACAGTGTTTCGATCTCATCGTCAAACAGCTCGATGCGAATCGCCAGCTCCGAATGCTCCGCCGGAAAAACGTCAATCACATCGCCGCGCACGCGGAAGGTGCCGCGCGCAAAGTCCTGGTCGTTGCGGCTGTACTGCATCCGGATCAAACGCGCAATCACATCACGCTGGCCCAGCTTGTCGCCAATGCGGGCGATAAAACGCATCTGGGTGTAGTCCTCGGGGGTGCCTATGCCGTAGATGGCGCTGACCGTCGCCACAATGATGGTGTCGCGGCGCTCCAGCACGCTTTTGGTGGCCGACAGGCGCATCTGCTCGATGTGCTCGTTGATGGCCGAGTCTTTTTCAATGAAAAGATCGCGCTGCGGCACATAGGCCTCAGGCTGGTAGTAGTCGTAGTAGCTGACGAAATATTCCACCGCATTTTTCGGGAAGAACTCGCGGAACTCACTGTAGAGCTGCGCCGCCAGCGTCTTGTTGGGTGCAAACACAATCGCCGGTCGGCCGAGCCGGGCAATCACATTGGCCATGGTGAAGGTTTTGCCCGAGCCGGTCACGCCCAGCAGGGTCTGGAACACTTCGCCGTCGTTGATGCCTTCGACCAGCTTGTCAATCGCCTGCGGCTGGTCGCCAGCGGGCTGGTAGGGCATGAAAAGCTCGAACGGCGAGTTGTGGAAGCTTGCGAATGTGCCATTGATCTGGGCATCATTCGTTGGGGTTATGAGTTCTAGTACTTCTGGCATGGGAACCTCAAATCAGCTTTCAAGCACAGTTAAAATTAGTGCAACTCTCTAGCTTACGTCTTTTTTACTTTTCAGGAGTCCCATGTCTTTATTTACTGCCGTCGAAATGGCCCTACGCGACCCCATCCTGGGTCTGTATGAACAGTTCGCCGCCGACAGCAACCCCAGCAAGGTCAACCTCGGTGTCGGTGTGTACTACGACGACGACGGCAAGCTGCCCCTGCTCAAATGCGTACAGGCGGCTGAAAAGCAGATGATGGAATCGCCCAAGCCGCGCGGCTACCTGCCGATCGACGGCATTGCGGCCTATGACTCGGCCGTCAAGTCACTGGTGTTTGGTGCTGACAGCGAGCCCGTCAAAAGTGGCCGCGTTGCCACTGCTCAAGCCATAGGCGGCACCGGTGGCCTGAAGATTGGTGCCGACTTTTTGAAGAAGCTGCTGCCCAACGCCAAGGTGCTGCTTTCCGACCCGAGCTGGGAAAACCACCGCGGCCTGTTCACCCAGGCCGGCTTTGTGGTGACTAGCCACCCCTACTACGACGCAGCCAAAAAAGGCATCAACTTCGACGGCATGCTGGCCGCGCTGAACGCCGCCGCCGAAGACACCATCGTCGTGCTGCACGCCTGCTGCCACAACCCGACCGGTTACGACATCACCAGCGCGCAGTGGGATCAGGTCATTGCCGTCGTCAAGGCTAGAGGGCTCACGCCTTTTCTTGACATGGCTTATCAGGGCTTTGGCTATGGCCTCCAGGAAGACGGTGCGGCGGTTGCCAAATTTGTCGCCGCTGGCCTTTCGTTTTTTTTATCCACCTCGTTCTCGAAAAGCTTCAGCCTGTATGGTGAGCGCGTCGGTGCGCTGTCGGTTCTGTGCCAGAGCAAGGAAGAAGCCGACAAGGTGCTGTCGCAGCTCAAACTGGTGATCCGCGCCAACTACAGCAACCCGCAGATTCACGGTGCTACTGTCGTGGCGACGGTGCTCAACAGCCCCGCCCTGCGCGCGCTGTGGGAAGAAGAGCTGACCGAAATGCGCGTTCGCATCAAGGCCATGCGGCAAAAGCTGGTCGATGGCCTGAAAGCGGCCGGCGTGAAGCAGGACATGAGCTTCATCACCACGCAGATCGGCATGTTCAGCTACTCGGGCCTCTCCAAGGACCAGATGCTGCGCCTGCGCAGCGAGTTCGGCATTTACGGCACCGACACCGGCCGCATGTGCGTGGCCGCACTGAACAGCAAGAACATCGACTACGTTTGTGCGGCGATTGCCAAAGTGATCTGAAACTCAAGCCAGCAGTAGATCCAGTGGACTCGCCGTACCGCCCGCCGCGGGTTATTGGGGTCAGACACCAATTTCGCTGCGGCGCTTTGCGCCGCACCCTGTGGGCCAGCCGTAGGCTGGGCGAATTTGGGCTCTGACCCCAAAAACCCATCATGGTGGTGGACACATCGCTATGGCCCAGCAACTCTTGCACCGTGCGGATGTCGGTGCCAGCCTGCAGCAAATGCGTGGCAAAACTATGGCGTAGCGTGTGGACGGAAACAGGTTTGACAATTTGCGCCGTAGCACTGGCCAGTTTGATGGCGCGCTGCAAGCGCTCTTCATAGAGGTGGTGCCGACGCTCAATCCGGGAGCGCGGATCAACCGAGAATTTAGGTGCAGGGAATACCCAAAACCACCCCCATCGCCTACCCAAGTCAGGGTACTTGACCGCCAGCGCATCGGGCACTTCAACACCAGCGCAGCCCACTTCCCGGTCATGCATCCACACTGCCCGCGCCTGGAGCACCTGCGCCTTGAGCGCCTCATGCAACGAACGCGGCAACATCACTACCCGGTCTTTTCCGCCTTTGGCCTCCCGCACAACCAATACCTGTCGATCAAAGTCCACGTCTTTGACCCGCAGGCGCAGGCCCTCCATCAAACGCATACCCGTGCCATACAGCAGCTTGGCCAACAAAGCCATTTCGCCATCCATTGAGCCCAAAAGAGACGCAACTTCGGCCTTGGTCAACACAGAGGGTATCCGCCGGGGGCGGGTCGGGCGCTGCACCTCTGTCAGCCAAGGCAAATCAATGGCCAGCACCTGGCGGTACAAAAACAGCAAGGAGCTGAGCGCCTGATTGTGCGTTGACACCGACACTCGGCGCTCGTTGGCGAGCATGGTCAGAAACTGCGTCACCTCGGCGCCACCCATGCTGCGCGGGTGCTGCATGGGCCCGTCGCGCCCATGCCACGCACCGTGCCTTGTGCGGGGGGGGCAGTGCTGCGCCTTATGCTGGCGGGTCAAGACGCGCGCCACCGTGCCGCCGTGGTGCCGGTCTGGTTTGGTGCAGTAACCAGGGCCAACACCGCGCGGGCTGTGGTTTGCGCCGGGCGCAATGGCGCTGGGCGGGGTCATAATCTGTCGCAGAGGTAGGGCGATTGGATCAAATCCCCTTATAGTTCAACTACCGCAACACGATCGCAGCACATGCGGTTCAGTCCAACATGGTTTATCCGCCGCGATTGATGTCTTTGCCTTGTGCTGGCTTTACGGCGCGGCGGATAAACGCTGATTGTTTTTGAGGCTGTAAAAAAACCTCTCCGCAACGATAGAAACATGAAAATGCAGAAATCGACCTCTCAGAACGCGCTGTATTCGACGATCATGACCTCGGCGAGGGTAAACGTACCCCCAAAATCGGAGCATTTCTCCAGGGGTGGAGTTTTTTTACAGCCTCGTTAGGTGGCAATTCGGAGCACCATGGATTCGAACTTAAAGAGGATTACCCCGAGCGCCCGCAAGTACATGTACATGCTCGCCGGCCTCGGGTTCCTTGCGATGGGTGCGGTGGGGCTGCTGATCGGGCGGCGCGACTCTGGTGCCATCGCTGGCAGCGGCGTGTTCGCACTCTGCGGGGCCATTTTCATGTGCGTCCGCTTCGGCGTCATTGTCGATCGGCAGCGACGTACCGTTACGAAGTGGTGGGGGCTGCTCGTTCCCTTTCGCAAGACCGAGCATCCCTTCTCGCAAGCCCACTTTGTGACCCTGTCCCACGAGAGGCGGCACCTCTATCGCAGCGCCAGCTATGAAGTCTTTCCGGTGAGGTTGGAAGGCGCCGGCGCCGATGCGATCACGCTTCACGAACCGAGGGATTACGACAAGGCACGGCGCCTCGCCGAGGAGATCGCCAAGTTCCTCCACCTCGGAATCCGCGACCGATCCTCGGGAGAGGAAGTCGTGCGCGACGCCGGCACTCTGAATGAGTCAATTCGACAGAGGGCGAAGCGCTTGGGCCTGACCTCCCGGATGCCCCAGCAGCTCCCAGGCGCGAGATCGAGCGTGAGCTTCGGGGAGAGCCGGTTGACTGCCACGATCGACATGCCGGTCATGCATTGGGTCTGGGTCGTCCTGGCAGGGTTGATGATCGCGGGCCTGTCCGCCGTCTTCATCGAGTTCGATCCGAAGCTGCACAAGTATCTCCCGGACATGGGTCGTCCGCTTTTTACATTTCTCGTCCTACTGTGTCTGATCCTGCCTATTTTCCTTTTTGTTGCGCCTCGCGACGAGCGGCTAGTCGTTTCGCCGGACGAACTCGTCCTGACCCGGCGCGGCGTCTTCGGCTCGAATACGATCCGCCTGCAGGCGAACGAGATCGAGGAAGTGGAAATAACGCGCATGAACTTTGAACTCCTCGTGGGCAGCAGTATCGTGGTCCGCAGCGATCGCGGCTCGGTAGAGTTCGGAGCGGAGCGTTCGGAGAAAGAACTGAAGTGGTTGAGGGATGTCGTTATCCATGTCCTGACGTCGGCGTCCCCGTGATACCGATCGGTCAGCGGCTGGCGCGGCCTCTACCGCTCGAGCAACCCCGCGCGTGCCACCTAACCACGGCTTGCAGGGCGACGCGCCGCGAGCGGCGCGCGCCTGAAGCCGGACGTTGAGGCTCTACGTCAGTGAATATGAAGATACGATCCGTCCGAACAACTTTGGTTTCAGTTTCAATCGTGACCCTACTTCTCGCACAGCGACACGCAGGGTTTATGTTGTTACTGTTGGCTCTTCCATTGGTTCCATGGATTTTGTACAGCATTTTCATCATCACTACTCAGCAGGCTCGTAGGGTAATTCAGGGTGTGAAGGTCGCCATTTGGGTGTCAGCCGTATTTGTGGTTATTGGCATTCACTATTACTTGTATGTGTCTACTCAAGCCAGTGCCAATAAGGTAGCCAGCGCCATTCAACAGTATGCAAAGGAGCATGGGAGCTATCCTCCCAATATCGACGCGATTGGGATGTCAAAAGGGCAACTCAGAAGTGAGCTAGGATTATCGGCTTACATTCTTGAGTCAGGGAAACCGACCCTGTTCTACGCCACGACATACCTTCCTTTCCAGACAGAGCACTATGATTTTGAAACCAATCACTGGAGACACGTCGGTGACTGACCATGAAATGCCTAACCCTGCATTCGAGCGGGACGCCGCAACAGCGCGGCGCCCCTCAATTTTACGTTATACGTAGCATGCACATCGCGGAAGTCATCTATCCCGGCACATGGCTGGACCTCCCAGATCGGGACTTGGCGTTCGAATTGGAAGGAATGCTTCGAAATCTGGAAGATCGTGTCGCGGAGGCGGCGATCGCTTTAACGATGTTCGAGGACTCCATTAACTCTCTTACACACCCACGCGCAGAATGGGAAAGAGACGCACAGATTCGTCAGGAGGTCGAGGAGCAGCTGCGAGCGGAGCTAGGCGAGATGTATTTCCGTGACTCCCACAGATATCACTTCGAAAGCGAACGCCGTGCCCTGCGGAAAAAAGCAGAATTGGGCGTAGTCCCCCGCTCCTACTCGCACAAAATACCCTTTATGCATGCCCACTCGTTCGTCTATGCTGTGGATTCTTTCGGAAAATTTCTTGACGAATTGTGTGACTACGACTCAGTCCCACAGCCGGTGCGTGAGGCTCGCGATGAGTTCAATCAAAGACTTCCCATGGTCCGCAAGATCCGGAACTCCGCAATGCATTTGGAAGATCGCACTCGCCGCTACGCCTCATCGCAGGACAAGAGAAAGGGAAAGCGGATGGACGTACAAGGGTTCCTCGGATTAAGCAATTTGGAAGGCAACCTCCTTTGCTACACCATCGACGATGGCACTTACCAAAAGATTGCCGTCAGCCAAGAAACATTGCAGGCACTCGTCGAAACCATAAACAAAGTGCTGCCTGCCTTTCCATGGAAGGGGCCGCCGCATGTGTCACCGGGTTAATGCTGCGTATAACTTTAGGTGGAATGGACGGGCCGTCAGCGCGGTGCCACATCAACCGTCTGTGCTGGCCCGCCGTTCACCAAGACGTTAGGTTCTCAAATGAATAACCAGACATACCAAGTAGTAGAAAACCCGCCGGTCAGTTTCCGCATGTACTGGCCCGAAGCGCTTCTTCTCTCGGCGGCTATTGCCACGCCTCTTATCGCTTGGGCTATTTGGCATAACGGAAACATGTTCGGGCGCTCTGGAAGCGTCATGACGTTTCTTGCTCTTCTCGCTGAGTTCGTCTCTCTCCATCGAATGAATAAGAAACACATCCTAAATGCATGTCGAGTCAAAGCGAACGAAACGCCGTGGGATTTTTCGCGTGCTTCTAAAGTCGTTGGAATCCTGGCGCTTCTTTGCGCTCTAGTTGGAACGCTTATTTGGGGTTATGGTGATCTGTGGTTGTGAACATAACAACAAAACAAAGGGGCCATGTCTTGATATTCCACATCAAACCTAACCCTGCGTTCAAGCGGGACGCCGCAAAAGCGCGGCGCCCCTTAACTTTACTACAAGGGCTTCCCCACCTTTGTCAAACACTGACCCCGCGTGGTTGAATCGCGCCAGCGATTGACCACGGAATTTGTCTTCTCTCTCTCTCTCTCTCTCCTCATCACGGTGCTGCTATCGGTCGTTGCCTGTCGAGTCAAAGGCATGTGGACGGCAAAACTACAAACGGTCATTAGTGCAAGTTACTCTTGCGGACCCTGATGAAAGACGCGCGCCGAGGGCTCCATTCGTTAGTCGAGGATCAGAGCAATTTCTTGCCCTGTTGACCTCCTTAAGCTAATCGAGCATTCCCCGGCGCAGGTCCAAACCTTTTACCCATCAACGACTTCTCATCACACGGTGACGTCTACAAATTCATTCTCAACAGCTCTCACGCAGGCAGCTTGAACGCGTCTCCCCGCTGCAGCATGGCCCAGCACATGCGTGCGTTCTTCGCTGCAATGGCGACCACCGCCTTCCA
>JBCKNM010000014.1:0-29713 GCA_038902775.1 Polaromonas sp.
CCGCATCGTCGGCCGAAGCGCTGCAAGACCACGCGACCTTGCGCCAGGCTATGCAGGGGCGGACGTTTTGGCTGCTGACTGCAAGCTTTACGCTGTATGCGTTTGCACTGTCCACGATATGGGCGCACCTGATGCCTGCTTTCGAGTCCAAGGGCCTAACGCAAGCGCAGGCCGTGGCCGTGATGGTCTGGTTTGGCCCGGCGCAGGTGGCCGGGCGCTTTGCGTTTTTGTGGCTGGGCCGGCCACTAAAGCACCGCAGTCTCGGTCTCATGGTGCTGGCCCTGTTTCCGCTGGCCCTGATGGTGTTTGCCCTGGGCCACCAGCCGCTGGTGCTGGTGATGTTTGCCGTGCTGTTTGGTGTGGCCAATGGCCTGATCACGATTGTGCGCAGCAACATCGTTCCTGATTTTTATGGGCAAGAACATGTGGGCCGCATCAGTGGCGCGATGTCGGGCATTGCGCTGTGCACCCGCGCGGCTGCACCTTTTCTGACGGCCTGGGCCTTGCTGGGGCTGGGCGGCTACACCGGGCTGCTGTGGCTGCTGGCGGCCATGGGCGCTGTGACTTTGGCGCTGTTTGCGCTGGCCAAGCCACCGCAGCACGGGTTGTGATCGCGATAATCCACAGTAATATGCCGCGCCAGAAAAAAAATATCGTGATTTTGATTTCGGGCAGCGGCTCCAACATGGCCGCGATCGTCCGTACCGCGCAGCAGCAAGACTGGCAAAAGCAGTTTGGCGCCAGCGTCGCAACTGTGATCAGCAACCGGCCTGATGCTGCGGGGCTGCAGATGGCGCAATCGCTGGGCGTCCCCACGCAGGTCCTGAGCCACACCGCCTTTGACTCACGTGAAGCATTTGATGCCGCGCTGATGCAACTGATCGATGGCTACCGGCCCGCGCTGGTGCTGCTGGCTGGCTTCATACGCATCCTCACGCCCGGGTTTGTGCAGCACTATGTCGGGCGGCTCATCAACATCCATCCATCGCTGTTGCCCGCCTTCACCGGCCTTGACACGCATCAGCGCGCCATCGATGCGGGCTGCACAGAAGCGGGGGCGACGGTGCACCAGGTCACTACCGCACTGGACCATGGCCCGATCCTGGCGCAGGCGGTGGTGCCGGTGCTGCCGGGTGACACCGCCGAAATACTGGCCGCGCGGGTGCTGGTGCAGGAACACATTCTGTACCCGCAGGCCGTGCGTGAGTGGCTGCAAAACCAGCCCTGAACGTCATTTCACCTAGCAGCTCGACGTGACTCATCCCCAAGTGCTGGCAGGGACCTCTATCCAGACGGCGCGCGCTGCCGCGACCCATTCGCCCGTGCCTCGATCACGACCGCCTGCGCAGGACCCCGATACGGATCCGCCCCGCCAATTTTCGTCAGAGCAGCGGTGACCTTTTCTATCACCTCGTCGA
This sequence comes from Polaromonas sp., assembly GCA_038902775.1. Taxonomy (GTDB): domain Bacteria; phylum Pseudomonadota; class Gammaproteobacteria; order Burkholderiales; family Burkholderiaceae_C; genus Polaromonas. Next base: position 1,419 of record JBCKNM010000014.1, read on the forward strand.
GCGGGACGCCCCGCTTCTCGATGAGGAGCGACCGCGGAGTGCCACGTATCTGCCCAGTGGCCACGGTACGCGCACTGACGTGGTCGATCAGATGCCGTTTCTTCTCGATTCGCACTTCCTGAAAACGCGCTTCGGCAAGCAGTTGGCGCAACAGTGCCGGGTCGTACATTTCATAGGGAGCACTGAAACGCATTTCCGGGTCGCCGGGAAAGAGACCTTCGACGACTTGTGCATTCACCGCAGCGTGTGGATTCTCCTCGATGCGGTCCCAGACGTTGCACAGAAGGGTGCCTCCTTTCTTGAGCACACGTCGAGCCTCCAGGAAGGCCGCCTTCTTGTCCGGCACGTACATGATGCCGAAGGCGCAAACCACGACGCCGAACTCGCCATCGCGGAAGGGCAGCTTGACCGCGTCCGCCTCTCGCCATTCGATGCCTTTGCGGTCGCCTAGCTTGCTGCGCGCGTAGTCCAGCATGGCCGCGCTAAGGTCTGTGGCGACCAGTCGAAAGGCCGGATCGAGTCGCTCACGCAGCCGCCGGGTTAGGCGGCCAGTACCGCAGGCGATCTCCAGTACGTCGCCTGGAGGCTCGGCTGGAAGGCGTTGCGCGAGGTCCGCCGCAAAGGCGTCGAACCAGGCCGGACCCAGGCAACTGTCGTAGTACTCGGGGATGGAACCTGTAAAGCTTGCACTCACGTCGACCATGTGCCCCCCTGCTTCATATTACGCTTTGGACCGTCGAAATCTCACGCCAGCAACGCAGAGCTAACCGGCGCGCGCTTGCGCGCTAAGTTAGGCGATTGTAGCGTCGTCATTTCGTTCCCACCTGCTGCACCTTTTTCAAAGCGCAACGGTAACGCGCAAGAAGGTTGCAGGAATAGAGGTGGCATCCTTGCGCGGACTTTTGTTTTGGCTGTTGAATAGATCTTCTAGCTCCTTTTGCAGATCAGCGGATCGGCCGTTCTTTTCTGCGGCTTCGAATGCATTCATCATTGGCCCGTAGTAGGTCTTCCACACAGAAACGAACTCAGATGGCGTACCGGGATAGTTGAACGTAAACGTGTCGCGGGCAAACGATATCTTCTCGGCTGGGACCCCCGCGCCGGCGAATCGCTCGATCACGTTGCTCTCAATCCCCCAGGTCATAGGGCTTACGAATCCTTCCGGCGGTGGCGGCGAGTATGAGGCGCTGACTTTCAAAATTTGCGCCACCAATGTCGGATCATTTGGAATCCAATTCCCCATAACGATCCGACCACCGGGCCGAGTGACGCGCACCATCTCCTTGGCCACATCAAACGGCCTCGGGGCAAACATCGCGCCAAAGATACTCACGACAAGGTCAAATGTCTGATCTTGCAGTTCCGGCATACTGGATGCATCGCCCTCTTGAAACTTGCAGTTCGTGAGACCTTGGTCCTTTGCACGCTTGTTACCCGCTTCAACCAGGTTGCTTGCGATATCGACACCTAAAACGTCAGCTCCAAGTTTCGCCTCTGGTATCGCCGTCGTTCCATCGCCGCATCCGAGATCCAGGACCTTTAGCCCTTTGGTGATACCGAGTCTCTCGACGAATGCCTCTCCTTCACCTCTCATATTCTCTGCAATGCGAGTAAAGTCGCCTTTTTCCCAAAGTGCTTTGTTTGGATTCATTGGTGTGGCCATGATAAATTCCTTTCAGTTTTAGAGGGCTGCTTGAAAAAAATAAAGTAGCTGCTGCAGCCGGACGCAACTACCGCCTAACGAGGCTGTAAAAAAACCCGTTTTCCGCGCGCGCCATCTTGGCCGTGCACGTTTCGCGGATTGGTTTTCAAAAATTGAGCGCTCATCCCCAAGTGCTGGCAGGGACCTCTATCCAGGCGGCGCGCGCTGCCGCGACCAGGCGCCCACCGGGTGCGTAGAGCGCTGACCCAGCGCGGCGTTTTCGCCCCTCGACGCCGAGCGACCACCCGACGACGACACAAGGTTCACCGGCTGCGACGGTGCCGGTCAAATCGACGGTCAGCTCACCAAGGACGATGGCGACCCCCTCTTTCTCTGGCAGGACGGCAAAGGCGCTTGTGCAATCCAGCGCCGACCATAAGAACTCGGACTGAACGACTCCCGAACCATCCGCGAGCGATTCATGCGGGATCCATGGTGCAGCCAGCAGCGCGCTTCCATCTATTGAGCCGGGAAATATGCGCAAGCCATCATTCGGTGCGCGGTTTGGCCCACAAACAAAGCAGCCTGGAAAGGAGTGAGTCTTAAACCCGACATAGGATAGCGCCGCTTCCTCGGCCGCTCCGTACGATGGGCCGGTTGGTACCTGCAAATCGAGCGGCGCGAGCTTTGCCTCGCCAATCATCGTCGCACCGCTGTACAGGCGCGCCTCTTGTTCGGTGGACTCGAGGCGCAGCTCAGTGTTGAGCGGTGGCGGTGCCTTCAGTCGAACGACTGCCGATCCCCGCAGTTGCTTGGCGAGACGGCCACAGGTGTAACCACCATTGCCGGACCGCGGGGGACCGCAGAAGCGGCTGGATATCTCGAAGAATTCTGTATGCATGTGGCCTCCTTCAAGGTGCAACTATGACGCCCAACGGGTGCATCTTAACGGCGCGGCCTCGTTCACCCCGCTGGAACAGGTGCACAGTCGCGACCAGACGGTGAATGACCACGGTGGTGATTGTCGCCAGAATAGTCGATTTGAGAACAATTACAAACTACTCTGGCGCCATTCGCGGTGGCGACGACGCCTGCGCGCCAGCGGCAGCGATCGTGTGAAGAGCGTGAGCCGGAACGAGCGAGGCAGCTCAGGCCTTCAGCGCATGCAGCACCGCGCGAACGATGCTCTGCGCATCAACGCCGAAGAAATCGCGCAGCGCAGCACGCGTGTCGCTGCGGCCAAAGCCGTCGGTGCCCAGCGTCAGGTAGCTGCGCCCTGGCGGCAAAAAGGCGCGAATGCTTTCTGGCACGGCGCGCACATAGTCGGTGGCGGCGATGATGGGGCCTTCGCTGCTGCTCAATTGCATTTGAACGAACGAGTCGCTGCTTACTTCGTCGCTTGCTTCGCCGTTCAATGCACGCTGCTGGCAGGCTGCGCCATCGCGTGCGAGTTCGCTCCAGCTGGTCACGCTGTACACGCTGGCTTCAATGCCCAGCTCGCCAAGTTGCACTGCGGCCTTGATGATTTCCGTTAAAATCGCTCCAGAGCCCATTAAAGTCACTTTTTGCGCCGTTTTTGCTGCCGTTTTAGGGCTCTTTGGGCTGTTATCCAATGAATACGGGCGTGACCAGCTACTGAATTTATAGCAACCTCGAATCATTTCAAGCTCGCTTCCGGCCTGCAAATCGGGCTGCGCGTAGTTCTCGTTCATCATCGTGACGTAGTAAAAAACGTCTTTTTGCTCGACCATCATCTCGCGCATACCGTGGTCGATGATGACCGCCAGCTCGCACGCAAACGCCGGGTCGTAGGCCTTGCAGTTGGGAATGGTGGCGGCTATCAAATGGCTGCTGCCGTCCTGGTGCTGCAGGCCTTCGCCACCCAGCGTGGTGCGGCCCGATGTGGCACCGATTAAAAAGCCACGCGCACGCTGGTCAGCGGCGGCCCAGATCTGGTCGCCGACGCGCTGAAAGCCGAACATCGAGTAAAACATGTAGAAGGGCAGCATCGCCAAGCCATGTACGCTGTAGCTGGTGGCAGCGGCCGTCCAGCTGGCCAGGGCGCCGGCTTCGCTGATGCCCTCTTCCAGAATCTGCCCGTCCATGGCTTCGCGGTAGCTCAGCAACGAGCCGATGTCTTCGGGTGCATAACGCTGGCCAACGCTGGAATAAATGCCCACCTGCTTGAACAAATTGGCCATGCCGAAGGTGCGCGCTTCGTCGGCCACGATGGGAACGATTCTCGGGCCGAGTGCGCCGTCTTTCAAAAGTCCGCCCAGCATACGCACAAAGGCCATGGTGGTGCTCATCTCTTTGCCATTGGCCTGCAATGCAAAACCAGCGTACGCGGGCAACGCCGGTATGGCGATGACTTCAGCAACGCTTTCGCGCTTGGGCAGGTAGCCGCCCAAGGCCTTGCGTCTGGCGTGCAGGTACTGCATCTCGGGGCTCTCGGGCGCTGGCTTGTAGAAGGCGATTTGCTTGGCCTGCTGGTCTGTCAAAGGCAGGTTAAAGCGGTTTCTGAATTCGATCAGATCAGTCTCGCCAAACTTTTTTTGCGAGTGCGTCGTCATCTTGCCTTGACCCGCTTGCCCCAAGCCGTAGCCTTTTTTGGTGTGCGCCAGTATCACCGTTGGCTGGCCTTTGTGCGCTGCTGCTGCGGCGTAGGCGGCGTGGATTTTTACCAAGTCATGGCCACCGCGTTTGAGGCGGTCAATTTGCTCGTCGGTCATGCCTTGCGCCAGACGCGCCAGCTCGGGGTTTTGGCCGAAAAAGTTGTCGCGGTTAAAGCGCCCGTCCTTGGCGGCAAAGGTCTGCATCTGGCCGTCAACCGTGTTGGCAAAGGCTCTAGCCAATGCGCCACTCACGTCGCGGGCAAACAGGCCGTCCCAGTCGCTGCCCCAGACCAGCTTGATGACGTTCCAGCCGGCGCCTGCGAACAGCTTTTCAAGCTCGTCGATGATGCGACCATTGCCGCGCACCGGGCCATCAAGCCGCTGCAAATTGCAGTTGACCACCCAGACCAAGTTGTCCAGGCCTTCACGCGCGGCCAGCGTCAGGGCGCACATGGATTCGGGCTCGTCCATCTCCCCATCACCGAACACGCCCCACACCTTGCGGCCCGTGCAGTCGAGCAAGTTGCGATGCGTGAGGTAGCGCATGAAGCGCGCGTGGTAAATCGAGCTGATGGGGCCAATGCCCATGGAGCCGGTGGGGAACTGCCAGAAGTCGGGCATCAAATACGGATGGCAGTAGCTGCACAAACCTTGCGCGCCATCTTTGGCGGTGAGTTCTTGGCGAAAGCAGGCCAAGTCTTTTTCTTGCAACCGACCTTCGAGGTAAGCACGCGCATACACGCCAGGGGAACTGTGCGGCTGGAAGAACACCAGGTCGCCTCGGTGCTGGCCTTCGCCCAGGCCTTCGCGCGCGCGGAAAAAGTGGTTGAAGCCGGTTTCGAACAAGTCCGCCGCGCTGGCGTAACTGGCGATGTGGCCGCCGAGTTCGGACGAGCCACCGGTCTCGACCTGGTTGGCACGCACCACCATGGCCAGTGCGTTCCAGCGCATCAGCGAGGCCAAGCGCTCTTCCAGCGCCAAATCGCCGGGGAACACCGGCTGCTGATCAACCGCAATCGTGTTCAAGTAGGGCGTTGAAAGCTCGGGTTGCCAGCCTATGCGTTGCGTACGCGCCAGGCGGGCCAGCTCGTCCAGCATGTGCCGGGCGCGTGCCGGGCCTTGGGCTGCGACCAAGGCTTCAAATGCTTCGCGCCATTCGGCGGTTTCTTGCGGGTCAGGATCAGCAAAATTGTCGAATGAAAGTGCTGTATGGGTGAGGTGGCGGTGGGCGCTGGAATCGTTCATGATGCCTACGACTTTACGCAAACCAGCTCAAAAGGTGCTGCTTTAATATGTGGCTATTAGTTTTATATTTAGCATAAAATTCTGGAAATAACAGATTTTACGGACTATGAAGCTTGATAACCTTGATTTAAAGATTCTTGCCGAACTTCAGCGTGATGGCTCGCTGTCCAACGTCGAGCTGGCCCGGCGTGTGCATTTAAGCCCCTCGCCGTGTCTGGCGCGGGTCAAGGCGCTGGAGGCCGCCAAAGTCATTGACCGCTACGTCGCCATTGCCAATGCAGCCGCGCTGGGCCTGGGCCTCAGCGTGTTCATCTCGATTAGCTTGCGTTCGCAAAACAAAGAGTCGCTGGCGGAGTTTGAGCGGCGCATTGCCGAGCATGACGAAGTGATGGAGTGTTATTTGATGACCGGCGACAGCGACTACCTGATTCGTGTTGCCATCGCCGACATTGCTGCGTTGGAGAAATTCATTCTCGAGCAGCTCACGTCGATTCCGGGCATCGAAAAAATCCGCTCCAGCTTTGCACTCAAGCAGGTGCGCTACAAGACCGCACTGCCGCTGCCTGTTTTGTAGCTGTTTACACCCGTATTTATTGGGCTACAGCCCTAAAACACTGCAAAAAATGGCTAAAAAATCCGTCAAAATCACATTTTTGACTGAAACACAAGCCCGGCATGCTCGCGCAGCGCGTGGAACTTGATTTTCGGCCACTGCTGCTCGACTGCACGCAGGGTGGCGCTGTGATCGACCAGCAGGGTCGGTGCATCGACTGCATCTAAGGCCACGCGGTGCGCGTTGGCATCGATGAATTTCTTCAACTCGTTCGGGTCTTCAGAGGTGACCCAGCGTGCCAGGTTGAAGTTACTGGCCATGATGCGCGCCTTCACGCCGTACTCATGCTCCAGCCTGTGGGCAACGACTTCAAACTGCAACTGCCCGACGGCGCCTAGCAGTAATAACGAACCAGAGATAGGCCGAAAGACCTGAATCGCACCTTCTTCGCCAAGCTGCGTCAGGCCGGCGCGCAACTGCTTGCTGCGCAGCGGGTCGGCGACTTCAACCACGCGAAACATTTCTGGCGCAAAAAAGGGCAGGCCGGTGAACTGCAGCGCCTCGCCTTCAGTCAGCGTGTCGCCGAGTTGTAGCACGCCGTGGTTCGGGATGCCGATGATGTCGCCGGCAAAAGCGGTGTCGAGTAATTCCCGGCGCTGGCTCATGAAGCTCACCACGGTGTTGGGCCGAATTTCCTTGCCGCTGCGCACCACCTTGAGCTTCATGCCGCGCGTGAACTCGCCGCTGGTCACGCGCAAAAACGCGATCCGGTCGCGGTGCGCCGGGTCCATGTTGGCCTGAATTTTGAAAACCACGCCGGAGAATTTCTTTTCTTCGGGGTACACAATCCGTTGAATCGCTTCACGCTCCGACGGCGCGGGGGATAAATCAACCAGCGCATCCAGCACTTCCTGCACGCCGAAGTTGTTGATGGCCGAGCCGAAAAACATCGGGGTCTGTTTGCCCTTGAGGAAGGCTTCGCGGTCAAATTTCGGTGAAGCGCCGTTGAGTAGTTCCAGCTCGCCCTGGGCCTGCGTGAATTCGGCACCAAAGCGCCGGGCCGCTTCGGCGTTGTCCAGGCCCGCCAGGATTTCATCGTCACCGCCGGCCTTGTCTTCGCCGGGGCTGAACACGCGCATGCGTTTTTCACGCCGGTCATAGACACCGTGGAACAGCTTGCCCATGCCGACCGGCCAGGTGAAGGGCACGACGGTCATGCCGAGTTCCTGCTCAATCTCGTCCATGATGTTCATGGGGTCCTGCACCTCGCGGTCCATCTTGTTGACGAAGGTCAGGATGGGCGTGTTGCGGGCGCGGCAAACCTGCAGCAGGCGGCGCGTTTGCGGCTCGACACCGTTGGCCGCGTCGATCACCATCAGCGCGGCATCAACGGCGGTCAGCACGCGGTAGGTGTCTTCAGAAAAATCCTGGTGGCCGGGGGTGTCGAGCAGGTTAATCACGCAGTCACGGTATTCCATCTGCATGACCGATGAGGCCACCGATATGCCGCGCTGCTTTTCAATTTCCATCCAGTCGCTCGTCGCATGGCGTGCGGCCTTGCGCGCCTTGACGCTGCCGGCGATTTGAATCGCACCCGAGAACAGCAGCAGCTTTTCAGTCAGCGTGGTTTTACCCGCATCGGGGTGGGAGATGATGGCAAACGTACGGCGGCGTTTGACTTGTTTGGCGATTTCAGTGGGGGCAGGAGATTCGGACATAACCCGCGATTATCGGTGACACGACAGGCGCGCCATGGAACGAAAATTTGCACACCCGGGAGGTCGAAAATGCTTGACTTTTAAGACAGTGGCTTATTCGTTAGGTCGCAGTATTGCTTGCAAGGCAGACCCCACTGCGCAGATGCTTAGGCGAAAGGCGCGTGACTTCATGGAATGCGACTTTGTATGCTTCCACTTCCCACAGCCACGCCTCCTGTACTTCGTAGTTCCGGTCGTACAGAACCCATACGAGAAAGTCCCATTCGTAGTTGGTAGCCTTTGGCACCCAGGTCACCGCACTTCCGCGCTTTCCGCTTGGGCGGTTTCCTTTGACTTGATACCGCTTTCCGTGGTGACGGAAATCAAAGCCTTTTTGAACCGCAGTACAGCCCTGCATTGCCTGCGAGTACTCGACTTCGGTTTGACCAACAAGAATAGCCGCGTCGTACTCAGACAGCGCCGAAGTAATTGCGGGAGCATTCCCGAAAGCGCGCTCCCAGGATAGTGTTGTCTGGATCAACTGTGTGCGGAGATCGTTCACTGCGGCCTAACAATCAGCGTTTATCCGCCACGCCGTAAAGCCAGCACAAAGCAAAGACGTCAATCGCGGCAAATAAACCATGTTGGACTGAACCGCCTGTGGGGCGGTCGTGTTGCGGTAGTTGCACTATAGGGCATCTCTATAAAGGGCACTTCTATAAATTCATTTTTCGGGCGAATTGCGGCGTTGCGCGGTGCTCGCGACCCTCGCATGAGCCCAAAGGGCGATGCGACACGCGCCTTGCACTTCATCCCGAAAATTTGAATTTCTAGAAGTGCCCTAAATTCACCAAACCCCGTTCGGGCTGAGCTTGGCCTGTCCTGAGCTTGTCGAAGGGTCGAAGGGTTGCGGATAAATGCACTTAGGGAGTCAGAAATTTCCAAAATACCACTCACTCGTCATTGCGAGGAGCACAGCGACGCGGCAATCCATGACTTCCGGGTGCATGGATTGCCGCGCTTCGCTCGCAATGACGGGAAAGGGTACATTTGAAAATTCCGACTCCCTTAACCGAACAGTATTTGGTCAGGTCTTGCAGTCACACATCCCTCACGCCTTGACACGGAAGTTGATCATCATGTCGGCCTCCGCATGCTCCAGGTTGTGGCAGTGGAAAACATAGGTCTGGTCACCGGAGAAGTCGTGCGAGAAATCAACGGCGACCTTCACCGTTTCACCCGGCCACACCAGGACGGTGTCCTTCCAGCCCAGGTCGTTCGCCAATCGGCCGCGGCCGAAACGCGCGCCCGCGGATATCTGGCGCGGGCTGTTCTGCCGCTCTACGACCTGGATCGGAAAACCGTGCATGTGCATGGGGTGCGGCATGCCGCGCTCCGGGTTGCTGATGCTCCATATTTCCACGGCACCGCGCTTCACTTCGAACGAGATTTCGTCCATTTTGAAGGTTCGTCCGTTGATCAGAAAGCGCATCCGCTCCATCGACAACTCAATCTTCCGCTCGGCGGCACCCTCGGTGCGAATCGGGCGACTTTCGGAAAGTTTTGCAGGAATCGGCGTGGTAAGGCGCTCTCCTTTGGTTACCGACAGCTTCAAAACGTTGAACTCCGCGCCCAGCGGCAGGCGTGATGAGCCCATGCTGCCCATCATCCGCTCCATCATCCCCGACATGATTCCGGGCGAGCCTTCGTTTTCCATGGGGTCGAACGCCAGGCTCTTGAGGAAAATATCTTCTCCCGGCTGCGCTTGCCCGGCATCGAACAGAACCTCGAGCCGCTCGCCAGGCGAGAGATACGCCTCGGTGACTGTATGGGGCTGGTCGAGTAGGCCGCCGTCGGTGCCGATGACTGAAAAATTCAGCAGCGTCTGTCCCTTGACAAAGGCGAGCCGGTAAATCCGCGCGTTGGAGCCGTTGAGCAGCCGGAAACGGTAGAGGCGCGGGGTGACGCTCAGATAGGCATTGGGCGTCAGGTTGCAGAGAATCACGTCGCCCAGCCAGCCCATCATGGACTCGTGCATATTGGGCTGGTAACGCATCGCTCCCGCCGCGTCGAACTGTTTGTCCTGGATGACGAGCGGCACATCGGTTTCCCCGAGCCGCAGATCGAGCGCCTTGCTCAGCCTGCGCTGGTCTTCGTCTTCGACCAGGAAGAAGCTGGCCAGGCCGCCGTAGGCCTGTTTGGCGGTCAATTTGTGTGCGTGGGTGTGGTACCAGTAGGTGCCGCCGCGATTTTTCACTTTGAAGTCGTATTCAAAGCGGCCGCCGGGGCCAATGCTGCTCGCCGGGTGGCCGTCCATGTCACCGGGAACGTCGAGACCATGCCAATGGATGATGGTTGGCTCTTTCAACTCGTTGTGCAGCGTGGCCTTGAAACGGGCGCCGCTTTCGATGCGCAGGATGGGGTTTTGATAGGCCTTGCCCGCTTGCTCAGTCTGATAGAGCAGGAATGGCGCGGGCTGACCCTTGAGAATCGGGAAGCTCGCGGCGGTTGCGCGGATGTGCAGCGGCCCGGCCACATCCAGCATGCCAAACGGCCCGCTAGCGCCGGGGATGAACAGTTTTTGCTGGAAGTTTCCTGCCCTGATCGGATCGAACGGGTAAGGGTTGAGGGGTGCCGTGCCAGCCGCATTACGATACCCGCCAAAATACATCCCAGCGGCACCTCCAGCGCCGGCCAAAGCGGCGACGCCTGAGAACTGGAAAAGCTTTCTTCTGTTAAGCATGGATATTTCCTTGAGTGAAAGGTTGGGAAGTCACTTACTTTTGAGCAAGTCATCACGCTTTTGCAAGAACGCCTCCCGGCTGATTTCTCCGCGGGCGTAAGTCGCTTCCAATATGTCAATCGCCGTTTTGTCGCCTGTGGTTTTAAATTTATCAAAAAAGAATCTGATCGCGAAAAACAGCAGCGCAAACGGCAACAGCCATAGCGCCAGCATCACGATCCACCCGCCCATCATCCAAGCCCCGTGGTCAAATCCATACATACTGTTCTCCTTTGGTAAAAAAATTCATACGCGACCGATGATCTCCTCCGGTCCTTACTTCTGCTCAAGCTTGACGCGTTTGAGCATCGCCGAATTAATGATCACCGACAGCGAGGACAGCGCCATCGCCGCCCCGGCAATCATCGGATTCAGAAAACCGAATGCGGCGATCGGCAGCCCGATGCCGTTGTAGATGAAAGCCCAGAACAGGTTCTGCTTGATGGTGCGCATGGTCGCGCGCGACAGTCGGATGCCGGTCACCACATCGCGCACATCGCTCTTGACCAGGATGATGCCGCCGGTCTCCTTGGCGACGTCCGAGCCCGAGCCGATGGCGATGCCGACATCAGCGGTGGCCAGCGCCGGGGCATCATTGACGCCGTCGCCGACCATGGCCACGATCTTGCCGCTGGCCTGCAACTCCTTGATGACCCGTACCTTGTCGGCCGGCAGCACATCGGCGATCACGCGGTCGATGCCGAGCAGGCGCCCGATCGCTTCGGCGGTGCGCTGGTTGTCGCCGCTCAGCATCACGACTTCGATTTTTTCGGTTCGCAGCGCGGCGATGGCCTCGCGCGCTTCCGGCTTTATCGTATCGGCCACCGCGATCACGGCCACCAGTTGCCCGCCGCTGGCCAGCAGCATGGCGGTCTTGCCATCGGCTTGCAGGCGCTCCATGTCGCTCTGAACGGCGGCAACATCGACACCCTCGCGCTGCATCAGCCGGCGGTTGCCGAGCAACACCAGCGCCCCATCGACACGCCCCTGCACGCCATGGCCCGGTATCGAGTCGAAGCCGGTCACCGCAGCGTCGGCCACGCTAGCTTCGCGCGCAGCGCGCACAATCGCCTCGGCCAGCGGGTGCTCCGAGCCGGCCTCCAGGCTGGCCGCCAGCCGCAAGGCCTGCTCCCGCGTTTGTCCGGGCTGCAGCAGCACATCGGTGAGGGACGGCTGGCCCTTGGTGAGGGTGCCGGTCTTGTCGAACACCACGGTGTCAATCTTCTGTGCCTTCTCCAGCATCTCGCCGCCGCGAATCAGGATGCCGGCCTGCGCGCCACGCCCGACGCCGACCATCAGCGCCGCCGGCGTCGCAATGCCCAGCGCACAGGGACAGGCAATGATGAGCACCGCGATAAAGGCCATCAGAGCCTGCGGAAAGTCGCCCGCCAGCCACCAGCCGCCAAAGGCCAGGAAGGCGGTCACGACCACCGCTGGCACAAAGTAGCGCGTTACCTCGTCGGCGATGCGCTGGATCGGCGCGCTGCTGGCTTGGGCGTCCTCGACCATTTTGATGATCTGGGCCAGCGCCGTATCGGCCCCCACGCGCGTCGCCTGGAAACGAAATGCGCCGGTGCGGTTGAGCGTGCCGCCTATGACTTTTGAGCCGACCTGCTTCTCTACCGGCATGGATTCTCCGGTGAGCATGGCTTCATCGACCGCTGAGGCCCCCTCCAGCACGACGCCGTCGGTGGCGATGCGCTGGCCCGGGCGCACAACGACGGTTTCGCCCACCATCACGCTGTCGGCAGGCACCTCCATCTCAACCCCGTCGCGCACGACCTGGGCGGTCGCCGGTTTGAGGTCGAGCAGCTTGCGCACCGCGGCCGAGGAGTGCTTCTTGATGATCTCCTCCATGTACTTTCCCAGCAACACGAAGGCGATGATCACCGCCGAGACCTCGAAGTACACGGCGCGTTCATCGACCTCGACGGGCAGCACCTCGGGGAAAAAGACCACCGCCACGCTGTAGAAATAGGCCACCGAGGTGCCGAGTGCGATCAGCAAGTCCATGTTGATCGAGCGATTGCGCAGCGCATTCCAGGCGCCGACGTAGAAGCTCCAGCCGCCGATGAACTGCACCGGCGTTACCAGCAGGAACAGCCACATGCCCCAGGTGAACCAGGGCAAGGCGTCGATGGGCGCATAGGTCACGATGGACGCGCCCGTGGCCAGCGCAAGGAAGGCCCCGGCGCGCAGAACCGCCAGCGCCAGCACGCCGGTCAGCGCGATCACCACCCGCGTCTTCATCGACTTCAACTCCTGCTCGGGCGACTCGAAAGTGCGCTGGCAACCTGCGCTGCAGAAGTAGTAGCTGCGTCCACTGCGCTCGGTCTTGAGGCCCGTGGCCTTGTCAACCAGCATGCCGCAAATGGGGTCTTTCGCCAGGCCCTGCTGCCCTTGGCGCAGGGCAGTCTGCATCGGCATGCCATGCTCCGTTGCGGCCGGGGCTGGCGTTGGCGTTGGCGTTGGCGGGGCAGGGGCTGCAGCGAGCGGCGCGGTTGCGGCGGCTGCGCCAGCGTAGCGTTCAGGGTCTTGCTTGAACTGGTGCTGGCAATGCAGCGAACAGAACAGGTAAGTCCGGCCTGCATGTTCGAATCGAGCTGCGGCCTTATCGGCCTCGACGCTCATCCCGCACACTGGATCAATGGTCGACGCCGGGGTGTCATGACCGGTCGTATTCATGGCGCTTGGGGTGTCCATAATTTTGTCCCGTTCAGATCGTTCATTGATTGATTGATGATGGATTCAAGGCGGTCGGCCAGCGGCGTCAGCAGCACCCGCTGTGGTGGCGATGTCTTGCGGACTGTTGGGTGGCTCATTTCACGATCGTCATTTGGTGGCCTTCGCCTGCAGGCAGCTTGATCGTGCCGATGAGTTTGAGCGTGTTCTGGTCCACCACCCAAACCGTGGGTGTGCTGCGGCTGGACACATAGACCTTGCCGGTGCCACGGATGGTGTTCAAGTGATACGGGCCGGGTGACAACGCGAGAACCCGCTGGGCACCGGTACTCGTATCCAGGGCCACGAGCTTGTTTTCGGTCACGCTGCTGATAAAGAGCGTGCGGCCATCGTCGCCGATGTCTAGACCATGCAGGTTCGCTCCGATCTTGTAGGTCTGGCTGATCTTGCCGGTCGCCACCGATACGGCCGACACCGTGCCGGCGCGCGGGTTGAGCGTGTACAGGGTTTTTTCATCCGCCGACAGCACGACGTGCTCCGGTGCCGGCCCGCCCTCGATCGTGCGCGTGACCTGCCAGGCCGAGAGCTCAATTTCGCTGACGGTGCCGTTGCCGCTGTTGCTGACATAGGCGGTCTTACCGTCCCGCGTGACTGCGGTGTAGTTCGGCGCCGGTCCGGTTTCGATAGTTTTTATCACTTGATTGGACTGCAGGTCCACCACGCTGATGCCGCCGCGGCCGGGATGCGTGGATATCACATAACGCCCGTCCGGGGTAATGGCCTGGTGGTGGGTTCGGCCAGACACGGGGATGGTGAGCATCACGTGCCCATGCCCGGGATGCACCAGGAACAGCTTGCTGTTGGGCGTATCCTTAGGCGCGCCCGGTAGCAGTGGGGTCTCGAGCATACTGCCCGCAATAATGTATTCGCCGTCCGGCGTCGCCACCAGTCCGTGCGGATTGTCGATGCCTGAATAGCGCTTGATGATTCGATTCGTCGCCGCGTCCACCGCCACGACCTGGTTGCCCGATCCCAGGGAGATGTACACCGTGGGCGCGGCGAGCGCCGCCGTTGTTCCGGCGACGATCGCGCTAATACAGGTTACGGTCTTCAAAAATGCATTCATGGTTTCGCCCCTGGTTAATTGTTTGGCACTTGGTGCAAGCCACACCGCATCAGGCGGCCGGTGTCTCCTTGCGCAGCGATGGGATGAAACGCGGCGTGCGCGCCGCATAAGCATCGAATTCGGCACCGAACTGCTTGCGCATCTCTGCCTCCTCGGTGATGGCCAGCCGCCCGTACATGATCAGCAGAATCGGGAACATCAGCAAGGTCAGCAGCGTCGGCCACTGCAGCAGGAAGCCGAGCAGGATGAGTACGAAGGCCACGTACTGAGGATGGCGAATTCGTGCATAAGGGCCTGTCACGGCCAGGCTATTGCGCCGCTGTGCGTCGTAAAGAACTTTCCAAGCGATGGACAATAGGTAGAAGCCGAAGCCTAGGAAGACATAGCTGGCGATGTGCAGCAAGCCGAAGTGCGGGTCGCCTTTCTCACCGAGCAAGGTTGACCACAGATGGCCGCTGTCATGGGACAGCAGGTCCAGGCCCGGAAACTTCGTCTGTAGCCAGCCCGACATCAGGTAAATCGTCAACGGAAAGCCGTACATCTCGACGAACAGCGCGACGACGAAAGCGCCAAAAGCCCCGAAGGTTCGCCAGTCGCGGGCTGTCTGCGGCTTGAAGAAGCTGAACGCGAACATCAGGAAGATGGCCGAATTGAGGATGACGAGCATCCACAGTCCGTAGGCGGGGGTGTCGTGGGTCATGGCTGCTCTCCGGTTTTGGGCGGCTGCGGTGCCGCAGAGTTGTCAGGATGCTGCTGGCCATTGTGGTTGTGGCCCCGGCCTTCACCGTGTCCTCTGTGCCCTCGATGCATGAAGACGTGCATACCCATGCAAGCCAGGAGCAGCAGGAACGGCAGCGCGCCAAAGAAGTGCGCACGGTGCTCGCTGAGCAGGAAGTACGCGGCAATGCCGCCCATGACGATCAGTCCGATCGAATAGCGTGAGCTCCAGAATCCCTTTGGCGCGGAGTCGTGCTGGGAATGGTCGTGATTCATTTATTTCTCCAAAAAAGGGCGTTGCTTAACGCGTCAGGCGGTTGAGGAAGCAGGCGAAGAATGTCCCCGCGAACAGCGCCGTCAGAAACCCCTGCCAATCGAACGGGCGGGGCTGAACCATGCGGGTGAAGTCCATGCCGTGGAACGTAGAAGTAACCGGCGCTGCGCGGCTTTATCGCGCAGCGTCCGTGTTGACTGCCGGGTTAGACGTTATGTATCCTTCAAAACCAACCATATGGCGAGGTGCTCTTGTATGTACGCCAAGTGAAGGCGGCTATTGCAATAATTAGCAGTAGCGTAAGCCATGCAGGGAAAGCTGCCCATACCTGAACACCCAGCATTGAAACGGCCAGTACGACAAACATGCAGATAGTGGCTATACGTTTGCGCCGTAAACGTAGCGCATTAATTTTCGCTGCGGTGTCTGGTGGCACAGTGCTACCTGCCGATTGTGCAAACAGGGCATCGATGCGTGGCTGTATGACAGCATAAACATAAGTGAGCAGACCAATAATAAGCAGCAGCAGAAAAAACTTCGCCGCCAGCGCCGGGTTAGTAATCAGGACGTCCAATTGTTGCCCATGCAACATAACCAGCGCGATGCCGGAGATCAACGCAGTTGCCTGGAAAACAAAACAGGGGATAGTTCGGCTCTTTATTATGTTTTCCATGTAGATGTCTACACGATCGCCCAATGGCGGCCCTAGACGCGCCCGATTGGTTACCATAACCAGCGCATAGATAGGCCAGGCCATCAGGATTGCATTAATAATGTGTACAACCAGCAGTACATTAATTAGGGTACTCATTGCTCACCTCCTCAGTAAATTCACACAATAGTCGACCTATCTAGCTGGCTGCTTGAGTAAAACCTGCGAGCCATCGTCGCAAACCTTCAGGCACAGCGCCTTGGAGGTATCCGAACCGGCATCGTGGCTTGCAATCACTCCGCCATGGCCCGCAGAAATCGCGGAGGCTGCCTCGGTTGCAGAGGCGTGCGCCAATGCGGCGTGACGTTTGGCGCGGGTGTTGTAGAAGGGCTTCATGGTGAGCAAGCGTTATGACCGATTCACTGTATCCCGGTACCAAAATGACGGCATTGATCCATGTCAAACAGGACGCAAGAACATCTCTGAAAACGATTGTTCTCCTCAAGTGATTCGGTGTCTGTGCGCTGGTGTACACATAAGAGCACCTCTATTTGGCGAACTGATCAATCGGCGTGTCGTCAGCGACTTTGGTGAATCGTGGCTTCTGCACGCCTTCAATCACGACCTCTTCATTGAACATCGCGGCTGGCCGCACCCACAGACCGTGCTCGCCGTACAGCGCCTTGTACAGCGTCATCGGCTCCAAGGTTTCGCTATGGCGAACGCTGCCGACCACGTCATACAGCATGCCCTTGTAATGACGGTAGCGGCCAGGAGGGGTTTCAATCAGCGGTGGGAAATTATCAAGCATGTTTGAAAGTGGTGAAGGGGTGATGCAGTGGGACAATGGGGGGCTATGCATCCTAAAGCCTTACTAGATAGTTGTTCCGAGCTTCTCAAGCAGGTTCTTAAATTTGACCACCCGGCAGACATGGTTCTGTCGCGCTATTTCCGTGAGTTTCGCCTCGGCCCGCGTGAGCGTGCTACGGTGGCTGAAACCATTTACGCTGTACTGCGCAAAAAAAATCTCTTCACCTATCTGGCGCAGCACGGCAGCGGCCCGCCTGAGCGCCGCCTGGCGATTTTGGGTTTTACTGCACCGCGCGATTTCTTGATGGCGGCTTTGACCGATCAGGAAATCGATTGGCTGAACCGCTGCGATCAGGTCAAACCCGCCGACTTGATGGAACTGCACCGCCACAACCTGCCGCAGTGGCTGGTTGAGCCTTTGAAGGCGCAACTGGGTGACGACTTTTGGCCATTGGTCGAAAGCCTCAATGCACCTGCTGGCTTGGACATGCGCGTCAACACGCTCAAAGACAAGCGCGCCGATATTCAAAAAGAGCTGCAAAAAGCCGGGCTGAAAACCGTGGCTACGCCTTACTCGCCATGGGGCTTGCGGCTGGCCGATAAATCGCAGCTGGGCAAGCTCGATGCCTTCACACGCGGCGCGATTGAAGTGCAGGACGAGGGCTCGCAGTTGCTGGCCCTGCTGGTAGATGCCAAGCGCGGCGAGATGGTGGTTGATTTTTGCGCCGGTGCTGGCGGCAAAACGCTGGCCCTTGGTGCCAGTATGCGCAGCACCGGGCGGCTGTATGCGTTTGACACCTCGGGCCATCGGCTGGCGGCGCTTAAACCGCGGCTGGCACGCAGCGGTTTGTCAAATGTTCACCCTGTGGCGATTGCGCATGAGCGTGATGACCGCATCAAACGCCTGGCCGGCAAGATTGATCGGGTGCTGGTCGATGCGCCATGCTCCGGCCTGGGTACGCTGCGGCGCAACCCGGACTTGAAATGGCGGCAAAATCCCAAGGCCATTGCCGAGCTGGTGGCCAAGCAAACGGCTATTTTGCAGAGCGCAGCGCGGCTTTTAAAGCCCGGCGGGCGACTGGTTTATGCCACCTGTAGTGTTTTACGTGAAGAAAATGAAGAAATAGCGGAAGCTTTTTCAAATGCAAATAAAGACTTCAACGTGCTTGAAACAGCGCCTATATTGACCCATCTAGGGGTCGAACATGCCGATAAACTGTGCCGTGGCCCCTACCTGCGGCTATGGCCATACCGGCATCAGACCGACGGGTTTTTTGCAGCTATTTGGCAGAAGTCGATGTAATTTTGGTGGTGGATGCTGGAGTTTTTGGGGTCAGAGCCCAAATTCGCCGAGCCTACGGCTCGCCCGGAGGGCGCGGTGCGATGCACCGCAGCGAAATTGGTGTCTGACCCCAATAACTCGGGCTATGTTTTTCAGACTGACCCGTTTACAATTGGTGATATTCAAACGCAGTTGCATGACGCTATTTTGGTGGGCGGCTGACGCAGATTAATAAAAGGACTTTTATGATGTTTTTTGATGCAGCTCTTGACTGGCTTGCCAATGGCTTGCTGGCAGCGAGCTGGTGGCAAATTGTGCTCTACACCCTGGTGACGACGCACATCACGATTGCCAGCGTGACCATCTATCTGCACCGCCACCAGGCGCATCGTGCGATGGATCTGCATGCCATTCCCGCGCATTTTTTCCGGCTCTGGTTGTGGCTGGGTACTGGGCAAGTCACCAAAGAATGGGTGTCCATTCACCGCAAACACCACGCCAAATGCGAGACCGCTGAAGACCCGCACAGCCCACAGGCTTACGGCATCAAAAAAGTATTCTGGCAAGGTGCCGAGCTGTACCGCGTTGAAAGCAAAAACAAAGAAACCATGACCAGATACGGTCACGGCACGCCAAGCGACTGGATTGAGCGCAATCTATACACCCCCTATAGCTGGCAAGGCGTGGGCCTGATGATGATCATCAACCTGGCGCTGTTTGGTGCGGCTGGCTTGGCCGTATGGGCTGTGCAGATGATGTGGATTCCGGTTACAGCGGCTGGCATCGTCAATGGCATTGGGCACTACTGGGGTTATCGTAATTTCGAGTTACCTGATGCGAGCACTAATATTTCGCCATGGGGCATCATGATTGGCGGTGAAGAGCTGCACAACAATCACCACACCTATCCCACGTCGGCCAAGTTCTCGGTCAAGCCCTATGAGTTTGATATTGGTTGGATTTATATTCGCGGGCTTGAGCGCCTTGGCCTGGCAACGGTGAAAAAGGTGCCGCCAAAGCTTCAGCTCGGCACCATCCAGCCTGTAGCTGACGAGAAGACGCTCGAAGCGCTGATAGCCCACCGTTACGAAGTCATGGCAGGTTTTGCGCGCGAATTGCGCCGTGCCGTACAAGCCGAGATTGAGTTGATAAAAGCCAAAAAGGGTGATGCGTCGATGTTGCGCGCTGCCAACCGCTGGCTGCACCGCGACGATGACAAGGTGCCTGACGCTGCCCGCCCCAAGCTGGCGCAAGCCCGCGCCGAGCACCCGGTGCTCGACAAAATGGTCACGATGCGTGAAGAGCTGCGCCAGATGTGGATAAGTACTTCGGCATCGCGCGAGCAACTGGCAACTGATTTGGCAGCCTGGTGCCACCGCGCTGAAGCAAGCGGCATTGCTGCCTTGCAGGAGTTCTCGATGAAGCTGCGGGCAGCCCGCAGCTAAAGTCTTTGGGGTTTTTGGGGTCAGAGCCCAAATTCGACTAGCCTACGGCTCGCCCGGAGGGCGCGGTGCGATGCACCGCAGCGAAATTGGTGTCTGACCCCAATAACCCGAAAACCCCGCTATCGAGCGGGTTTTTTAATGTGCAGCTTGAGGCTGCAAAGTCACAGCTAAATTACTTCAGCTTGATTTCCTTGTATTGCACATGCTTGCGTGCCTTGGGATCAAACTTCATGATCAGCATTTTGTCAGGTGTGGTCTTCTTGTTTTTGGTGGTCGTGTAGAAGTGACCCGTGCCGGCAGTTGATTCCAGCTTGATTTTTTCGCGTCCGCCTTTAGCCATGATATTTCCTAGTCAGTTGGGGACAGAGCTTGACGCTTTGCGCTGGCGGTCAGTCCCACAAAAAAATTAATTTACTTCGCCACGGGCACGCAGGTCTACCAAGACCGCATCGATGCCTTTTTTGTCGATCAAACGCAGACCGGCTGCAGTGCTGCGCAAGCGCACCCAGCGGTTTTCTGTCTCGACCCAGAAACGACGGTACTGCAGATTAGGCATGAACCGACGCTTGGTTTTGTTGTTGGCGTGAGAAACGTTGTTCCCAACCATCGGGCCTTTGCCCGTTACCTGACAGACGCGTGCCATGAGCACTCTCCGTAAAAAATTAAAAAAATCGGATGCCCAAACGTTTTTGTCACGCTTGGAGCCAAGCCTTTGATTATAGCCTGAAAGCAAAGTTAATCAAAGTCAAGGCTGCACCAGCCCGGTAAACTACCCATTGAAGCCCGAATTACCTTAGAATCAATCGCCGAATTCAGCTACTTTGCTCCAGAAAGCGCTGCGCATCCAGCGCTGCCATGCAGCCGGTTCCCGCGCTGGTAATGGCCTGGCGATAAATGTGGTCCTGCACGTCCCCGGCGGCAAAAATGCCAGGCACGCTGGTCATGGTGGCAAAACCCTGCAAGCCGGTTTTGGTGATGATGTAGCCGTCTTTCATCTCCAATTGGCCGGCAAAAATGTCGGTATTGGGCTGGTGACCGATGGCGATGAAGCAGCCTTTGAGTTCTATGTCATGCGTGGCCCCGGTCAAACTGCTTTTCAGCCGGACACCCGTCACGCCGCCCTTGTCGCCCAGCACCTCTTCCAGCGTGTTGTGAGTTTTCAGCACGATCTTGCCCGCAGCCACCTTTTCATGGAGCTTGTCCACCAGAATGGCTTCTGCCTTGAACTTGTCGCGGCGGTGCACCAGGGTGACCTTGCTGGCGATGTTGGACAGGTACAGGGCTTCTTCAACCGCCGTGTTGCCGCCGCCGACCACGCAGACTTCCTGGTCGCGGTAAAAAAAGCCGTCGCAGGTTGCGCAACCCGATACGCCGCGGCCCATGAAAGCGGTTTCAGAATCCAGCCCCAGGTATTTGGCTGACGCACCGGTTGCAATGATGAGCGAATCGCAGGTGTAGCTTGCGCTATCACCCGTCAGCGTGAAGGGGCGCTGGCTGAAATCGACCTTGTTGATATGGTCAAAAATGATTTCTGTCTTGAAGCGTTCTGCGTGCTCCAAAAAGCGCTGCATCAGCTCTGGCCCCTGCACGCCATGTACATCGGCGGGCCAGTTGTCTACGTCAGTGGTGGTCATCATCTGGCCACCTTGTGCGATGCCGGTTATCAGGACCGGATTGAGGTTGGCTCTGGCCGCATAGACGGCGGCAGTGTAGCCAGCGGGGCCGGAGCCAAGAATAAGAACTTTTGAATGTTTCATTGTTTAAAAAAGCCGGTTGAGCAAATCATTGCAACTCGACTACAGTCGCGGTAAATGACGAGATACTGTTTTCGATGCGCAGGATATGCTGACATTGCTGACATTGCGAGTTACGATTGTATGAATACGCTTTAATCCTGTCGTTGGTGAGGTCAGAAGGAGCTTAGCTATGCCTAGCATGGTGTCCAATCTTGACCTGGCAATCCAGCAACCCAACTGCGGTAAGCTCTGAGTTGGTTTATGACTTACTCACTCGACACCCTTAGCGCCCGACATTCCCAAGCCACCGATGGTCCGGGTGGTGTCAAGCGCTTTGCCCACGAAGTCGGGCTGATTCTTGGCTTGCTTGGGCTGGTTTTCTGGCTGCTTGCGCTGGTCAGCTATTCGCAGCAGGATGCCGCCTGGTCAACCTCTGGCACCGCGCAGGCTGCGGGTTTATTGCCAGGGGCAACTCGCAATTGGGGCGGGTGGCTGGGTGCCTGGCTGGCTGATGCGAGTTATTTTTTCCTCGGCTTCTCCGTCTGGTGGATGCTGGCGGCGGGCACACGGGTGTGGCTGGCATCGCTGGCCCACTGGCTGCGTGGAGACACCTTGGCAAGCGCCACACCTCTGCATTCAAGCCGTATTAAGTTTTGGCTGAGCCTGCTGCTATTGCTGGCGGCCAGCTGTGCGCTTGAATGGTCGCGCCTCTACCGTTTTGAGTCCCGGCTGCCCGATGCTGCCGGGGGCGCGCTGGGCTATCTGGTCGGTAGCAGCAGCGTGAAATGGCTGGGCTTTGCGGGGTCAGGCCTTGTATTGATTGCCCTGGGCGTGATTGCCGTCTCAAGCGTGTTTGGCTTTTCGTGGGCGAACACATCCCAGCGGGTTGGCGAATGGATAGCCAACCTGATTGATTCACGGCGCGAAAAACGCGAGATCGCCCAAGACCTGGCGCTTGGCAAACTGGCAGCCCGCGAGCGTGAAGAAACCCTGATTGACGAGCGCATTGAAATCGAAGAGCAGCACCCGATACCGATGTTGATTGAGCCCACGCTGGTTGGCATTCCCAAAAGCGATCGCGTGGCCAAAGAGCGGCAAAAACCGCTGTTCAGTGAAATGCCCGACTCCAAGCTGCCGCGGGTTGACCTGCTCGACGGCGCGCTGCTCAAGCAGGAGAGCGTGGCCTCCGAGACGCTGGAGATGACATCGCGGCTGATCGAGAAAAAGCTGAAAGACTTTGGCGTTGACGTGCGCGTGGTGGCGGCAGCGCCCGGCCCTGTCATTACCCGTTATGAAATCGAACCGGCCGTTGGCGTGAAGGGTTCGCAGATTGTCAGCCTGGCCAAGGACTTGGCGCGGGCCTTGAGCCTGGTTTCAATCCGCGTGATTGAAACCATTCCCGGCAAAAACTACATGGCGCTGGAATTGCCCAATGCCAAGCGCCAGTCCATCAAGCTCAGTGAAATCCTGGGCTCTCAGGTATACAACGAAGCCAAGTCCATGCTGACCATCGGCCTGGGCAAGGACATCAGCGGCGCGCCGGTAGTGGCCGACCTCGCGAAAATGCCGCATTGCCTGGTGGCGGGTACCACCGGTTCAGGCAAGTCGGTCTGCATCCACGCCATGATTTTGAGCCTGTTGTACAAGGCCGATGCGCGCGATGTGCGCCTGCTGCTGATAGACCCGAAGATGCTGGAGATGAGCGCCTACGAAGGCATTCCGCATTTGCTGTGCCCGGTGGTGACCGACATGCGCCAAGCCGCGCACGGCCTGAACTGGTGCGTGGGCGAGATGGAAAAGCGCTACAAGCTGATGAGCAAGCTGGGCGTGCGCAATCTGGTGGGCTACAACCTCAAGATCGACGCAGCCAAGGCGCGCGGCGAGTTCATCTACAACCCCTTCAGCCTCACGCCCGAGCAGCCCGAACCTTTGGCCCGCCTGCCCTACATCGTGGTGGTGATCGACGAGCTGGCCGACCTGATGATGGTGATTGGCAAGAAAATTGAAGAACTGATAGCCCGCCTCGCGCAAAAAGCCAGGGCTGCCGGCATCCATCTGGTGCTGGCCACCCAGCGCCCCAGCGTCGATGTGATTACCGGTCTTATCAAGGCCAACATTCCGACGCGGATTTCATTCCAGGTCTCCAGCAAAATCGACAGCCGCACCATCCTCGACCAGATGGGCGCAGAGGCACTGCTCGGCATGGGCGACATGCTCTACATGCCCAGCGGCACGGGCTTTCCGATTCGGGTACACGGTGCTTTTGTGAGCGACGACGAAGTGCACCGCGTGGTGGCTTACCTCAAGTCCCAGGGCGAGCCCAATTACATTGACGGCGTGCTTGAAGGCGGTAGCGTCGATGCTGAGTGGGGTGACTTGGGCGGCGACTTCAGTGAGGCGGGTGGTGAGAAAGACCCGATGTACGACCAGGCGGTCGAAATCGTGCTGAAAAACCGCAAGGCTTCGATTTCGCTGGTGCAGCGGCATCTGAAAATTGGCTACAACCGCTCGGCCCGTATGCTGGAAGAAATGGAAAAAGCCGGCCTGATAAGCGCCATGTCAGGCAGCGGCCAGCGCGACATTCTGGTACCTGCTCGGGCTGAAGGATGACAGCCGACCTGTTTCCCAACTTATCCGACGGTCTACATTACGTAGGCTCACCTGAGCACTATTCAGGCACTGTTATTGAGAGAAAACCATGAGAAAAATTCTTGTAGCTGCCGCTGCACTGTGTGCCCTCACATCGTCCATTGCATTTGCAGCGAACGCCGACCTCAGTAAGGACATCAAACAGATCAGGAATGCGCTACTCGTCAAAGGTCAACTTGAGACAACGGCAGAGTTCAACACAAGAACGCAAGCCTTGTACGAAAAGTACGCAAATAAGACATATCGGCTCCATATAAGTACAAGTTCTCAAACAAGTTCAGATAACAAATGGCTGTCATATAATCCCGATACCGAAGAACTCACAGTCTCCTTGCCGGAGATTGACGGAAAAATTATGTGGGTACAGCGGGGTGACGGTGAGAAGTACGGGTACCTGACTTTCTCTTACATTCAAATGGAACCAGTTTCTATTAAATCCGATTCATATATTGGAAGAAATGGGTTTGGTAAGGAAGTAAGAGTGGAGAGACATATTGTCAACTCGGTTGGGATCGCAATCATGGGATCAAGCAATACACAACAATTCAAAACCAACATTCCCCGCGAAAAAGTGCGTGATTTACTGAAAATTGGAAAGTTGACCCTAGAGGTGAGATCTGATTTTCAAAATCTTCAAAAAGAGTCATCTTTGTTAATCGTCGACGCAAATGAAACTGAGCCTTCGATGAAAAGACCAATTCACGTGAAACGAACAAACCATATGTTGCCTGTTCGACTGGTTTCTATCTCGCTGCACGACAGCAAAGGCAATCCAGTATTGCAGGCCATTGGTACTGAGCAAGATACAGTATCGTTCAAAATATATTAATATTTAGCGACACAAATAATCGGAGCCCCGTTAATAATGGCTGATTCAGAATTTAAGAGTAAGAAAATCAATTTTCCAGAAGGCTGGGAAGCAAATACATGTGGAAGCATCATTGGTAAACACCAATATAAGCCGGATCGTTCATTCAAGAACGAAAATGGCACTGTAGTTTGTGTAATTGAATCATCAAGCACAAATGATCGAAAAGTTGGTGTCGGAGAACTATGCCTTGCAGATAAGTTTTTTGCTGATAGTCAGGTCACTGGAATATTGATCTTTTCGCTCTGCGGAAAATCTAAATCCCCACCACAACCTGTTACACAGGCGGAATACCTTGAACCATACTTCAGGCATCTCAAGTCTCTCGGGCTTCCTCATGGAGTAAATGAGGTGTACTTCATTTTCGAAGAAGATTTTGAATCGCTTCAATGGAAAGCGCTTGATGAAAATTTTTTCGCTAAGTCTGAGGTTCTAAAAGCCTAACCCTGCATTCGAGCGGGACGCCGCAAAAGCGCGGTGCCCCTCAATTTTACGTTAAGCGCAAGAAACCAAGATTGGGAGTCGTCCTGTGCCGACAGTACTAAAATCTGGCCCTTATCGTTTGTTCTTCTACGCGGGGGACCGTGACGAACCGCCGCACGTCCATGTTGAGCGGGACGATAGGATCGGGAAATTCTGGCTTGATCCAATTCGGCTACAAAGCAGCGGCGGATTTTCGCGCGTGGAACTCGCGCGAATTGAGAAACTGGTGAATGATCATCGTGTTGAACTTATGGAGACCTGGAATGACTACTTCGGCCATTGAGATGGAGGTACCCTTTGCCGAGAACGTAATCGTTTCGGTCGATACGCTTTGCGTCGACCTGAGCGATGGCAGGAGCATTTCGGTTCCGCTTGCGTGGTACCCGCGGTTATTGCGTGCAACCTCTGCAGAGCGCAAGCGCTGGCGGTTGATCGGCCGAGGTGTTGGTATTCACTGGGAGGATCTCGACGAAGATATCAGCATCGAAGGGCTATTGGTCGGCAAGCCCTCGGGCGAAAGCCAAGCGTCCTTCAGTAACTGGCTTGCGAAGCGGGCATCGCGCCTAACAACGCGCTCAAGGCGGACGCCGCGCAAGCGCGTCACCGCGTAGCTTCGACGTTGTTCAGGCAACCAATGCCTGCCGCTTGAGGGCACTTCTAGAAATTCAGATTTTCAGGATGAAGTGCTAGGCGGACGGAGCGCAGCAACCGCAACGTACTTCAGGTACGTGAGGATTGCGAGTACCGCCCAACGACGCAATTCGCCTGAAAAATGAATTTATAGAGGTGCCCTTGAGTCGTACAAGCACTGTTCACCCAACCGGGCTTGCCCCTGAAATTGCCATGATCCACACGTTCCCCTTGCCTGCTTTTCTCCCTCAACGCCTTCTCGCTGGCGCTGCCCGGGCCACGCTGGTCGGCCTGCTTGCGCTATTTTCCATCGCTGCCAGCGCTCAGGTGACAACGGCCAGCGGCCTGGACAGCCTCGAAAACTTTGTCAAAAACACCCAATCAGGCCGCGCCGTGTTCACCCAGGTCGTTACCAGCCCGGCCAAAGAAGGGCAGGTGGCAAAAAGCAAAACCTCCAGCGGTACGTTTGAATTTTTGCGCCCCAATCGATTCAAGTTTGTGTATAAAAAACCGTTTGAACAAACCATTGTTTCTGACGGGCAAACGCTGTGGCTGTATGACGCGGACTTAAACCAGACCACCTCGCGCAAGCTGGCGCAGGTTTTAAATGGCACGCCAGCGGCGGTGATTGCTGCTGCGGCTGACCTCAAGGGCTTGCAGGCTGATTTCAATCTTGCGTCCCTGCCTGAGAGGAGTGAGAAGGCTGAGAAGGCGGATTCAAGAACCGGCTTGCAATGGGTTCAAGCCACACCTAAAACCCAAGATGGGCAGTTGCAAAACATCATCGTTGGCTTCAAAGTGACCGACAAGGGGAGCGAGCTGGCAGCACTTGAAATCCTTGACAGTTTTGGCCAGCGCTCTGTGATGACCTTCAATCAGTTTGAGGTCAACCCCACGCTAGCCCCCGCCAGTTTTCAATTCAAGCCGCCGGCGGGCAGTGACGTGATTCGGCAGTAAGGGAGTTGGAAATTGCGAAAGTACCACCCACTCGTCATTGCGAGCGAAGCGCGGCAATCCATGACTTCCGGGTGCATGGATTGCCGCGCTTCGCTCGCAATGACGGAAAAGGTACATTTGAAAATTCCAACTCCCTAAGGCGGTCACTGGTGGTTACTGCTTCCGTCGCAATTCCCCTCGCAGAACGCCTACGCCCGCAAACTTTAGGCGAGGTGATCGGCCAGCAACATTTGCTGGGTGAAGGCATGCCGCTACGCATTGCATTCGAGTCCGGCCAGCCGCACAGCTGCATCTTGTGGGGGCCGCCCGGCGTGGGCAAAACCACCATCGCCCGCCTGATGGTCGGCAGTTTTGATGCGCACTTCATCACCATCTCTGCGGTGCTGGGCGGCGTCAAGGACATCCGCGAAGCGGTCGAGCAGGCCACCATCTGGCAGGGGCAGGGCCAGGGCAAGCGCACCATCGTGTTTGTTGACGAGGTTCACCGCTTCAACAAAAGCCAGCAGGATGCGTTTTTGCCGCATGTCGAAAGCGGGCTGTTCACCTTCATTGGCGCCACAACCGAAAACCCTTCGTTTGAAGTCAATTCGGCCTTGCTGTCGCGCGCTGCAGTTTACGTGTTGCAACCGCTTCAAACTGATGACTTAAAGAAAATAGTGGCTGTAGCGCTTGAAAGACAGGCACTTCAAGCTATTGAAAGCATAGCGCCAGAGGCCGTTGAGCGCCTCGTTGCCTATGCCGATGGCGATGCGCGGCGCCTGCTCAACACGCTCGAATCTCTGGCTGTTGCCGCAGGCAATGAGAAATCCGGCACGCTAGTGACTGAAGTCACTGATGCTTGGCTGCTCAAGGTACTGGGCGAACGTATGCGCCGCTACGACAAGGGTGGCGAAGTTTTCTACGACACCATTTCAGCCCTGCATAAATCCGTGCGTGGCTCTGACCCGGATGCGGCGCTGTACTGGTTCATGCGAATGCTCGACGGCGGTGCCGAGCCCAAATACATGGCGCGCCGCTTGATACGCATGGCCAGTGAAGACATTGGCCTGGCCGACCCGCGCGCGCTGCGCATGGCACTGGATGCGGCCGAGGTGTACGAGCGGCTCGGCTCACCCGAGGGCGAACTGGCGCTGGCACAGTGCGTGGTCTACCTTGCGGTCGCGCCCAAGTCCAATGCGGTTTACAAGGCCTTTAACGAAGCCAAAGCGTTTATCAAAAATGACGGCACACGGCCAGTACCGCTGCACCTGCGCAACGCCCCTACCAAGCTGATGAAGACGCTCGACTACGGCAAGGACTACCGCTACGCCCATAACGAAGAGGGTGGCTTTGCCGCCGGTGAAAACTACTTTCCGCAAGGTATGGAGGCACCCGCGTTTTATCGGCCGGTTAACCGGGGCCTGGAAATCAGGATTGCTGAGAAGCTCCATGAACTCAAGCAGAAAAATCT
>JBCKNM010000015.1:0-27382 GCA_038902775.1 Polaromonas sp.
GTTTTAGCGGCTTGCTGCAATAGCACCCTTTACTTTGCCAACAGCGAATTAACAATCAGCAAGTCATCGGCTGTCAAGGTGCCATTGGCTTGCCGCAGCTTCAGGCCGCCTACCAGAACGTCATAGCGTGCCTTGGCCAAATCGCGTTTGGTTTGAAACAACTGGCTTTGCGAGTTGAGCACGTCGATGTTGATACGCACACCGACCTGGTAGCCGAGCTTGTTGGCATCTAGTGCGCTTTGGCTTGACAGCTCTGCGGCCTCCAGCGCTTTGACTTGGCCTCGGCCTGATTGCGCGCCGAAGTAAGCGGTGCGGGTAGCCAGTGCCACCGTGCGGCGCGCGCCTTCAAGGTCTACCTGCGCTTTGTCTTTCAGTGCAATGGTTTCCACGATGCGGTTTTGCGTGGCAAAGCCTGCAAACAGGGGCAGGTTCAATACCAGGCCAATCGCGCCCAGATGGGAGCGATTGTTAAAAGTGTTGGCAGCGGTACCTGACGGACTGCGGGCGATGTTGTAGCTGGCATTGAGGTCAACCGTCGGCTTGTGGCCAGCCTCGGCTTTTTTGACTTCAAGCTCTGCAATGTAATAGTTGTTTTGCGCCATCCGGATACTGGGGTGTACCAGCACCGACTGGTCTACCCAGGCGTTGACATCAGCGGGCACTATGGGGGGTAGTGCGGACGGAATGATCAGGCCTTTGGGCTGTGCGTCGGTTTTGCCAACCAGCGTATCGAGCGCCAGTTTTTTAACGCGCAAATCGTTTTCGCCAGCAATTTCTTGTGCAATCACCAAGTCGTACCGGGCTTGCGCTTCGCGCGTGTCGGTGATGGTGGAAGTGCCGACTTCAAAGTTGCGTTTAGCTGATGCAAGCTGCTCGGCAACCGCCGTCTTTTGCGCGCGCACAAATGCCAGCGTATCAAGAGCTGCGAGCACGTCAAAATACGCTTGGCTGGTGCGCACAATCAGGTCTTGCGCGGCGCTGTCCAACTGGGCCTTGGCCAAATCCACCTGCTTCAGGCCTTGTTCATAGGCTGCCAAATTGCCGGGGCGATACAGCGGTTGGCTGGCGGTGAAAGCCGCGGTTTGCGAATAGAAGGTGCGATTGAACTGCGTTAAAGTGGGGTTGGTGTTTTCAAGGTTGTTGCGCGTCGCATTCGCAGACAAACCCGCCGTCGGCAAGATGCCCGCTTTGGCCTGATTGGCCTTTGCCAAGTTGGCATCGTATTGCAGTTTGGCCGACTGGTAATTGGCATCAAACGCCCTGGCTGATTCATATAAATCCACCAGGCTTTGCGCGCGTGCCGGCGCAGCAACGGCCAGCAGCGCTGACACCAGCGCCAACGCCACCGCCACCGCAACTGAAAGGGGTGAAAGCCGGGACTGCGCCAGAGCGGGCTTTGCATTCGAAAGAGCTGACAGTTTTTGAGGCGTTGTCATGGGTGTCCTGAAATATGAATGAATCAGCAAATAAAAATTGATCAGTGGGCGTTTAAAGCTGACTCAAAACGTGAACTTTGAGGGCGCTGAAAAGTTAAGCAATGGCGGTGCCACCGTGTCCCAGGCCTGTACGGTGCGCCAGGCCTCCTGGTCTACCCGCGTTATCAGTGTGGCGCGCATCACTGGCTCGCTGCCGACGATGGCGCTCAAACGGCCGCCTACCTTGAGCATTGACAGCAGCGCACTGGGTACTTCGACGACCGAACCACTGAGCACGATGACATCAAACGGGCCACCTAATATGTCATTTAAGGGGTCACTGCCTGAGACTGCCTTGGCAATGTGGGCCGCACCATCACCCGTGCGCACCTCGACGTTGTGCATACCTGCTTTTTGCAGGTTGCCGCGTGCGGTCTCAGCCAGCGCGGCATCAATCTCCAGCGTGATGACCTGCTGCGCGCGGTGGCCCAGCAGCGCGGCCATGTAACCCGAGCCAGTACCTATTTCCAGCACCTTTTCGTGCTTTTGCACAGCCAGGTCTTGCAGGATGCGCGCCTCGACCTTGGGTGCCAACATGCATTGATCGGGGTGCTGTTGCAGTTTGGATGTGAGCGGGATTTCCATGTCAACAAAAGCCAGCGCCTTGTGGGCCGGCGGCACAAAATCTTCGCGCTTGACCACGGCCAGCAGGGAAAGAACCTGGCTGTCCAGCACTTCCCAGGGGCGGATTTGCTGTTCAATCATGTTGAATCGGGCTTGTTCGTAGTTCATGTCTTGCCTGTTGTATTGCTTGGGAAGAAAAAATGTATGGATAGTTATAAAAAAGAAACTGAAGTACCCTGAATTTTAGGGGTGTTCTGTGAAGCTGGACTGTGCTTGTGCCGCGCTCTGTCCAGCGCTGGCAGGCTGGGGTTTTGTGGCGAATTTGCGCTTGAGCCACTGCGCCAGATCGTCGAGGTAGCAGTAGACCACCGGTACCACTACCAGCGTCAACAGCGACGAGGTGATGACACCGCCAATGACGGCCTGGCCCATGGGCGCGCGCTGCTCCGAGCCTTCGGTCAGCGCGAAGGCCAGCGGCATCATGCCGAAAATCATGGCCAGCGTGGTCATCAGAATCGGGCGCAGCCGGACCCGGGCGGCCGTGAGCAGCGCTTCGCTGCGGGCCATGCCCGGGATGCGGCGGCCGTCCGCGTCGCTCGTGTCTGCACGCATGCGGATCGCAAAGTCCACCAGTAAAATCGCGTTTTTCGTGGCCAGGCCCATTAGCATCACCACGCCGATGATGGAAAATATCGACAGCGTCGAGCGGAACAGCAGCAGCGCCAGCACCACACCGATCAGCGTCAGCGGCAGTGAGGTCATCAGCGCCAGCGGCTGCAGAAAGCTCTTGAACTGGCTGGCCAGAATCATGTAGATGAACAAAATCGCCAGCACCAGTGCCGAGATCGCGTAGCCGAAGGACTCGGCCATGTCTTTGGTTGCGCCGCCAAACTGGTAGCGGTAGCCGGGCGGGAAGCTGATGCTGGCTAGCGCTTTGCGGATATCGCCCGAGACCTCGCCGGCCGAACGGTTGTAGGCGTTGGCATTGATCGCGACTTCGCGCGTCAGGTCGCGCCGGTTGATCTGGTTCGGGCCGGTGGATTCCTTCACCGTGGCGACCTGGCTCAGGCGCACCGTGCGCGCCGAGCCGTCGGCGTTGCTGCCGATGACGCTGCTGATGAAAGGCAGGCGCTCCAGATCCTGCGGGGCATTGCGCGCGTTGGGCGCCAGGCGCACATTCACGTCGTAGGTCTGGTCGTCCGGCGCGCGCCAGTTGCCGACGGTTTGCCCGGCCACCAGCGTGCGCAGCGAGGCGGCGATTTGCGATACCGACAGGCCCAGGTCCGATGCGGCATCACGCTTGATGTCGACCTCGATGGTCGGCTTGTCAGCCTTCAGGCTGGAGTCCAGATCGACCAGACCCGGGATGTCGCTGATTTTTTTCATGACTAGCCGGCTCAGGCGCTCCAGCTCCTTGAGGTCGGCGCCCTGCAGCGAAAACTCGATTTCCTTGTTGCCGCCCACCATGTCGAGCAGGCCGACGTGCGTCACAGTGATGCCGGGCACCTGCCTGAGGCGCTCGCGCAGCACGCCGGACATCTCATCCACGTTGCGGGTTCGAGCCTTGCGGTCCACCAGGCGCACGTAAATGCTGGCGTACATCTTGCCCTGCGCACTGCCGGTGTTGATGGTTGCCAGGGTGTAGCTGACCTCCGGGAACTCGCGCAGAATGGTTTCCACCTGTTTCGTCTTGGCCTCGGTCGCCTCCAGCGAAGAGCCCACCGGTGTGTAGAAATTGAGCGAGGTTTCCGAGAAGTCGGCCTTGGGCACGAACTCGGTGCCGAGCAGGGGCAGCATGACAATGCTGGTGATGAAAATCCCCACGGCCAGCCCCACCGTGGCCAGCTTGTGGCTAAGGGCCCAGCGCAGGATGCGCTGGTAGGTCTCGGCCAGCGAGTCGGTGGCGCGCTCGAACCAGCCGGTCACGCGGCCTATGGTTTTGTCGTACCAGCTTTTCCGACCGTCCTGAGCTTGTCGAAGGATGCTGGGGTCGTGCCAGATCGATGACAGCATGGGGTCCAGCGTGAAGCTGACAAACATCGAGATCAGCACAGCCGCGACGATGGTGACGCCGAACTCATGAAAGAACTTGCCGATGATGCCGCCCATGAAGCCGATGGGCAGAAACACCGCCACAATCGAAAACGTCGTGGCCAGCACCGCGAGCCCGATTTCCTGCGTGCCCTCCATCGCGGCCTGATAGGGCGTCTTGCCCATCTGCACATGGCGCACGATGTTCTCGCGCACCACGATCGCATCGTCAATCAGCAGGCCCACGCACAGGCTCAGCGCCATCAGCGTGACCATGTTGATGGTGAAGCCGAACAGGTTCATGAACAAAAAGGTGCCGATGATGGAGATCGGCAGGGTCAGGCCGGTGATCACTGTGGAGCGCCAGGAGTTCAGGAAAAGAAACACGATCAGCAGCGTGAGCAGCGCGCCTTCGATCAGCGTGCGCCTGACGTTTTCGACCGCCACGCGAATCGGGCGTGAGCTGTCGCCAATCGACTCCAGCCGCGTGCCGGGCGGGAGCTGGGTCTGCAGCTCCTTGAGGGCCTGGTTCAACCCGTCCACCACCGCAATGGTGTTTTCGCCCTGTGCTTTTTGCACTGTCAGCAGTAGCGTGCGCTGGCCGTTGTACAGCGCCAGGCTGTCGAGCTCCTGCGAGCCGTCGCGTATGGTAGCAACCTGATCGACCGTGACGGCGGTGCCTGCGCCGGTAGCGGACACCTTGCGTGCGGTGATGATCTTGCCGAAATCTTCCGGCCGCTTCATGCGCGCATCGATTTTCACGACGCGCTCCTGCGCCAGCGAGCGGATGGCGCCGACCGGCAGGTCCTGGTTTTCATTGCGCACGGCGCTCGCCACCTGGTCGGCCGTGATGCCCAGCGCTTCCATGGCCTGCGGATTGAGGTAGATGTTGATTTCACGCTTGCTGCCGCCCACCAGACTGACCGAGCCGACGCCGCGCACGTTTTGAAGCCGCTTCTTCAGCACCTGGTCGGCCCAGTTGGTCAGCTCCACCGCCGAAGGGATGGCCGCCGTGCCCTGGGGGGCCGGCAGAACGGCCACCGACCAGATGGCGCGGTTCGCAGGGTCGAAGCGCAACACACGCGGCTCCTTGACCTCGTCACGCAGCAGGGGGCGCAGCGAGGCGATCTTCTCGCGCACGTCTTCAGCCGCCTTGCGGCCGTCGATCTGCAACTGGAACTCGATGATGACGACCGACTGGCCTTCGTAGCTGCGCGAGGTGAGTGCCTTGATGCCGGCAATCGAGTTGACGCCTTCCTCGATCTTCTTGGTGACTTCGCTTTCGACGATTTCAGGCGAGGCGCCGGGGTATTCGGTCGTGATCACCACCACCGGAAGATCAATGTTCGGAAACTGATCCACCTGCAGGCGCTGGTAGGAAAACAGGCCCAGCACCACGATGGCCAGCATGACCATGGTCGCGAAGACCGGATTTTTCAGGCTGACCTGGGTGAACCACATACCGGTTTAGGGCGCTGATTTGGCGGTTGCGGCGGTTGCGGCGGCTGGTGCGGAAGGCGCCTGAGCCCAGCCCGGGGCCTGCGTGAACTTCACGGCCGTGCCTTCGCGCAGCGCGCCCACTGCGCCGGCAATGACCACTGCGTTTTCCGTCAGTCCCTTGACAGCCACCATGGTCTCACCGCCCGTGCCTGTGACGCTGTTGCCGCGTGCGCCCAGTTCCACCGGCTTGTGCGCTACCTGCCCGTTTTCAACCAGTTGCACATAAGGCGAGGGCTTGTCGGTGCGCACCGCGCTGAGCGGGACGGCCAGCGCTGAAATACGCGTGGTGCCCAGCGTGCCACGCGCAAACAGGCCTTGCCGCAGGCCCGAGGGCTGGGCGGTGCTGTTGGCCGCGGAGGTGTTGTTGATGCTCAGGTAGGCCAGCACGCTGCGGCTGCCGCCTTGCGTGCTGGGGTTGATGCGTGCCACCGTGGCGGTGACGGTTTGCGTGCTGCCTTCAATCTGCAACGTAGCGCGCTGGCCCGGCCGCACCGCCAGTGCGTCGGCCGCGCCCAGGCTGGCTTCGAGTTCGAGCCGGCTCAGGTCCACAATTTCTAGCACCTTGACGTCCACGCCGACGCGCTCGCCCGGCTGCACCAGCCGCTGCGCCACCTGGCCTGACAGCGGCGCACGCAGCACTGTGTCGTCGAGTGATTTTTTCGCGACATCGGCAGCCGCCAGCGCCGCCTGGTGGTTGGCTTTCGCGACGTTGAGGTTGGCCAGCGAGGCGTCGAGCGCGGTTTTGGAGATAAAGCCCTGGTTGACCAGCGCCTGGTTGTTGTCGTACTGGCGCTGCACGATGTCGATCTGCGCCCTGGCCGAGTCGGCCTGTTGCTGCGCTTGCCGCATGCGTGCCTGGTATTCGCTGGCGTCGATGCGCGCCAGCACCTGCCCGGCCTTCACGAAGTCGCCTTCGCGCACGCTCAGGCCCTGCAGTTCGCCGGCCACCCGCGTCTTGAGAAAAGCCGAGTTGACGGCCTTGAGCGAGCCCGATACCGGCAGGCCCTGGCTCAGTTCAAGTGTTTTGGCCTGCATCACATCGGTGGCAGCCAGTTCCACCAGCGTTTGCGCCTTGGCCGCACCGGCTGCGGCCAGCGCCTGTTGCTGGTTTTTACGCGCCGACAGCGCGCCCAGCACGGCCGTGGCCAGCAGCAGCAGAAGAACAAGGGCGATGACCCATTTGATCCAGCGTTTCATTTTTGAATGGTTAGTAATGTAGCTTTTCCCATTTGTTGCGTCAACCGCGTGTGTTTCGACACGCCGCTTGGGCTACAGCCCTAAAAAAAATCAATAAAAAGCCTGCAAACCCGTCTGCGCCCGACCCAAAATCAGCGCATGAATGTCGTGCGTGCCTTCGTAGGTGTTGACGGTCTCTAAATTCATCATGTGGCGGATGACGTGGTACTCATCATGGATGCCGTTGCCGCCGTGCATGTCGCGCGCCATACGAGCAATGTCCAGCGCCTTGCCGCAGCTGTTGCGCTTGA
Organism: Polaromonas sp.; assembly: GCA_038902775.1. Taxonomy (GTDB): domain Bacteria; phylum Pseudomonadota; class Gammaproteobacteria; order Burkholderiales; family Burkholderiaceae_C; genus Polaromonas. The sequence goes on from JBCKNM010000015.1 coordinate 7,058, forward strand.
TGAGCGAGACCATCTCGGGCGCATCCTTGCCTTCGTCCATCAGGCGGCCTACGCGCAGGCAGCCTTGCAGGCCGAGCGCGATTTCGGTTTGCATGTCGGCCAGTTTCTTTTGAATCAGCTGGGTTTGCGCCAGCGGGCGGCCAAACTGCACGCGGTCCATGGTGTACTGGCGGGCGCGGTGCCAGCAGTCTTCAGCCGCACCGAGCGCGCCCCAGGCGATGCCGTAGCGTGCCTTGTTCAGGCAGCCGAACGGGCCCTTCAGGCCGCTGACGTTGGGCAGCAAATTGGCTTCGGGCACAAACACATCGTCCATCACGATCTCGCCTGTGACGCTGGCACGCAGGCTCATCTTGCCTTCGATCTTGGGGGCCGTTAAACCCTGCATGCCTTTTTCAAGAATGAAGCCGCGAATCGACTCCTGGCCACCGACTTTTCCGTCCGGGTCTTGCAGCTTGGCCCAGACGACGAATACGTCGGCAATCGGGCTGTTGGTGATCCATGTCTTGGCACCCTTGACGATGAAGCCACCCGTACCGTCAGAGTTAACAGGCTTGGCGCGTGTCAACATGCTGCCCGGGTCGCTGCCGTGGTTGGGCTCGGTCAGGCCGAAGCAGCCGACCCATTGCCCCGTCGCAAGTTTGGGTAGGTATTTTTCACGCTGCGCCTCGCTGCCGTAGGCATTGATCGGGTGCATGACCAGCGACGACTGCACGCTGATGGCGCTGCGGTAGCCGCTGTCAACGCGCTCGATTTCGCGCGCTATCAAGCCGTAGGCGACGTAGCTCAGGCCAGCGCAGCCGTAGCCTTGAATCGTTGCGCCCAAAAAGCCCATGGCACCGGCTTCATTCATGATCTCGCGGTCAAATTTTTCATGCCGTGCGGCCATCAGCACGCGGGTTTGCAGCTTGTCCTGGCAAAACGCATGCGCCGCATCAACAATGGCGCGCTCGTCGTCTGTCAGCTGGTCGGCCAGCATGAACGGGTCTTCCCATTTGAATTTGGCTTTGACGTTGGTTTTCATGGTGACGGTATTCATTGGTAAATTGGTAAGGTTAGAGGCTTCAAGCTTAAAATAAATTGTAATGGTTATGGTTATGAGCGCTGTTATGAGCGCTGAAATCGAAAGCGAGCGAGGCTATACACTGGATCGACAAAAATTCAGTCACACGGATTTAGGGGCTACATGGATCGGACCGAGCGCTTCTACAAAATCGAAGAGCTGTTGCGCCAGCGCAAAGCCGTCAGCTTTGCCGCGCTGCAAGCCGAGCTGGAAGTCTCGCGCTCCACGCTCATACGCGATCTGGCCTATATGCGCACCCGCCTGCACGCGCCCATCGAGTGGGACCGGGCGACGGGCAGCTACCGAATGGCCGAGGGGGGTCAAAATTCCGGGCGCCCACACCAGCTTCCCGGCCTGTGGTTTTCGTCCGCCGAAATTCATGCGCTTCTGACCATGCAGCACCTGCTGTCCAACCTGGACGCAGGCGGTGTGCTGACACCCCATGTAGCGCCGTTGATGGCGCGCTTGAATACCTTGCTCGAAGACGCTGCAGACCATGATGCCGACCAACTGCGCCGCCGCGTGCGCATCATCGGCCTGGCCCAGCGTGCTGTGCAGCCCACCCATTTTCAGCGCGTCGGCAGCGCCCTGGTGCAACGCAAGCGCCTGGCGCTGAGCTACCTGGCGCGCGGCAGCGGCCAGGCCACCGAGCGCGAAGTGTCACCGCTGCGCCTAGTGCATTACCGTGGCAATTGGTACCTGGATGCATGGTGCCATCTGCGCAATGGCTTGCGAAGCTTTGCCCTGGATGCCATGCGCGAGGCACATCTGCTGGACAGCACCGCAAAGGAAGTGTCGGACGCCAAACTGCACGCTCTTTTTGCGCCCAGCTACGGCCTGTTTTCTGGCCGCCGCATCCTGTGGGCGCGGCTGCTATTCACCCCCGAGCGCGCCCGCTGGGTTGCCTACGAGCAGTGGCATCCAGAGCAAAAGGGCGAATGGCAAGGTGACGGCAGCTACCTGCTGCGCATCCCCTACGCCGACCATCGCGAACTCATCATGGACATCCTCAAACACGGCGAGCACTGCGAGGTGCTGGGGCCACCTGGCCTGAGAAAACAGGTTGCGGAACAGGTGACGGCGATGGCGGGGAAATATTTATTGGGGTGAGGGTGGCAGGGTCATCTGGTGGGCCTCCATAGCACTAAGCTGTACTCAAAATGCCGTCGCCAATCTCCTCACCTACGACAAACATGTCACACACCGCGCCACTGGCCCACTCGGGCGGGCATTTATTGGCCGATCATCTGCTTGCTGTTGCCGCCATGGCCGCTGATTTTTCGCAGACGTTTGAGTCTGCCCCTGCCACCCAACGCTGGGCTTACCTGGCCGGTTTGTGGCATGACCTGGGCAAGTACAGAGCCGGGTTTCAGCGCTATGTGCGTTTGGGGGATAACCCGGATGCCCATATTGAAGGCAAAGTTGGAGGACGCGAAAAAACGCACTCCGCCGCAGGCGCTATGTGGGCCATTCACAAGCTTGAGGAAACCCACGGAAAGGATGGCAAATTGGCAGCCCGTGTGCTGGCTTACCTCATCGCCAGCCACCATGCTGGCTTGTACGACTGGAACGGCGGGTTGAACGAACGGCTGCAGGAAGATGATTGCCAGACCGAACTGCAAGAAGCCCGGGCAGCACTTCCACCAACCAGCATTCTCAGCCTTGGTGATTTTGTGCCTGATCTGCGCAGGATTCCCGGTGGCCCAGCCGGCTTCGCGTTGTGGGTTCGCCTGCTGTTTTCGTGTCTGGTCGATGCGGATTTTCTGGACACCGAGGCGCATTTTGATGCCGGAAAACCGACCCGGTGCGAAGGCTTTCCGACGCTGGCCCAGATGCAAACGGCGTTTGATGATTCCATGACGGCCAAGACAGAAAACGCCAGCGCCACACCCGTCAATACCTTGCGCGCCGACGTGCTGCGCCAGTGCCGCGACAAGGCCGCATTGCCTCCAGGCTTCTTTTCCCTGACCGTTCCGACCGGTGGCGGCAAGACCTTGTCGAGTCTGGCCTTTGCGCTGCAACACGCCTTGACGCACGGCAAAAGCCGTGTCATCTACGCCATTCCCTACACCAGCATCATCGAACAGACGGCGGACGTGTTTCGCAAGGATGTGTTTAAAGCGCTGGGCGATGAGGTCTTGATCGAGCATCACAGCCAGGCCGATGCGCCAGCAAAGGACGAAACCGCCCGCAGCCGACTGGCCTGCGAAAACTGGGACGCACCGCTGATCGTCACCACCAATGTCCAGTTGTTCGAGTCCCTGTTTGCCGCCAAAACCTCGCGCTGCCGCAAGCTGCATAACCTGGTGGGTAGCGTCATCGTGTTGGACGAAGCGCAGCAACTACCGCCAGAATTCTTGCAGCCGATTCTGGATGTACTGAATTTGCTGGTGAAGCATTACGGCGTCACGGTGGTGCTGTGTACCGCTACCCAGCCCGCGCTCAATACGATGAATTATTTTGACGCCAGCAATAATTTGCGCGGCTTAGATCAGGTACGTGAAATCATCGACAACCCCGATGCACTGTTTGATGCACTCAAGCGCGTGAAGGTCGAACTTCCAGCCGACTGGCAAACGCCAACGCCTTGGGCAGACATTGCCACGCAACTGGCCACCGAGGACTGCGTACTGGCCATCGTCGGCACTCGTAAGGCTGCACGGGAGCTGCATCGCTTGTTACCGCCCGGCACCCTGCATTTGTCAGCACTTATGTGCGGCGCGCACCGCAAAGACGTGATCAAGCAAATTAAGGCAAGGCTTGAAGCCAAGCGTGCGGGGCAAGACTTGCAGCCGCTGCGTGTCATAAGTACCCAATTGGTCGAGGCCGGGGTGGATATTGATTTTCCGGTGGTGTACCGCGCCCTAGCCGGGCTGGACTCCATCGCGCAGGCGGCAGGGCGCTGTAATCGGGAAGGGCAGCTGGACGGCTTGGGGCGTGTGGTGGTCTTCGTGCCGCCCGAGCGTCCTCCCAGAGGACACTTGGCTAAAGGTGTTGAGGCTTGCATTACAACCTTGCATGACAAGCCCGCTGACCCCTTGGTCCGCGCCTTGTTTGCCACCTACTTTCAACAGTTCTATCACTCGGTTGATCTGGATCACAAAGGCGTTTGCGCATTGCTCAAGGTGGCGCCTGAAACGCTGGGCGTGCAGTTCCGCTCCGCCGCCGATGCGTTTCGCCTGATTGATGACCAGGACAGCGCTACCGTGGTCGTTCGTTACGAGGCGCATCGTGACGAGATGGACAAGCTGTTGGCCACCCTGACCACCAAAGGCCCGGAGCGTTGGCTGATGCGGAAACTGCAACGCTACACGGTGAGCATTCATAAGCGTGTCGCGGACAGAATGCTGGAACAAGGCAGCTTGACGCTACCCATGCCCGGACTCTATGTACAAAAGCAAGTCGATAACCTCTACGATCAAAACTTGGGTTTGAAACCTGATGATGATTTATACAACCCGGGTGGATTCGTACCCTGAATGGACTCTATGAGCAATTTTTGTCTTGAAGTCTCTGGCCCCTTCGCCTGTTTTACCCGCCCGGAAATGAAGGTTGAGCGCGTCTCGTATGACGTGATGACGCCCTCAAGCGCGCGCGCCATTTTTGAGGCCATTCTCTGGAAGCCCGCCATCCGATGGCGGGTGCATCGCATCGAGGTGCTCAAGCCGCTGCGCTGGATCAACCTGCGGCGCAATGAGGTCAGTGCCGTGGTTTCCACGCGCAATGTGCAGCAGGCGATGGCGGCGGGCAGCGGCACGCTGGGGCTCTACATTGAGGACGAGCGCCAGCAACGCGCCGGCTACTTCTTGCGCGATGTGGCTTACCGCATCCACGCTGATTTGTCGTTGATGCCGGGACGACCGATCGAGCCTTTGATGAAGTACACCGAGATGTTCACCCGCCGCGCCAGCAAAGGGCAATGCGTGAATCAGCCTTACCTGGGGTGCCGGGAATTTTCGGCCGACTTTCGTTTGGTCGACCTGAGCGCGCTGCCGACCACCGCTCCAATTGCCGAAACCCGCGAACTGGGCTGGATGCTGCACGACCTTGACTTCACTCATCCTTCCGATCCACAACCCCGATTTTTCAACGCAAAGATGGTAGCAGGCGTGATTGAAGTGCCGCCCTTTGAGGAGGCACGAGGATGATTCTCCAGGCACTCAACGACTACTGTGCACGAGCAAACTTATCCCCCCAAGGTTGGGAGATCAAAGCGATTCCATTTTTTGTTGTGCTTGACCATAGCGGAATTGTGGTCAGCGTCACCTCTCGGGCGGATAAGGACCATCTGCGGGGCAGTCCAGTCTTGGTTCCCCAATCTGAGATTCGAGCCGGTACGAACGCTTGGGCTCAGCCAAACCTTCTTTGGGATCACTATGGTTTTGTACTGGGTGAACCGAAGCGCAAGCCGAATGGGGAGATTGACCCGACCGATTCGATAGAGAAGGCCGCGAAGCAACTGGGGGCTTTCGTAGCACGCGTGGAATTGTTAGCTGCGGCCTACCCCGAATCACCAGGTCTTGCGGCGATTTCTCAGTTCTACAAAAAGAACGAGCACAAAAAGGTATTTGCGAGACCTGATGGTTCTGAGATGATCAAGATCGCTGGTGCAAATTTGACCTTTCGACTTGTGGATGCCGTCGAGCCGGTTATTCACGAACCCTGGCTTCAGGTCTACGTTAGCCAAGGTGGTGAACCTGCGGACGATGCGGGGGACGGTGCAGTCCGCTCAGGTGTTTGTCTTGTAACCGGGAAGGTAGAAGAGATTGCACGTCTTCACCCGAAGATATATGGTGTGTGCTCTAAACCCTCCCCTCTAGCTGCAGCAAACACCAAGGTAGCACAAGCCTATTCTTCCTACGGAAAAGATCAGGGATATATCTTTCCCATTGGCAAACCAGCCGCTTTTTCGTATGCGACGGCATTGAATCATTTGTTGCGTAGAGATTCCCCACAACGGATTCAGGTCGGTGATGCAACTACCGTGTTCTGGGCTGAAAAAGCCTCAGAGTTTGAAACTGCTGTCCCTAATATTTTTGGCGAGCCGCCAAAGGATGATCTGGACCGTGGCGCACGCGCCGTAAAAGCTTTGTTCGCTGCCATGCAAAGCGGCAAGCTGGCCGGGCCTGAAGGTCAGACCCGCTTTCACATGCTGGGCCTTGCGCCGAACGCGGCACGTATCAGCATTCGCTTCTATCACTGCCTGCCGCTGCATGAGTTGAGTGATCGCATCCTGCAGTACTTCAAAGACCTGGAGTTGGTGCGTGGTCCGAACGATCCGCAATACCCCAGTCTCAAAAGACTGCTTCAAGCCGTGTGCTTGTCAACCCGTACCCAGCCCGATGGTGATATCGACAGAGTGCCACCGAATCTTGGTGGAGCCATCGTTGATGCCGTTTTTGCCGGACCGGATGTGCCTTACCCCAGCTTGTGGCTAAACGCCGCCGTGGGCCGCTGCCGGGCCGAGCAAAACGTCAACTATCTGCGGGGTTGTGCCATCAAAGCCTGCCTCAATCGCCAGCTTCGTCGTTCATCTGTCTCATTGCCAAACCAGCCAACCGAAAAGGAGTTTTTGCCCATGCTTGATCTCAGCAACACCAACCCGGCTTATCGCCTGGGCAGACTATTTTCCGTTTTGGAGCGGATACAAGAGACCTCCGCAGGAGGACCTGGAAAGTTGAATGCAACTATCAGGGATCGCTATTACGGAGCAGCTTCCAGCACGCCCGTTGCCGTCTTCACCACGTTGCTGCGTCTGAAAAACGCACATCTTAAAAAGTTGTCCACCGCGCAAGTGGTTTGGTTTGAAAAGCTGTTGGGGGAGGTGTTAGGTCCAGTCAATGACTTTCCCAAACACCTACCGTTGCCAGATCAAGGCCGCTTTGCGTTGGGCTACTACCACCAGCGGCAAGACTTTTTCACCAAAAAACCTGACGACTCAACATCCACCAACGAAGGAAACTGATCATGAACCTCACTAACCGCTACGATTTTATTTTGATTTTTGACGTGAAAGACGGCAATCCCAACGGCGACCCCGACGCGGGCAACATGCCGCGTCTCGATGCCGAATCAGGCCATGGCCTGGTCACCGACGTGTCACTCAAACGCAAGGTACGCAACTTTGTGAGCTTGGTCAAAGGCGAGCAACCATGCTTCGATATTTTCATCAAAGAAAAGGCAGTGCTCAATCAACAGATTGAGCGAGCATACGAGAAAAGCGCAGAGGTTCAAGCGGCAATGGAGGCGTGGAAAGCGTGGCAAAAAGACAAGAAAAATAATTCCAAACCTGCGCGTCACTATGAAGATATTGCGCGTGACTGGATGTGCAAAAATTTTTTCGACGTGCGTACTTTTGGTGCAGTCATGAGCACTGGTGATGCGGACTCTGAAAGCAAGCTGAAAAAGACCGCTGGTCAAGTTCGCGGACCCGTTCAGTTGACTTTTGCCCGATCAGTTGAACCTATCGTTGCGTTGGAGCATTCCATCACTCGAATGGCCGTAACCAATGAGAAAGACCTGGAAAAGGAACGCACCATGGGCCGCAAGCACACCGTGCCCTATGGCGTCTATGTTGCCCATGGCTTCGTTTCGTCCTTCCTCGCCAAGCAAACCGGTTTTGGCGATGACGATCTTGAGTTGGTGTTCCAAGCCCTCGAACAAATGTTTGAGCATGACCGCTCTGCCGCACGCGGCGAAATGTCCACACGCGGGCTATACGTCTTCAAGCACGACAGCGAGTTGGGCAACGCCCGTGCCTATGCGCTGTTTGACCGCCTGCAAGTCAAACCCAAAGAAGCGGGCGCCGTCGCGCGCAGCTTCGATGCGTATTCAGTTTTATTTGATGGTCAAAGCCTGGCGGTCGGGCAGTCAGTTCAGCCTGAAACGGGTGTAACCCTGATCAGAAGATGCTGAACCAGAATGTATTGGAGATCGCCAACCATGAAAATCCTGCCCACCGAGTTTGACGGTCAAACCATCCGTCGCGTGTACGACCAAGAAACCGACACCTGGTGGTTTTCGGTGGTTGACGTGGTGCAGGTGCTGACTGACAGCAATAACGCCAGACGCTACTGGTCTGATCTCAAACGCAAACTCGCCCAGGAAGCAGGCTCTGAGCAACCGTACGAGAAAATCGTACAGTTGAAATTGACCTCGCCGGATGGAAAGAAGCGCGAGACAGATTGCGCCGAAGCTGCAACCCTGCTGCGCCTGGTGCAGTCCGTCCCCAGCCCCAAGGCCGAGCCGATCAAACTCTGGCTGGCCAAGGTGGGTTACGAGCGCATGCAGGAGCTGGCCGACCCAGCCCTGTCGCTCGACCGGGCGCGCCAGACCTGGCAGCAACACGGGCGCAGCGACAAGTGGATTTCCCAGCGCATGACCGGGCAGGAAACCCGCAACAAGCTCACCGACTACTGGAGCGAGCACGACATCCGACAAGGCACTGAGTTTGCCATTCTGACCAACATCATCCATCAGGAATGGTCCGGCGTGAGCGTGACGCAGCACATGGACATGAAGGGCCTGCAAAGCCACAACCTGCGCGACCACATGAGCGAGGCCGAGCTCATTTTCACGGCCCTGGCTGAGTTGTCCACCCGGCAGATTGCCGAGAATGTGGATGCCACCGGCATGCCTCAAAACAAGGTCGCAGCCAAGGCTGGCGGCCGCATTGCCGCACAAGCCCGCAACCAACTTGAAAGCCAGACCGGCAAGTCGGTGGTAACTGGTGCCAATTACCTGCCACCCGCTTCTCCCAAGGCAGTCAAGGCCATCAAGGCACCGAAAAAGGCGTAACGTGTTCACGTATCGAGTCGCTTGTGGTTGAGCTTGACCCCGTTCCCCTCTCAGCCCTGCAGCACTGGCACTACTGCCCCCGCCAGTGCGGGTTGATTCATCTGGAGCAGGTGTTTGACGACAACGTGCACACCTTGCGCGGGCAGGCGGTGCATGCCCGGGTGGACAAGCCGGGCGTGGAAACGGCCAAGGGTGTACGTGTGGAGCGAGCCTTGCCCTTGTGGCATGACGCTCTGGGACTAATCGGCAAGGCTGACGTGGTGGAATTTTTGCCGGACGGTACGCCCTATCCGGTGGAATACAAGCACGGTAGCCGGAACAAGGCCGCGGACATTGCTGCCTGTGACGATATTCAACTGGCCGCACAGGCTGTGTGTCTGGAGGCGATGACGGGGCGTGCGGTGAATGAAGGCGCGCTTTATTACGCCACTTCCAAGCGGCGGCGCGTGGTGCCCATAACCGAAGAGCTGCGCTCTGCCGTGGCGCAAACCGCCCAAGCCATTCGCCAGATGTTTGTCTCGGCCCAGTTGCCTGCTCCCTTGCCAGCGAGCGAGCAGCCAAGAAAATGCAAGGCATGCTCGCTACGTGAGCGTTGTCAGCCCGAAGCCGCCAGTGCCAATATTCAGGCTGCGCGGGCGGCTCTTTTTAATCCGGATGCATGATGTTGGCGTCCGTGTTCAGTGCTGGCTTAACTGCTGCTAGGCTGCTAGCATTCAAAACATCAATCTTGTCTGAAAGGGAACGCCATGGCTGTTGAATTCAAGGATATTGAGGCGCAAGCGCTAGCACTGCCTGTGGGTGAGCGTAGCGCCTTGGTGACCAGGCTACTAGATAGTCTGGAAGGCATGATGGATGACTCGCCTGAAGCCGTGGCTGCTGCCTGGGACGAAGAGGTCACCCACCGGGTGGCAGATTTCGAGTCTGGTCGGACCCAGGGCATCCCTTATGAGCAGGTTCTGGCGGAATTGCGCGCGATGATTGATAACCACGCCAGACCGTGAGGGTTATTTACGAGCCCGCATCCTATGAAGAGCTTCGCGAAGCCGTTGCTTGGTATTTGAAAGAAGCAGGCCAGCGCCAGGCCGAGGCGCTGAATCGCGACATCGACGCCCGGCTGGCTTTGCTTATGCAACACCCCTTGTCAGGCACGCCTAACGCGAACAACATTCGCCGCATGCCTTTGCGGGTGTTTCCTTACACCCTGTACTACCGTGTTGAGGGCGACGTCATCCGCATATTTGCGGTTGCGCATCAAAAGAGGCGGCCAGGGTACTGGCGCAAGCGGTGATTTATTAGATCGTCATGCAATTGCTCAACACCCTTTACGTCACCACCGAAGACAGCTATCTCCGGCTTGACAACGACACGCTGCGCGTTGAGGTCGAGCGCGAAACCAAGTTGCGCGTACCGCTGCACCACCTTTGCGCCGTGGTGTGTTTTGGACATATCAATTTGTCTGCACCGTTGATGCATAGGCTGGCAGATGAGAGCATTGCCCTGGTGTTACTGGACAGTAACGGGCGTTTTAAGGCGCGGCTGGAGGGAGCTGTTTCGGGCAATGTGCTGCTGCGTCAGGCACAGTTTCAGCGTGTTGCAAATCCGGCGTTTACGCTCGACATGGCGCGTGCCTGTGTGGCGGGCAAGATCAAAAACACGCGCCAGGTATTGCAACGCGGGGCACGCGAGGCCAAGGTGGAAGAAGAGGCCAAGCTACTCACCCGGCGCGCCGACGATCTGGCGGCAAGTTTGCGGGCTTTGCCTGGTGTTGAAAATCTGGATACCTTGCGCGGCATAGAAGGCGAAGCCGCACGCCAATATTTCAGCGGGCTTAATCTGCTGGTGCGCGTCGATCAGCGTGAATCATTCCGGATGGACGGCCGCAGCCGCCGCCCACCGCGTGATCGTTTCAATGCCCTGCTGTCCTTTCTCTACGCCATGTGGATGAACGATTGCCGCTCGGCACTGGAGGCGGCAGGGCTTGATCCGCAAGTCGGGTTTTTGCATGCCTTGCGGCCAGGCCGCGCCGCGTTGGCACTGGACTTGATGGAAGAGTTTCGTCCTTGGGCGGATCGTCTGGCGCTGAGCTTGATTAATCGGGGGCAAGTTGTTGCCGACGATTTTGTTTTGCGTGAAGGCGGAGGCGTGTCGCTGGAGCCGGATGCACGAAAAATTGTTGTGGTGGCTTATCAAGAGAGAAAACGCGAAGAGCTGACTCACTCGTTGCTCGCGCAAACAGTCCCTCTGGGCTTGGTGCCGCTGGTGCAGGCGCGCTTGCTGGCACGGGCTGTTCGCGAAGATGCGTCGCCCTATGTGCCTTTGTGCCGAAGTAGGGGGCTGCCATGCTGGTGCTGGTTTGCTACGACGTGAACACCGAAACCAAGGCTGGTCGCCGCCGTCTGCGTCGTGTGGCGCGTGCCTGTGAAGGCATCGGGCAAAGGGTGCAGAAGTCGGTGTTTGAATGCCAGTTGGATGTGGCGCAGTTTGAGTCGCTGGAACGCAAGCTGTTGGATGAAATCGATCCGCAACTCGATTGCCTGCGTCTGTACCGAATGCCCGAGACCCGCGGCTTTGAAGTACGTGAACACGGCAGCTTCAAAGCCGTGGATTTTGATGGCCCGCTGGTGTTGTGACTGACGTTTGGCTGTGATAAAGTCAGACCCGCGAACCCGAAGTGATGGCATTTGTGCTCTAGGGTTCGCGCGCTGAGCAAGCCATTGATTCAAATAAACTTTTTCTTTTCAGTATGCAAATCTGTCTTGTCCCAAACAGGGTTACGCAGAGGTTCGCGCTCAGACGCAAAAAAAGTGTTTATTTGCACTATGTTGGCCGCGAAGCGGATCGCCCGCCAGTGATGGCGGGCGCGGATTGAAACTGGCGTAACGCAGGCAAACCGAACCGCAAGCTACGGATCGCCCGCCAGTGATGGCGGGCGCGGATTGAAACATCCTACGTGGAGGTCTTATCCAATGACCAATCTGGATCGCCCGCCAGTGATGGCGGGCGCGGATTGAAACAAAGCTATGGCAGCGCTTGGTGGTGCGGTGTAGAGCGGGATCGCCCGCCAGTGATGGCGGGCGCGGATTGAAACCATACGGCGGATCAGTAATCACCGCATCCACCTTGGATCGCCCGCCAGTGATGGCGGGCGCGGATTGAAACGCCTCTAGGCATCTGTCAAGATACCGCTTGTGCCAGGATCGCCCGCCAGTGATGGCGGGCGCGGATTGAAACTGCCATCCGGAGCTCGGAACGGCCGCACATGATGGATCGCCCGCCAGTGATGGCGGGCGCGGATTGAAACATGTTGTCAGCCTCAGACACGGTACGCCAAGTCTGGATCGCCCGCCAGTGATGGCGGGCGCGGATTGAAACGCTTTTGCATCGGCCATGCTGTCAGCGTAGCCCAGGATCGCCCGCCAGTGATGGCGGGCGCGGATTGAAACCCGGAAAATTCCACTTGAACACACCGCCATCAGCCGGATCGCCCGCCAGTGATGGCGGGCGCGGATTGAAACCGGGGTGAATGTCAGAATGCTCCGCCCACCCTTGCGGATCGCCCGCCAGTGATGGCGGGCGCGGATTGAAACATGCACAGGGAATTGTCCTGGGTGCATCAGGCAGTGGATCGCCCGCCAGTGATGGCGGGCGCGGATTGAAACGTACCGGCGCCCGCCATGAGACGGGCGTGGCCAACGGATCGCCCGCCAGTGATGGCGGGCGCGGATTGAAACATACTACCCCCATTGGTTCTGTCCAGATTACGCCAGGATCGCCCGCCAGTGATGGCGGGCGCGGATTGAAACAGCCTGGGTCTGCGTGTCGTGAATGGATGTGAACCGGGGATCGCCCGCCAGTGATGGCGGGCGCGGATTGAAACGGGCCAATTGGCGCTAGAGCTGATGGTTGGGTGGGATCGCCCGCCAGTGATGGCGGGCGCGGATTGAAACACCAAGTCTGACACTGCTGCTGCGGTTGCAAGTGGGATCGCCCGCCAGTGATGGCGGGCGCGGATTGAAACTCAAGGAGATAAACAATGAAAACAATCGAAGCCATGGATCGCCCGCCAGTGATGGCGGGCGCGGATTGAAACCTCTGCATTCGAGAGGGACGCGCCAAAAGCCAAGTAGGATCGCCCGCCAGTGATGGCGGGCGCGGATTGAAACACCTTAGGTGTTGGCTGGTGGCGCTTTTTTGCGCTGGATCGCCCGCCAGTGATGGCGGGCGCGGATTGAAACCTTTGCTGTCGGGAGGTGGCCCCAGTCAGTCGATTGGATCGCCCGCCAGTGATGGCGGGCGCGGATTGAAACTATCCATCATCCCAGCCCATGAGTTGTAGGTTTTGGATCGCCCGCCAGTGATGGCGGGCGCGGATTGAAACGCCTTTGCATCGGCCATGCTGTCAGCGTAGCCCAGGGATCGCCCGCCAGTGATGGCGGGCGCGGATTGAAACCGTGGTATGTATGTGAAGGGGTCAGTTTTTGACGGATCGCCCGCCAGTGATGGCGGGCGCGGATTGAAACTCCGCTATGACGGCACGCCGATCGCGCCAGTGCAGGGGATCGCCCGCCAGTGATGGCGGGCGCGGATTGAAACTTCACGTATTGAACAGCTTGCAGGATTACACGCCTGGATCGCCCGCCAGTGATGGCGGGCGCGGATTGAAACAACAATCCACAAACCAAGTGCCCAAGCATGCTGAGGATCGCCCGCCAGTGATGGCGGGCGCGGATTGAAACGCCCAACGCGCTTGCACCGTCCTTGGCGTTAACCTGGATCGCCCGCCAGTGATGGCGGGCGCGGATTGAAACACTATTATCAGTGGAACCTTATCACGAGCGCCAAGGATCGCCCGCCAGTGATGGCGGGCGCGGATTGAAACATTTCGCGCGTGCATTGTGTTTGAAATGGGCAGCGGGGATCGCCCGCCAGTGATGGCGGGCGCGGATTGAAACTATCCTTTCCAAACCTCGCCCATCAGTCTGACCGGGATCGCCCGCCAGTGATGGCGGGCGCGGATTGAAACGATGTTCAAAAAGCCACTTCCGCCGCAATGGTTGCGGGATCGCCCGCCAGTGATGGCGGGCGCGGATTGAAACATAACCAAGGAGCAAAGTATGAGAGCAACAAAATGGATCGCCCGCCAGTGATGGCGGGCGCGGATTGAAACGCCACCAATCCACACCCGCCATAGCGCGTATCGGTGGATCGCCCGCCAGTGATGGCGGGCGCGGATTGAAACATCAACACAAACTAAAGACATACATCATGACAATGGATCGCCCGCCAGTGATGGCGGGCGCGGATTGAAACAATCTCAAAGTGATGTGAAGGCTGGGCTGGGATCGCCCGCCATCACTGGCGGGCGCGGAAGTAAAAATCAGTTTAACTGTGGCTTGGCCGGCCAAGCTGTCTGTCTGTCTGGCGGTGAAAGAATGCTTGACTTGAAACGACTGAATTGATAAGGGCACTTCTATAAATTCATTTTTCGGGCGAATTGCCGCGTTGCGCGGTGCTCGCAATCCTCATGTACCTGAAGTACATTGCGGTTGCTGCGCTCCGTGCGCCTTGCACTTCATCCCTAAAATCTGAATTTCTAGAAGCGCCCATAACAACCTACAGTTCACTGAAAATCGAATCGATGCCCTCACTTAATCACTTAAGGAATCCACAAAATGAATGAACTTCAAGCCATCACCCAAACCGTCACATTGGGCGGCGGCTGCTTCTGGTGTACCGAGGCGGTTTACGTCAAGGTGCGTGGCGTGACGGACGTTGAATCCGGCTACAGCAACGGCCAGCTCGCGCGGCCCAGCTATGAAGAGGTTTGCAGCGGCCGCACAGGCAGCAACGAAGTCGTCAAGCTGGTCTACGACCCGGCGAGTATCACGCTGAAGGAAATCTTGGAAATCTTCTTCGTCATCCACGACCCGACCACGCTGAACCGCCAGGGCAACGACGCGGGTACGCAGTACCGTAGCGGTATTTACTATTCAAGTGCAGAGCAAAAGCAGGTCATCGACGATTTCATCCGCGAAGTCAGCCAAGACAAAACCTTCGGCCAGCCCATCGTCACCGAAGTGCTGCCACTCGCCAACTACTGGCCCGCCGAGGCCTATCACCAAGACTACTTCGAGAACAACCCCAATCAGGGTTACTGCGTGGCGGTGGCAGGGCCGAAAGTCGCCAAGTTCCGCAAGACGTTTGCGGCGCTGGTGAAGGCTTGAGTTGCTATTAAAGTTGTAGCACTCTAAAACTACCGTTCAGCTCAAACCCGACGTTGCGCGAAGTAAAACCACTCTTGGCCGACTTCGGCTTTAGGGTTGGGAAACACCACAAAGCCATCAGCCGGGGCTTTGACTTCGGCGCCACCTTGCCTTACACCGATCACATCGCCAGCCTTCACCGCGTCAAAGCTGCGCCATTCGCGGGTGAAGGCATCTAGTGCATCTTCGCGGTCGGTTACGTCGACCAGCCGCAGGATCTCGCGCTCACCGGTTGCGGGTGTGAGTGGTGCTGACGTGATGCCGAGCAACGCCAGCGTCTGCTTGACCGCGTGTTTCGCAACCTCAATACCTTTCAGGTCGTCGTGCTGACCGCATTCAAGCGTGACGGCGTAACCGCCGCGTGAGCGCATGTACTCGGTGCTGCCAACGCCATAGTTGGGGTTGGTGACCAGCGTTTGGGTCCGTGCACCGCCCGCAGCGGAGGCCGCCGCCCGGCGCTTCACACCGCGTGCGTAGGTGTCGAGCCAGCCTTCGACGATGCGGTAGGGGCCGGTGTGCAGCGCGAGCTGCATTTCTTTGGCGGCATGGGCAAACGGCTCCAGTGTGCCCTGGTTGTCTTGCGGGCCAATCATCACAAACGGTGCGCCGCCGGTGTGGAAGGAATGCAAATCGAGCAGCACATCGTGCGCCTCCAGCAGCGGGCACAGTACGTTGGCGATGCGGTCTTCAAAGTCTTGCGGGATGGCGCTGGGGGCCATGTTACGGTTTAAATTGCGGTCACCGATGCGTTGCTTGAGTTGGTGCGCCAGTGGGTTGGTGATGGGCACAAACGTCACGCTACCGCGTTCAATGGTTAGCGCGCCGCTGTCGATGGCCGCCAGGATTTGCGTGATGCCGTGGCTACCGCAAACCTCGTTGCCATGCACCGCGCCCAACACCAGCAGGCGCGGGCCGGATGCCAGACCGTGGAAGGTGTGGCTGCGCAGGTGGCTGGGGCGGGTTTGTGGGGTTGGTGATGCGGGCATGCTGGTTTCCTGGTGCCGACTTTTTGTCGTGATGCGGTGCTTGATTTTGCCCCATGTGGCGGGTGTGGTCGCTTGGTTTAAACTTTGCACCTCATGGCCCACCTGAAGCACCCTGCACATTCCGCAAACAAGCACGCCTTCTGGCTAAAGAGTTTTTGGGGTCAGAGCCCAAATTCGCCGAGCCTACGGCTCGCCCGGAGGGCGCGGTGCGATGCACCGCAGCGAAATTGGTGTCTGACCCCAATAACTCTTAGGCTTTGGATGCCGCTGCTGCTGGCCTGCGTGATGCTGCTGGCGCAAACGCTGGGCTTCATGCACGGGGTGACACATGGGCCTATCTATGATTCACATACGGCTGCGGGCAGCAACGTACAGGTCACGCTGCAATCCGCTGGCGAGGCCTGCGAGCCTTCTGCCAACTGGCTAGATAACCTTTTTTCTTCACACCACGGCGACAACGATTGCCGACTGTTTGACCAGGCCAGCCATGGCAGTGCCGCACCACAGCTAGCGGCACTGGCGCTGCCGGTGGTGTTGCCGCCTATCGCGGTGACGATCTTTCAGGGCGAAGCACTCGCCCGCTGGGTAGCGCTGTTTGACGCGCGCGGCCCGCCTTTGACCCGCTGAACTTTCAAAGTTGCGCTGTACCGGCTTGATGCTGGTATGCCGCCTGTTTTGTTCGAGTCAACGAGGTCATCTAGATGTTTTATTTTTCACAAAGCCCTGTCCGGGTAGCTGTGCTTGCCGTGCTTGGGTATGGCGCTACGGCCATGCTGTATTCGCCCCATGCCCACGCACAAACCAATGTAAACGAGCCTGCACCAACGCTAAAGGAAGTCACCGTCACGGGCAACCCACTGGGCAGCAGTGATTTGGTTGCACCTACGTCGGCCCTAGCCGGCACGGCGCTGCTGCTCAAACGCGAGTCCACTCTCGGTGAGACGCTTGCCAACACACCGGGCGTGAGCAGCACCTACTTTGGCCCCAACGCCAGCAGGCCCATCATTCGTGGACAGGACGGTGACCGTATCCGCATCCTGCAAAACGGCGGTGCCAGCATTGACGCATCGGGTTTAAGCTTTGACCACGCTGTGCCGATGGACCCGCTCACGATTGAGCGCATCGAAGTGCTGCGCGGCCCCGGTGCGCTGCTGTATGGCGGTAGCGCTGTGGGTGGTGTGGTCAACGTGATTGACAGTCGCATACCGCGTGAAGCGCTGTTTGACGAAAAAGGCGGTATCACGGGCAAGCTTGATGCGGGTCTGTCGAGTGCTGATAGAGGTAAAAACGCTGGTATTTCGCTGGACACGGGCAGCAACCGTTTCGGCCTGCATCTGGACACCAGCTCACGTACCCATGGCGATACTCGCGTGCCGATTGAGCTCAATTGCACCCGGCCTGGTGGTCTTGGCTTGGCGCGGCGCATTTGTAATTCAGCCGCAGATACCCGCAGTGTCAGCCTGGGCGGCAGCCTGTTTTTTGACCGTGGTTATGTCGGCGCATCGGTTACGGACTACGCCAGCATTTACGGCACGGTGGTAGAAGACGACGTGAAGATCGACATGCGTTCAAAGCGCTATGCGCTGGAAGGCCGGGTGCGTGTGGGCAGTGGATTGATTGAATCGATCAAAACGCAAATGAGCAGCTCGGACTACCAGCACGTCGAGCTCAATGCGGGTGTGCCGGAAACCACCTTCAGAAGCAAAGGCAATGAGCTGCGCCTTGAAGTGCGTCATGCCAAATTGGGTTCGCTGGAAGGCATGCTCGGTTTGCAGCTTGAAAATTCGCAGTTTTCAGCAGTCGGCGCAGAGGCCTTTGCGCCATTTTCCCGCAGCACCAACAAGGCACTGTTTGCCTATGAAGAGCTGGGCCTGAGCTGGGGCAAGCTGACCTTTGGCGGCAGGCTGGAAAACGCTGCGGTCAGGTCTGACGGCAACCCGGCGCTGGCCCGCTTTGTAGTCGGCAAGCGCAACTTCAATCTGGGTAGTTACGCGGTGGGCGGGCTGGTCAATCTGGCACCCGCCTGGAAGCTCACCTCCAACCTCAGCTACAGCGAGCGCGCTCCCAAAGACTACGAGCTGTATGCCAATGGCCCGCATGCTGCGACGGGCATGTATGAAGTCGGCAACGCGCAGTTTGAAAAAGAACGCGCTACCAGTCTGGATGCCGGTGTGCAGTGGAAGAGCGGCGCTGACCGCGCGGCGCTGACCGGCTTTATCAGCCGCTTCAACAACTATATTTATCTTGACCGCACAGGCAGCACGCGCGACTCCGAGGGCAATGTTTTGGACGGAGCCTGCGACACTCAGCCGGAGGAGTCAGGTTGCAAGCCGGAGTTCAGCTACCGCCAGGTAGGGGCGCGCTTTAGCGGCCTGGAGGCGAATGGCAATATTCGCTTGTTTGACAAAGGGCGCACGGTTGATCTGGAGTTACGTGGTGATTTGCTGCGTGCCGATAACCTGACGATAGGCCAGCCGCTGCCGCGTATTGCACCAGCGCGCGTGGGTGCAACACTGGTGTTGGCTGAAGGCCCGTGGCAGGGACGCATCGGCTTTAACAGCACCGCGCGACAGACCCGGATGCCAGACGGGCAACGCGCAACCGATGGCCACACCCTCTGGAACGCCACGCTGACCTACCGCATGAAGACGGCAACGCCAAGTAGCGGCCAGCTGCTGTGGTACGCCCGGCTCGACAACGCTGGCAACCAACTCGCCTACAGCGCAACATCCATCCTGACGCAAACGGTGCCGGGTCGATCACCACTGCCGGGGCGCAGTTTGAAGGTGGGGCTACAGGCCAGTTTCTAAAACAGACTATTGGCTGAAAGCCTCAACGGTTAAACTTCCGGCTGTCATCAAATCGACATAAAAATGTCACATTTGATGGTGTCGGTTCGTTGTTCTGTCTTTTTCTGCCTAGTTCCCAGGAGTTCCCCATGCTGTTTGGCAAGTTACTACCGCGCGAAGGCAATTTTTTCGAGATGTTCAACCAGCATGCCACCCACATCGTGGAGGCCGCGCGGGCCTTCTCGCAGATGGTGGCCAACTACAGCGACGTGGAAAAGCGTGAGGCCTACAACCGTGAAGTAGACAACGCCGAACATGCTGCAGACCGTGTCACCCGTGAAGTCAATCGTGTTCTGCACAAGACCTTCATCACGCCGATTGACCGCGAGCAGATCCACAAACTCATCAACACCATGGACGACGTGGCCGACCTGATTCAGGACTCCGCCGAGACCATGGCGCTGTATGACGTGCGGCATATGAATGACGACATCGTGCGCCTGACGGATTTGAGCGTGAAGTGCTGCGAGCGCCTGAAAGACGCAGTGGCCATGATCGGCAAAGTCAGCGAAGCGGCTACCGCAGAGGCCGCGCTGAAGACCTGCGAAGAAATTGACAAACTCGAATCTGATGCGGACCACGTGATGCGGTCAGCCATGAGCCGCCTGTTTCGCGAAGAGCCGGACGTGCGCGAGGTCATCAAGCTGAAGACGGTGTACGAGCTGCTGGAAATGATCACCGACAAGTGCGAAGACGTGGCCAATTTGATCGAGGGCATCGTCCTCGAGAACTCCTGATCTCGGGTAGTTGATTTATGCAAAACGTACAGACGGCTCTTTGGATCGTGGTCATGCTGGTGATTCTGGCGATTGCCTTCGACTTCATGAATGGTTTTCACGATGCCGCGAATTCGATTGCAACCGTGGTGTCGACTGGCGTGCTCAAGCCGGGCCAGGCGGTTGTGTTTGCCGCCTTTTTTAACCTGATCGCGATTTTTGTCTTTAGCCTGAGTGTGGCAGCCACCGTGGGCAAAGGCATTGTGCAACCCGGTGTGGTGGATACCCATGTCGTTTTCGGTGCGCTGACGGGTGCCATCACCTGGAACCTGCTGACCTGGTACTACGGCATCCCGAGCAGTTCATCACACGCGCTGATAGGCGGCATTGTTGGCGCAGTCATTGCCAAGGCTGGAGCGCACGCGCTAATTTCTGGTGGCATCTTGAAAACCGTGGCGTTTATTTTTATATCGCCATTACTCGGGTTTTTGCTCGGCTCCATGATGATGGTCGTGGTAGCCCGGGTTTGCAGGCGCACCACACCTTCAAAAGTTGACCGCTGGTTTCGCCGCCTTCAACTGGTCTCTGCCGGGGCCTACAGCCTGGGCCACGGCGGTAACGATGCGCAAAAAACCATAGGCATCATCTGGATGC
>JBCKNM010000016.1:0-24736 GCA_038902775.1 Polaromonas sp.
CGACACAAATTCCAGGATTGACTATGACTGACAAACGGTTGACTATGACTGAAAAACTCGGGATACTCCAAAAAGTGGCGTTGAAATTCCTATCCTTTCATACGGTCGCGCCGTTTTCGAACATTGGGGAAGTACAAACATGTCCATCAGCTATAAAGACATCGGCCAGGATCTTCGCAGAATAGTCATCTCCGGCCGTCTCGACATACCGGGTACCGACTCGGTCGCCTCGCAGCTCGAGGAGCTGACCGCCGCGCCAAAAAAAGGCGTGGTCGTGGACCTGACTGCACTCAAGTTTCTCGCGTCGATCGGCATACGCGCCCTGATTACCAGCGCCAAGGCCGTCCAGCAGCGCGGGGGCAAAATGGTGCTGGTTGTCAGTGATAACTCGACAGTCGTGATGAGCCTCGAAGCCACCGGGGTCGACGAACTGATTCCGCTTTTCAGGAACGTCCCCGATGCCGAAAAGGCAGCTGTCGCCTGACCGGTGGTGACCGAGCAGTCTGCATCGTCAGGTTTCGACGAACTCATGATCGACGCTAATGGTACGGAGGTGCGGCGCGCCTCGGAATGGCTGGCCGCGACCTGCCGGCAGCGTGACGTGCCGCAGGCGCTGGTGGAGCGCCTCGTGCTCTGCCTGAACGAAGTGCTAGCGAACGTCATCGCCCATGGTGGCAGCACGGCACTTTCGGCGCCGGTCAGGCTGCGCTTCGAGGTCGGGCTTGATCCGGACTCAAGCCGGGCCAGCGTGACGGTATCGGATGCCGGTATGGCGTTCAATCCCCTGTCCGTCCCGAAGGCAATATTGCCGAAAACGCTGGCCGAAGCCGCGCCGGGCGGGCTGGGACTGGTGATGATCCACCGCTGTTCCGACTGGCTGGACTATCGCCATGAAGAGGGGCACAACCATCTTACGTTCGGCACGCGCTGGAACTTGCAATGAAACGCCCCGGAACCACGCATTTCCGTCGCGGATCCGATCGCAGGATTACGAAGAGTTCAATCGCCGAGGAACGGCGGCGCGGCATCCGGCGTGACGCGCCATTTCACTGGATTACCCTGTTCCGGGACGCCGATCAGCATGAACTCGACGCAGCGCTGGTCGATTGCGAGGTGTTGCTGCTGCCCGCCGGTACGCCACTGCTCCGCCCGGGGGAGGCCAACCGCAATGTGTTCATACTCCTCTCGGGAAAACTGATCGTCCAACTGGGGGAAGGCACGAGCCCGGACACCGCCATCGAGATCTTTCCCGGCGAGTGCATTGGTGAACTCTCGGCGATCGATGGCAAGCCCATCTCGGCACTGGTGCTTGCGGTTGCGGATGTGCGCGTGCTCCGGCTCGATCGCGAGGTGTTCTGGGGCCGCCTGATGAAGCTGCGCGGTGTCGCCGAAAATCTGATGACCACCCTGACCGAGCGCATGCGCCGCTCAAACGAGAAGGCCCTCACGCTGCAGCATCAACGGCTCGAGCTCAAACATCTCAAACAGGAACTGGAAGTCGCGCACCAGCTCCAGGCCAGCATGCTGCCGCTACAGCGACCGCTGTTTCCGGGGCGCTCGGATATCGAAGTGTGCGGTTTCATGGAACCTGCCTCGAAAGTCGGAGGCGATCTGTTCGACGCATTCTTTGTCGACAGCCGCACGCTGTTCATCTGCATCGGTGACGTTTCGGGCCACGGCATCGCGGCCGCAATGTTCATGGTCAGGGTGATCGGACTGCTGCGAATACTGGCCATGGATACGCTACAGCCGGAGAAAATTCTTGAAACACTCAACGATCGCCTGTGCATCGGCAATGACACCAACCTCTTCGTCACCTTGTTCTGCGGTTTTCTTGACGTGCAGAGCGGCACGTTGGTCTACTCGAACGGCGGGCATTGCGCGCCGATGGTATGCACCGGTCGCGATGCGGCGCTGCTGCCGCTGCCGAAGGGGATACTGGTCGGTGCTGCGAGCGGCAGGCGCTACGCCAGCATGCAGCGCCAGCTTGCGGTCGGGGAAACGCTGCTGTGTTATACCGACGGCGTGATCGAAGCGGAAAACCAGGCCGGCGTCCAGTTTTCCGAGGAAGGCTGCCTGGAATTGCTGCGCCGTGGCGCGACGGGCGCGCTGCCCGCGCTGCTGGATTCCCTGTACGACAAGGTCGTCAGCCACACCGGCTCGAAGCTGCTGGCGGACGACTGCACGATGCTTGTCTTGCGCCGACTGGCGCCGGACTGCTGATCCGGTGAGGCTGCCGGTCTCAGCCTGCCAAATATATCGTGCACGGCCCCTTTAATTTGTTCATGGCGCGAACTGCGATGAGGGAAAGCCGATTTATGCGATACCGGTAAAAACCGCGAGCGAGCGATTGACCTTGAGCATCGTTGCGTCGTCGAGGCGTCCGATCACGCCGCCGATCCGTTCGCGCGACACCGACAGGATCTTGTCGATCTGGATCTGCGAGACGTGTTGCAGCCCGTTACCCGGTCCCGGGTCGACCGTAATGCGGAAGATGGGGGCATTGCGCAGGGCGCTCGTCACCAGGCACAGCGCAACGCTGAGCACCATGCCCCAGGTCATGCCCATGAACATTCCGCACAGCATGCCCCCGAATCCGAACGACAGCATGACGTGAGGCGGAAACAGTCCGGCACGCTGGGGCCGCACCCAGGTCAGGGCTGCGCATCCCAGGGCGACGACGGCGAGCGTGACGGCGGCGGAGCCGATGCTGCGGACCAGCCAGTGGGGAGGAGGGGGACGTTCTTCATTGAGGTTGGCGGCATTCAGGTGGCCATAACCGAGAAAGATAGACGGATGTAGTATTGATTCAAAATTACATTCTTATCAACAAGGTTTTTAAACGCTACTATATTAATGGGTATGCTGGGGTAAACACCATGACGATGCAGGCGTGACGTAATGTAACATTCTGGCGCACACTGTAAAAAACGGCTCAACATGACGTTCGTGCAGCCCAACTGCCGTTCATGCACCATGAAGTATTTTCCAATCCAGGTATGAAGTTGATTGCATAGATGCCAAAGTCCGATGAGCGGACGTTAGAGTTGCACACCGATAGGTCATGAGACCCACTACAAGGAGACAAAGACAATGATTACGGCTGAATTTGACTATCACGCCCCCCGCACTGTGCCGGAGGCGATCAATTTGCTGTCGAGCCTGGGAGACGATGCCAAGCTGCTGGCCGGCGGCCACAGCTTGCTGCCGATGATGAAGCTGCGCTTTGCGCAGCCAAGCCATCTGATCGACCTGGGCAAGATCCCCACGCTGCGCGGCATCACCCAGGTGGGCAACGAAATCCACATCGGCGCGATGACCACCGAGCACGACCTGCTCCACTCCAAGCTGCTGGCCGACAAGATGCCGCTGCTGGTCGAAGGCGCGGGCTGGATTGCCGACCCGCAAATTCGCTACAAGGGCACGATAGGCGGCGACATCTCGCACGGCGACCCCGGCAACGACCACCCGGCCTTGATGCTGGCGCTGGATGCCTCCTTCGTTTTGACTGGCCCCAAGGGCGAGCGCGTCGTCAAGGCCAACGGTTACTTCCTCGGCATGTATTCAACCCTGCTGGAGCCCGGCGAAATCCTCACGCAAATCCGCGTGCCGGTTCCCGCCGCCGGCAGCGGCTGGTCGTACCAGAAACTCAAGCGCAAGACCGGCGACTTCGCCACCGCCGCCACCGCGGTCATGCTGCAGATGAGCGGCGGCAAAGTCACCAAGGCCGCCATTGCGCTGACCAATGTCGGCTCGACCGCCCTCAAGGCCAAGGCCGCCGAAGACTATCTGATCGGCAAGGCCATCAACAGCGCCAGCATCGCCGAGGCGGCACGCCTGGCCATGAGCATCTGCGACCCTGCCGCCGACCTACGCGGCGACGTGGCCTACAAGACCGCCATGTGCGGCGAGATGACGCAGCGTGCGCTGCTGGCTGCGCATGCGCGGGCCAAGTCCTAAATCAAAAGAACCCAGGAGTCAAAAAAATGGCGAAAACACAAAAAGTGTCATTCAAGCTCAACGGCAAAGGCGTCGAGGTGACGGTTGAGCCGCGCGAGCTGCTGATCCATACGCTGCGCGAGCGGCTGGCGCACACCGGCCCGCATATCGGTTGTGAAACCACGCATTGCGGTGCCTGTACGGTCGATCTGGACGGCATGTCCGTCAAGTCCTGCACTGTGTTGACGGTGCAATGCGACGATGCCGACATGCTGACGATCGAAGGCCTGGAGCAGGGCGGCGTGCTGCACGCGCTGCAACAGGCCTTCCATGAAGAGCATGGCCTGCAGTGCGGCTATTGCACGCCGGGGATGATCACGCGCGGCTACCGCCTGCTCAAAGAGAACCCGAACCCGACCGAGCAAGAAATCCGCTACGGCATCGCCGGCAATCTGTGCCGCTGCACCGGTTACCAGAACATCGTCAAGGCGGTGCAATCGGCCGCCAAGAAACTGGCCGCCGTGCCGGCCTGATCCGCCCGCCACCCGCACACACGCAAACCTAAAAACTGCACAAAACACACCGGAGAATTCAAATGGGCAATATGGCTGAACTCAAGGAACGCGAAGACAAACTGCAGGGCATGGGCACCTCGCTGCTGCGCAAGGAGGATGCGAAATTCATCCGCGGCCAGGGCATCTACATCGACGATATCAAGCTGCCGGGCATGCTGTTCGGCGCCATCGTGCGCAGCCCGTATGCGCATGCGAACATCAAGGGCATCAACAAGGCCAAGGCTCTGGCCTGCCCTGGCGTCATCGCGGTGCTGACCGCCGAAGACCTGAAGCCCGTCAAGCTGGACTGGATGCCCACCGTGGCTGGCGACGTGCAGGCCGTGCTGGCCGGTACAAAGGTCTGCTTCCAGATGCAGGAAGTGGCCTTCGTGCTGGCCACCGACCGCTACGCCGCCGCTGACGGCGCCGCGCTGGTCGAGGTCGACTACGAAGAACTGCCGGCCCTCGTCGACCCCAAGAAGGCCATGCTGCCCGATGCACCCATCATTCGCCCCGACATCGCCGACCGGACGGAGCTCACCCACGGCCCGCGCACCCACCCCAACCACATCTTCACCTGGGAGGCCGGTGACAAGGCCGCCGCCGATACCGCGTTCAAGAACGCCGAAGTCACCGTGCGCGAAGAAATGCTCAATCCGCGCGTCCATCCCTGCCCGCTGGAGACCTGCGGCTGCGTCGCATCGTTCAACAAGGCCACTGGCCACCTGACGGTCTATGTGACGAGCCAGGTCCCGCACCTGTTCCGCACCGTGCTGGCCATGCTCTCGGGCATTGCCGAGAGCAAGATCCGCGTCATCGCTGGCGACATCGGCGGCGGCTTCGGCAACAAGGTGCCAATCTATCCGGGCTACGTCGTTGCCATCGTCGCGTCCATCGTCACCGGTGTGCCGGTCAAGTGGATCGAAACACGCATCGAAAACATCGCCACCACCGGTTTTGCGCGCGACTACCACGGCGTGGGCGAACTGGCGGCTGACAAGAATGGCGTCATCAAAGGTCTGCGCTTCACGGCGCTGGCCGACCACGGCGCGTTCAACTCGCATGTCTCGGCGACCAAGCTGCCGGCCGGCATATTCTCGATCTGCACTGGCTCGTATGCCATCCCCAACGCCTATTGCCGCGTCGACGCGGTCTTCACCAACAAGGCGCCGGGCGGCGTGGCCTACCGCTGCTCGCTACGCGTGACCGAGGCCGTATACCTGATCGAACGCATGATCGACGTGCTGGCGCAAAAGCTCGACATTGACAAGGCCGAAATCCGCCGCCGCAATTTCGTTCAGCCCGAACAGTTTCCGTACACCACCTCGCTGGGCTGGACGCTGGACAGCGGCGACTACGAGACCGCGCTGGACAAAGTGCTCAAGGCCTGTGACTACGAAGGCCTGCGCAAGGAACAAGCCGCCAGCCGTGCCGATCCGAAATCCCCCACCCTGATGGGCATTGGCTTGGTGAGCTTTACCGATATCGTCGGTGCCGGGCCGACCAAGATCTCCGACATCCTCGGCATTGGATCGTTCGATAGCTGCGAGATCCGCATCCACCCGACCGGCAGTGTCCTTGCCCGCCTGGGCACCAAATCGCAGGGCCAGGGGCACGATACCACCTACGCGCAGATCATCGCCACCGAACTGGGCCTGCCGGCCAGCGACATCATCGTTGAAGAAGGCGACACCGACACTGCACCGTACGGTTCCGGCACCTGGGGTTCGCGCTCCACGCCGGTGTCGGGCGCAGCCACCGCACAGGCGGCCCGCAAGATCAAGGACAAGGCCAAGAAAATCGCCGCCCATCTGCTCGAAGTCGCCGAGGGCGATCTGGAATGGGAAATCGACCGCTTCAACGTCAAAGGCAACCCGAGCCAGCACAAGACCATGAAGGAAATTTGCATGGTCTCGCACACCGGCAACCTGCCCGCCGACATGGAGCAGGGCCTGAACGCCGTGTCCTACTACGACCCGCCCAACATGACCTACCCCTTCGGCACTTACCTGTGCGTGGTCGATATCGACAAGTTCACCGGCGAGACCAAGGTGCGCCGTTTCTACGCGCTGGACGACTGCGGCGTACGCATCAACCCGATGATCATCGAAGGCCAGATCCACGGCGGCCTGACCGAAGCCTACGCCGTGGCTTTCGGCCAGCAGATCCCGTTTGACGAGAACGGCAACCACCTGGGCAACAGCCTGATGGACTACTTCCTGCCCACCGCGATGGAAACCCCACATTGGGAAACCGACCACACCGTCACCCCCTGCCCGCACCACCCGATCGGTGCCAAAGGTGTGGCAGAATCGCCACACATCGGCGGCATTCCGTGTTTCACCAATGCCGTGGTCGATGCCTTTGCGCATCTGGGCGTCACCCACATGGACATGCCGCACAGCGCGTCGCGCGTCTGGCAAACCATCAATGCGCTGGGTGTCAATAAACGCTGAAGGAGTTTTTGGGGTCAGAGCCCAAATTCGCCGAGCCTACGGCTCGCCCGGAGGGCGCGGTGCGATGCACCGCAGCGAAATTGGTGTCTGACCCCAATAACGCCCTTCCGGAGAACCAAAGGTATTAATGTTAGTTAAGCTTGAAAAGACTTTCCCCATGCCTGCGTCGGCAGAAACCACCTGGCTGCTGCTGCAGGACATCGTGGGCGTGGCCAGTTGCATGCCCGGCGCCAACATCACCGAGCGTGTGGACGCCCAGCACTACAAGGGCACGATTGCGGTCAAGTTCGGCCCGGCCAACATGGCCTTTCGCGGCGAGGTTGAGGTCAAATCTATCGACGCGGCGAGCCGCACGCTGCACCTGATCGGCAAGGGCACCGACTCCACTGGCAGCTCCGGCGCATCGATGGACTTGACGGCGCGGATCGAGGCGATCGATGCCTCCTCCTGCAATCTGGTTGGCATCAGTGAAGTGTCGATGAGCGGCAAGGCCGCCGCCTTTGGCGGCCGCATGATGATCCCGGTGGCCGACCAGGTGCTCAAGCAGTTTGCCGCCAACTTTGCAGCCAAGGTGCAGGCGCTACAGCCACCCGGCACACCCTCCGCATCGGGCGGCGCCAGCGCTGCCGCCGCAGCGGCGGCAGGCGCGGCCCCCGCAGCGTCACAGTTGAACGCCCTGGCCCTGGCCTGGGCCGTCATCAAGGATTGGCTGAGTTCGCTGTTCTCGCCCAAGAAAAAGGCATGAGCGTGGAGCGCGCGCAGGAACTGGCTGCCTGGCAGCAGGACTTAGCGCAGGCCGGCTACATCGCCGAACCCGGCTTGGTCGCTGCGCTGATGCTGATGCAGGATCTCCAGCGCCCCCTGCTGCTGGAGGGCGATGCCGGTGTCGGCAAGACCGAAGTCGCCAAGGTGCTGGCCAGCATGCGCAAAACGCGCCTGATCCGCCTGCAGTGCTACGAGGGCCTGGACGCCCATTCGGCGATGTACGAGTGGAACTACCAGCGCCAGTTGCTGGCCATCAAGCTGCTCGAGCACGACGATCGCGCGAGTTCGAAGGATCTGGCGCAAAAAGAGCAAGACATTTTTTCGGACCGCTACCTGCTCAAGCGCCCGCTGCTCGAAGCCATCACCTGCGAACAAGCACCGGTGCTGCTGATCGACGAGATCGACCGCGCCGACGAGGCCTTCGAGGCCTACCTGTTCGAGCTGCTGTCGGACTTCCAGATCTCCATCCCCGAACTCGGCACCGTGTACGCCATCACCCGCCCGCTGGTGGTGATCACCTCCAACGGCACGCGCGAGCTGTCGGACGCCTTGCGTCGGCGCTGCCTGTACCAGTACATCGACTACCCCGACTACGACAAAGAACTCAGCATCGTGCGCAGCAAGGCGCCGGAGGTGCCGGCCAAGCTGGCGCAGCAGATCGTGGCCTTCGTCCAAAGCGTGCGCCGCATGGAACTGCAAAAGAAGCCCGGCATCGCCGAGACGCTGGACTGGGCCGCCGCGCTGTTGCGGCTGGGCATTTCGGTGATCGACAAGGACGGCGCCGAGAACATCATGCAGACACTCAGCGCCTTGATCAAGACGCGTGACGACCGCATTGCCTTCCCGCGCGAAGTCGTCGCGCGGTTGGCTGCCGCATGCTGAACACCGACGCAGACACGCTCGAAGCGCTGACGAGCAACCGCCTGGCGGGCTTTCCCGGCTTTTTGCGCGCCAACGGCTTTGCCGTGGGTGGCGGCGACGGTGTCGAAGTGCTACGCACTGCCGAGCGCGTGGGCCTGCTGGACCCGCACATCCTGCGCTGGAGCCTACAAGCGCTGCTGTGCGGACGGATTGAAGAATGGCAGCGCTTTGACAAACTGTTCGACGCCTGGTTCCTGCCCGCCACCAAGTGGCAGCGCCCCGAGAAGCGCGACGCCGACAAAGGTTTCCTGAGCGGCCACCAGCCGCAGGGCCCCGCCAGCGACCGTGAGGCAGCAGAAGACACCAAAGACATCCGCCCGCGCCAGACCGCCAGCCGCCAGGAGTCTTTAAGCTCGGCCGACTTTCGTGCGCTGACCGAACGCGAGCACACGCTCGACATTGAAGCACTGATGCGCCGGTTTGCCCGCCAGCTCAAGCACATCCGTCTGCGCCGCGAGGCGCGCGCGCGCCATGGTCGGCGGCTTGATCTGCCCGCCACCATACGGCGCAGCGTGGCCAGCGGTGGCACGCCCTTCCATCTGGAGTGGAAAGACCGCCGCAAAATTCGCCCGCGCCTGGTGCTGCTGATTGATGTTTCCCGCTCCATGCTGCTGTACAGCTTTTTCTACCTGCGGCTGGCGCGCGCGCTCAGCGCCGAGTTGTCCGATGTCTACAGCTTCATCTTCCACACCCGGGTCACCGCCGTGTCGCAGTCGCTGCACGACCCCGACCCCTGGCGCGCGCAGGAGCGGCTGCACCTGGTGGCGCAGGGCTGGGCTGGCGGCACCCGCATCGGCGAAAGCCTGGCGCAGTTCAACCGCGAGCATGCCGCCCGCATCGTGCATTCCCGCACCGCTGTCATTGTTTTCAGCGATGGCTATGATACGGGTGAGCCCGAGGCGCTGTCCGCCGCACTGGCGCAGCTTGGGCGCCGCGCGCGGCGAATCGTCTGGTTTAACCCGCTGAGCAATCAGCCAGGGTACGAGCCGATCAGCCAGGGCATGCAGGCCGCCCTGCCGCATCTGGACCTGTTGGCACCGGGCGGCGACCTGGCTAGCATCAAGGCGGTATTACCCAAGCTGATCGAGGCGCTGCGATGAGGCTCATCACTCGGGTCAGCGCTTGCCGCGGGTCACACTAGCAACTGGAAGGAGTTTAGACATGGGCTGCATCAACAAACCAAACGGGCTTTACAGCCGCAGTACCGTGGGTGCTATTCTGCTGGCGGCCGGTGCCGGCTCGCGCCTAGGCGGCAGACCGAAGTCGCTGCTCGAGCTCGGCGGTGTACCGCTGATCATGCGCCAGCTCATCGCCCTGTCGGGTGCCGGGGTGGACGAAGTCGTCGTCGTCCTCGGTCACCATGCGCAAGCCATCGAGGCCGCCATCGAGCAGTTCCCCATCACCATCGTGCGCAACCCCGCGCCCGATGACGGCCAGGCCTCATCGGTGCGTATTGGCCTGCAAGCGCTGTCGCCCAAGATGGACGCGATCATGGTGGCGCTGGCCGACCAGCCCCTGATTAACGAGCAAGACATCACTGCGCTGATCGGCGCCTACAAGAAGAGTGGCGACAAAGCCATGGTGGTGCCGCGCGTGACGTCGCCCGATGGCAGCACGGTGCCCGGCAACCCGGTGATTTTTGATGCCGCGTTGCGCGAGGAGTGGTTGGCAGGCAGCGCCGATCTCAGCTGTCGCAAGTGGCGTGAGGCCCACCCCGAGCGCGTGCAATGGTTCGACACCGACAACCGTCGTTACCGCATCGACATCGACACCCCTGAAGACCTGGCACGCTTCACTGCCAGCACCGGCCACACGCTGAGCTGGCCGCAGGCGTTCGCCGGCAACGCCATCGCATGATCAAGCTTGGTGACAGCGCACCCTTGCGCCTGACACTCGGGCGCGCGTGCGCCTGGGGGCTGCTGGTGGCGGGCTGGGTCGGCATCGGCAGCTTTGCGCTGCAATTCGCGCCCTCAACGGCCGCCGCGTTTGCGCTGGTGGCCCTGTGGCTGCTGGCGCTGGGCGTGGCAGCCGCACTTGGCACGGGCGGCGATATCCGCCACGGCACACGCGCTCTTGCCTTGTGCGTCGGCGCCGCGCTCTCCGCCTTTGGCCTGCTGTGGAGCGTGCGCGGCGGCGGTTTGCCCGCCGTGCTGCTGGCCCTGCTGGGCTGGGCCGCGCTCACCGCCCTGGCCTCGGGCGTGGTGCGCAGCCTGCGCCTAGCGCGCTCCACCATGCCTGCGCCCCCTATCGCCGCCGCCAGCCTGGGCGCCCTGTGCGCTGGCTTGGTGCTGGGCGACCCGGGCGATCTGATGGCACTGGCCACGCGGCTGGCCATCTTTGTCAGCGTGATAGCCGTCGTGCTCGTGCTGCTGCAGGTCCAAATCGCCGAGCGCCCCAGCGTGCCGGGTTGTCGCGCTGGTTTGTTCGATTGTTCCTTGCCGGCCTGGCCGACCGGGGCCTGGCGCGACACGCTGCAATGGCCCACGCTGCTGGCGGGTCTGGCCATGCTGCCGATGATGGCCGCGTTGCCGCTGATGGCGTCATGGTGCCGCTCCCAGGGCATTGCGCCGCAGACCTTGGTGCTGCTGCATCTGGCGGCCATGTTCGGCCCCGCGCTGCTGCTGCGGCAATGGATCCCGTACTGGTCACCGCGCACGCTGTCCATCGTCTGCACCGTGTTGCTGGTCGCCGGCGCGGCCTTCGCGCTGTGGGCCGCTGCGCCGCTGGACATGCTGGGCTTGGCGGTGATGCACGGCGCCGCCTGGGGCGTGGCTTGGAGCGGCCAGTTGTGGGCGCCGGAGCGGCGCGGCCAGCAGAATGCATCACCCTTGCGCGCTGCCGCCGGCTACGCGGTATTGACTTTGACCTTCGGGCTGGTGGTCCAGCAAATGGGTGCAAGCGGCGTGGTCGTGGTGCATGCCGCCTTGGGCGCGGCTGCGGTTCTGGGCTGGTTGTTCAGGACAGCGGCCAGTGCTTGGTCGCGCAAGCTTGCGGCGTGAGTGTGGCATCCAGCACGGCTACGGGCGCCCTGCAAGTCCTCTGGCCGGTGCCGCTGGCGCTGCACCGTTTCGAACATGCAGCAGAGGTCAATCCGGTTCTGGTGCGCGTCTTCAATGTGCTGCGCGCCACTGACCCGAAAGGACCGGGCGGCAACTTTTACGCCAGCGCGGACGATTTGCTCAAACGGGTGGACCTGCCCGAATTCAGTGCCTTGCTGCAATTCATTGCAGCCTCCTTGCAAGCCACGGCCGAGCAAGCCAATGCCGGCATTTGGCCGGCGGGTCGTCACAACCTGCAACTGGAGCTAGTCGGGGTCTGGTTTCAGATCCAGAACGGCGCGGCCTTTCATGACATTCACACCCATGGCAATTGCTCCTGGTCCGGGATCTACTACGTGCAGATCGACCCGGCCGGGCAGCGTCAGGGCCACCCTGAATTCGGTGTGCTCAATGGCGCCACGCGTTTTTACAGCCCGATGTTTCCGCTACTAGGCGGCGCCCACATCGACATGGGCAACGCCTTCCTGCAGCAGGCCACGCTGGACCTGACGCCGAATGAAGGCGATCTGGTGCTGTTTCCGGCCTTCCTTGCGCACAAGGCCATGCCCTATGCGGGCGAGCGTGACCGCATCATCGTGTCCTTCAATGCGCAGATCCGTGCACCCGGCGGCGACCAGCTGTTCCACTACGCGGCGGCTTGAAGCCGGCGCAAGGGTCCAAGCTACTGCTCGAAGGCAAGTTCCCGCCCAAGAGCGTGATCGCCGTCGGTGTGGACACTATCCGCGCGCCGGGGCAGTTCAGCTTCGAGAAGGCCTGAGTCAGGCTGGTGTCCTCAACCGGCGCGAGGTGCTATTGAATCAATAGCACCTCGCGCTTGTTTTCCGAGAGCCAGAGGCCGATTTGGCACCTAAAAGTTGAAGCCCGCCTCTTGCGTGAGCAGGGGGCGGGTTTTTATTCGATTCATGGCTGAGATGCAGAGGCGGCTATCGGCCCAACTAGATGTCCTTTCTGGCGATCCACTGCGTGTGTTCGCGCGAAAAGGCGTTCTCGGCATCGCCAACGAAATCGGAAAAGGGCTTCTCAGTTTTAACCTCAGCCATGCTCTCGCGAATGAGATTAATTTCATGTGCTGCAAGTGAGAAGGAAGCTGCCAGTTCCGAAAAGCGCTTCGCTTGCATCCAAATCAGCACACATGCAGCAAGCGTGACAAAAGCATCTGTAGGCCAGTAAGGTGCAGTGGGGAAGAGGATCTTCGCGAGAGCAAATCCGACCGCTAAAGCATTCACCGCGATAAGAACCCCAAAGGCCCATTTTGAAGCGGTTCGGTTGAACTTTGCCTTTCCGGCGTACCAACTGAACTGGTTATTGACTCTTCCTTGTCTATACGATTCCAGACGCTCTTGAAGGGAAGCGGCGCGAAGCTGGTCGAGCTTCTGTGATATCTGTACGCCGGTTAGATATTCGGTGAGCGTCTTGACAACGTCCAAGTTCTGCTCAACTGCTGACTTGAGCTTGTTCCTGAACTCAGCGCGAGCGAGGTCATCTTCCGTTTCGAAGGGTTCTGCGCGTGACACGTAACGCCAAGTCATTGTCTTCACCGATTCTGCCAAGGCCCTTGCAGCGTACCAAAGACGGTCTGGACG
Source organism: Polaromonas sp. (assembly GCA_038902775.1). Lineage (GTDB taxonomy): Bacteria > Pseudomonadota > Gammaproteobacteria > Burkholderiales > Burkholderiaceae_C > Polaromonas. Next base: position 13,278 of record JBCKNM010000016.1, read on the forward strand.
CAGAACAGCTAGGTAGACTGAGCAAAACAGAGCGCCCAAGAGCACTACTGCTTGTACTATGGCCGCTTCAGCTTTAGGGCTGTTCAATACCGACATGATGACCGCTACGAGCAGCATCAGTATGTGAACAAAGAGAGCCTTGAAAAAGTGGCGCTGAGCCTTCAGCGATAGTTCGTCTGCTGAGCGATAGAGAGCTGGAAAGTCACTGTCATCCATAATTTCTACAGGCCCAGTCGCGTATAAATCTCGTCCGGGTAGTGGTAGTTGCCCTTTTCGTGCATCTTAAAGTTCTCAAGCGCGTACTGCACAATTTTCGCGTTAAAGGACACAAAAATTGCCCCTACGTCCTGAATGATCGGCGGTGTTTTTGCGGCCACCATGCGGCGCGAACCGTCAAGGTTGACACCGATGATTCGGCACTTTTTCTCAAGTGCGACTTCGAGCTCCCATCGAACGTATTTGTGCTTGGTGCGCGTATCTTCCCCGATGAGACTGATAAACGTGCCGGCCATGGCGATACGCTCGCGGCACTTTTGCTTTATGTAGGGCTCGTTCTCGGAGTTAATCTCGTTTTGTAGTTGCACGTCGGCGAAATTGAAGTCAATGTGCTCGTGCTCTTTCCATGCCAGCATAAGGTTGTACGAGCGGATGTCTGTACTGCTGAAGCCGACGAATGTTCTCGGAAGACCCATACTGAACTCCATGTGTTGTTGTAGCGCGATTCTGCATCAACTACAGCCCGTTCAATACTTCGCAGACAGGGTTTCAGGGTATGTACTGAGTGTAAGTGAGGTGGGGGCCGAGAGGTAAGTTCGCTATCGGCTTAAGCGCGCGATCCGCTACAGTACAAAATCACCGTCTGGGCGACTCTGCCGCAGCGCCCAAACCTTCGAGGAAGAAACGCACTCCATGAACACACTGATCTACACCCACGAAGCCTGTTTTGAACATCGCCCCGGCCCGCACCACCCGGCATCGCCCGAGCGTTTGCAGGCCGTGCTGCAGGCTTTGAGAGCGCCGGAATTTTTTCTCAGGCCTGGAAGAAGGGCAGGCCACCACTCTGGAGCGTGGGTGTCCCCGGCTGGCGGTGTAAGATGCCACACGCAGGCGGCGCAATGAGCGCCGCGCATGGTTTTCAAGATGGCATATGAGGTCTGTGCAAATGAATAGCCGCATCACCGTTGATCCCTTGGTCTGTCATGGCAAGCCCTGCATTCGCGGCTTGCGCTATCCGGTGGAGAATCTGCTGGAGTGGCTGGCCAGCGGCATGACCACGGAAGAAATCCTGGCTGATTACGCAGATTTGGAGCGCGAAGATATCCTTGCGGCGCTGTCCTATGCTGCGCGGTTAACGCATGTCAAGCGGCTGGAGCGACTGACGGCATGAAGTTCCTGGTTGATGCGCAGCTTCCGCGGCGCTTCGCCACCTGGCTCACCGACGCGGGGCACGATGCCTTGCATACGCTTGATCTGCCCGGCATTGAAGCTGCCTACGTATCCAGCCGGTTTGTCGAAATCACACGAGATGCGCTGGTGATTCACGAATGAAGCGATCGTCAAAATGCCAGCGCTGTCTTGCGTTGGAGAAAGTCTGATAGTAACAAAGAAGAGGGGGCCATGAGCACACTGATCTACACCCACGAAGCCTGTTTCAACCACCGCCCCGGCCCGCACCACCCGGAGTCGCCCGAGCGTCTGGAGGCGGTGTTGCAGGCTTTGAGAGCGCCGGAGTTCGCCGCTGCCGTCTGGCGTGACGCGCCGCTAGGCTCCTTCGAGCAGGTGCTACGTATCCACACCCCCGACTATGTGGAGACCGTGAAAGACATGTCACCCGCCGATGGCTACCGTGCCCTGGACGGCGGCGATACCATCATGTCGCCCGGCACGCTGGAGGCGGTGATGCGCTGCGTGGGCGCGGCCTGCGCCGGGGTGGACGATGTGGTGGCCAAGGTGGCCGCCAATGTGTTTTGTGCCATGCGCCCCTGCGGGCACCACGCCGAGGCGGACCATGCCATGGGCTTTTGCGTGTTCAACCAGGCCGCCATTGCCGCGCTGCATGCGCGCGAGAAACATGGCCTGAAGCGCGTGGCGGTGATGGATTTTGACGTGCACCACGGCAACGGCACACAGCACTCGTTCTGGGACGATCCGGACCTGTTCTACGGCTCGTGCCACCAAGGGCAGTTCTACCCGGGCACCGGTGCGCGCCACGAAACCGGCGTGGCCAACAACATCGTCAACATTCCTTTCGCCCGGGGCACGGGCTCGGTCGCCTTCCGTGCGGCCATGACGGACGTGATGCTGCCCGCCCTGCGCGAATTTGCGCCGGAGTTGCTGATCATCTCGGCCGGTTTCGATGCCCACCATCTGGACCCGCTGGGTGGGCTGAAATTCACCGATGAGGATTTCCACTGGATCACACGCGAGCTGATGAAAGTGGCCGATGAAACCGCCGGTGGCCGCGTGGTGTCCGTCCTCGAAGGCGGCTACAGCATGGAAGGCCTGGCCAGCGGCACCGCTGCGCACGTGCGCGCGCTCATGGGTCGCTGACGGTTTCGGCCCGTTGGGTGGCCGATCTCAATTGCCATCGGCGAGCTGGCCAAGGTCGACTTCAATCTGGTCAATCTGCTTCCACATCGGGTCTTGCGCTGAAACAATTCATTGAATACTTATTCCATTTCTAAATCATCCCTGTCGTTGTTGTCTCGCCTTGCCGTGCTACAGCACTGCCTGCGGCTCGACGCCTAGACACGAATGATTTGGAAACGGAATTACGTATTTTTGGTGCGCATAGTAAACGCCAGCAACAGACTCGTCATCACCAGCAGCATCAGCGCACTCAACGCCAGCGACCAGTGGATACCGATGACCGCACCGAGTATTCCGACCGTCAATCCACTGAACGCGCGCAAGCCATTGTTCGCCATATGGTAGAGGCCGATCATGCGGCCGCGCAGTTGTGTGGGGGCGTTCATTTGCACCAGCGTTTGCGCCATGGCGTTGAATGCAAGATTCAAAAAGCCAGCCACGAACATTAACGCCAGTGCCAGCGGATAGTTGTTGGTGAGCGCGAAACCGGCGATGGAGATGCACCACAATATCGTCATGATGATGGCGCTGCGCGGGTTAGGTTGCAGCAGCGCGCGGCTTTCGAGAATCATGCCGCCGATGAAGGCGCCGGCGGCGTTGGCGGCGAGCAGCATGCTGTAGGAGAAATCCGCTTTCTCGGTGCCCAGGTCGTGCGCGAACTCCGGCATCTGCGCCTGAAACGCGTTGCCGATGAAGAACGACGACACGCCGGCTAGCAGGATCATACTGAACAGCGTGCTGTTGCCCTGGGCCATGCGCAGCGTGGCCCAGGCATCCATCAGGCTGCCACTGCGTGCAACCGGTTTCTTTTCGCCGGCCGCCAGCGGGGCCTTCGCGCCATGCGGCGTTTTCCACAGCCAGATAATCAATGGCAAATAGATCAACACATTGATCATCAAGCCCACCGGCGGGCCGAAGATCAGCATCAAGCCGCCGCCTACCGCCGGGCCCATCAACACACCGAGTTGGCGGCTGGTGGCGTTGAGCCGCACCGCGCTTTGCAAATCCTTGATGCCGACAATGTCGTGGATCAGCAATTGGCTAGCGGGGCCCCACAACACGCCGGCCATGCCGTGGATGGTGAGCAGCACCACCGCGTGCCATTGCTGCACGTTATCGGCGAACATGAGCGCAGCCCAACCGAGCGAAGCTGCCATAAAAAGCAACATGCCCACTTGGATAATGCGCCGCGCATCAAAGCGGTCGGCGAGCGCGCCCGAGTACACCGAGAATAACAAAAACGGCAGCCAGTGGGTGAGCACCGCAATGCCGCCTAGCGTGGGCGAATGAAATTTTTCGTAGAGCACCCAATAGCTGATCACATGCTCGATGTTGTCAGCCATCATCGCCAGCCCGGCGGTGATGAAGTAAATGCGGTACTGCGGGTGGCGCAGTGCGGCGAAACTTTTGGGGGGCGCTTCCTTTGCGGCGGGGGCTGGGGAGGGTTCAGGCATAGCGTTTGATTGTATTGCGACACATGCGCTATGCCGCCAAACCTGCCTCACGTTTGATTCTCTCAACGTCCAAAGTTTGTGCCGTTCATGCCAGCGTCACTGCTGGCATCTGCGGAGACTGTGGCAGTCGGATCGGGATGGGGTGCAAGGCGTCTTTTTGCAGGCAATAGCCAGGCTATTGCCAAGAAAAACAACGCTGCAGACCGCCCGAGACCGGCTGATCACAGACCGCAGGGAGTTATGCAGAGGGTCCCTAGGTGCTAGACAGCGTGCGCAGTTGCTCCCGCAGGCTGTTCAGTTCATCCATCAATTGCAGTGCCAGCGCAGCACCAGCTAAGTTCACGCCAAGGTCGCGCTGCAGGCTTAACGCGGTTCTGGCCCGGTGCATCTGTAGCCCCGTAAAACGCCATTGCTCTGGTGCGCTGCCTTCCGGCATCAGCACGCCTTCATCAACCAGCTCCACAATCAGGGCCACCTCCGCCTTGCAGGCGCTACAGAGGTCGTTCAGTGTCAGCCCTGTCTGCTCTTCGAGTATGAAAGCCGTGATGTAGGTTTCGTGGGTTTGGCTTGTGTAGCTGGTCATATCTAGTCTCCAATATCTTGTAATGCGGCACGCGGATCAAACGATTTGAACGCGCCCGCCATATCGGCATACGATTTTTTCGCCTCGTCGCTGTTGGCGGCAGGCAGCACCAGCTTGAGTACAAAGTAAAAATTACCTGGCGTTTTACCGGGCAGACCGCGCTCTTTCAGGCGCAGTTTGCGGCCCGCGCCTGAGCCCGCCGGTATTTTGATTTCCACCCGACCGGTTGGCGTAGGCGCTTCAATTTCCGCGCCCAGCGCAGCCTCCCACGGGCTGACGGGTAAGTCCATGTAAACGTCAATGCCTTCTGCGCGGTAGTGCGGGTGCGGCAAAAATTCAACGTCAAGATAAAGATCGCCCGGGCTACCCTGGCCAAAGCCCGGCCCGCCTTGTGCGGCTAGGCGAATGTGCTGGCCCGCGCGTATGCCCTTGGGGATTGAAAACTCAATCGTCCGGTCTTGCATAGCACCATCAGCGCCTTGCGCACGCAGATGCAATGAGCGCGCCGCGCCCTGGTAGGAGTCTTCGATGTTGATCTGGATTTTCGCGTGCTGGTCTTGACCGTGCATGCTGAATTCGCCTTGGCCCTGTTGGGCGTGGCTTCTTCTACCGTCACTACCACCACCTCGCGCGCCACCCACACCACGGAACAGCGAGTCAAAAAAATCGCTCTCGCCAGAGCTGACAAAATCTTCAAAGTGCTGACCACCTCCGCTACTTTGGCCGCGCCGTGCGCGTTGCTGATCCCAGCCCGGCGGCGGCTGAAATTCTTGCCCAGCCTGCCAGTTGGCACCGAGCTGGTCGTATTTGGCGCGTTTTTCAGGGTCTTTTAAAACCTCATAGGCCTCGGCCACTTCCTTGAAGCGTGGCTCGGCATCTTTTTCTTTGCTGACATCGGGGTGATACTTGCGTGCCAGCTTGCGGTGCGCACGCTTGATGTCTTCAGGCGTGGCACTGCGCTCAATGCCCATGATTTTGTAGTAGTCCTGATATTCCATGTATGACCTTTGAAGACAAGCTGTCCTCTAGCTAGGTTAGCGTATGTTGTGGTCTTGCGATATAGGTAAATCGCTTGAAGCGCGGTTTGCAGACCCAGGAGATCAAAAGCGAACATGGTCTACGCTAACTTATCAGGTTTCTTGGCCTGTTTGACGTGTCACACTGGGTATGATTTTTCTTTCTTCAATTAATTCGGGAGCACCCTATGAAGCTGCACTTTAGAACTCTCACTGCACTGCTCTGCTTGGGCCTCGTGTCTGCGGCGCAGGCACAAAATGTCATCAAAATTGGCGAAATCAACAGCTACAAGGCCCAGCCTGCCTTTTTGGAGCCGTACAAAAAGGGCATGGAGCTGGCGGTCGAGGAAATCAACGCCTCCGGCGGCATCAATGGCAAGAACGTGCTGTTGATCATTCGGGACGACAACGCCAACCCCGGCGACGCGGTGCGTGCTGCCGAGGAACTCGTTTCGCGCGAGAAGGTGGATGTGCTGACCGGCTCCTTTCTTTCCCACATTGGCCTGGCACTGACGGACTTTGCAAAACAGAAGAAGATTTTCTTTTTGGCCTCAGAGCCGCTGACCGACAAAATCGTCTGGCAAAACGGTAACCGCTACACCTTCCGCCTGCGCGCTTCGACTTACATGCAGGTGGCCATGCTGGTGCCGGAAGCTGCTGCGATGAAGAAAAAACGCTGGGCCATTGTGTACCCCAATTATGAATACGGCCAGTCCGCTGTGGCCAGCTTCAAGACGCTGCTGAAGGCGGCCCAGCCCGATGTGGAGTTCGTCGCCGAGCAGGCGTCGCCGCTGGGCAAAGTGGATGCCGGAAGCGTGGTGCAGGCCCTGGCTGACGCCAAACCGGATGCTATCTTCAACGTGCTGTTTGGTGCCGATCTGTCGAAGTTTGTGCGAGAGGGCAATACACGCGGTTTATTCCAGGGCCGTGAGGTCGTGAGCCTGTTGACCGGCGAGCCTGAGTACCTCGACCCTCTGAAAGAGGAGACGCCCAATGGCTGGCTTGTCACCGGCTACCCCTGGTACGGCATTCAGACGCCGGAGCACAAGGCCTTCTTTCTGGCCTACCACGGCAAGTACAAAGACTATCCGCGCCTCGGCTCGGTCGTCGGCTACAGCGCCATCAAGTCGCTGGCCGAAGGCATGAAGAAAGCCAGGTCGACGGATACCGAAAAGCTGATTGCCGCCTTCCGCGGCCTGAAGCTCATGACGCCTTTCGGCCCCATTGTTTACCGTCCGCAAGATCACCAGTCGACCATGGGCGCCTTTGTCGGGCGCACCAAAAACGAAGGCGGCAAGGGCGTGATGGTTGATTACCGCTACATGGACGGTGCGAAGTTTCAGCCGACAGACGCAGAAGTCAGGAAGTTGCGCCCTGCTGATTAACAAGGCCGATGCGTCGTGAAACCACAGGGCACTTCATGAGCTTTTCAGGCTTGATCGTCCAACTGCTCAACGGCCTGGCCGGTGCGTCGTCGCTGTTTCTGGTGGCTGTCGGGCTGTCGCTGATTTTCGGCGTCACGCGCATCGTCAACTTTGCGCACGGCTCTTTTTTCATGCTGGGGATTTACATCGCCTACACGCTGGTTGCCCGCATGGGTAATTGGGTGGGTGGCAGCGTCGGTTTTTGGCTGGCGTTGGTGTTGGCCGCGCTAGCCGTTGGCGTGATTGGCGCGCTGATTGAAGTGGTGTTGCTGCGCCGCATTTACAAAGCACCCGAGCTGTTTCAGTTACTCGCAACCTTTGCTTTGATGTTGGTCATCAAAGATGTGGCGCTGTACTTTTGGGGGCCTGAGGAGTTGCTAGGTCCGCGTGCCCCCGGCCTTACAGGCGCTGTTGAAATTTTAGGCAGGCAATTTCCCACCTACGACCTTTTTCTGATTGTCGTGGGGCCTGTGGTGCTGGGCTTGTTGTGGCTGCTGCTTACCCGCACCCGCTGGGGTACGCTGGTGCGCGCCGCCACGCAAGACCGCGCCATGGTCAGTGCACTGGGCGTTAACCAGGCCTGGTTGTTCACTTCGGTGTTCGCATTAGGGGCCATGCTGGCAGGCCTGGGCGGTGCGCTGCAATTGCCGCGCGAGCCCGCCACGCTGGAGATGGACCTCAACACCATAGGCTCTGCCTTTGTGGTGGTGGTGGTCGGCGGCATGGGCTCTATCCCCGGCGCTTTTGCGGCGGCTTTGCTGATTTCTGAAATCAAAGCGATTTGTATTTGGCTGGGTGTTGTTGAAGTCTTCGGCTACAGCATCTCGTTTTCAAAGCTCACCCTGGTAGTTGACTTTGTGGTGATGGCGGTTGTGTTGGTATGGCGGCCCTGGGGGCTGTTTGGCAGGCCGCAAGCGCCTAGCCGCTATGTGGGAATGCCAGAGGAGCCGCTGCGCAAAGGCGGGCGCGCATACCTTGTAGCGGCTGTGGTCGTTGGCGTGCTGCTGGCTTTGATGCCCGTGCTAACCGCCAGCTCCCCGTACACCACGGTGCTGATGATTGACCTGTTGATTGCCGCATTGTTTGCTGCCAGCCTGCACTTCATCATGGGGCCTGCAGGCATGCATTCGTTTGGCCACGCGGCGTACTTTGGACTCGGGGCCTACGCTGCGGCGCTGCTGGTGCGATCAAGCGGCATGCCGATGGAGGCCGCGCTGCTGGGCGCGCCTTTGGTAGCGGCCATAGGCGCTTTTGTCTATGGCTGGTTTGCGGTGCGTTTATCGGGTGTTTACCTGGCCATGCTGACGCTGGCGTTTGCGCAAATTACCTGGGCCATCGTCTTTCAATGGGATAGTTTTACCGGCGGCAGCAATGGCCTAACGGGTGTCTGGCCGGCCGAATGGTTGACCGACAAACGGACCTATTACTGGCTCACCTTGGTGCTGGTTGCAGCCGCTGTTTTTGGCTTGCGCCGGGTGTTATTTTCACCGTTTGGCTACGCGCTGCGTGCCGGGCGTGACTCGGTGTTGCGAGCAGATGCGATTGGTATCGATGTCAAACGCATGCAGTGGATGGCGTTTGTGATTGCGGGCGCGGCAGCGGGCTTGGCGGGTGCGCTTTACGCCTTTTCAAAAGGCAGCATTTCGCCTGAAAGTTTGAGCGTCGGCAAGTCGGTTGATGGCTTGGTCATGGTGCTGCTCGGCGGTGTGCAAACGCTGGCCGGCCCGGTGGTGGGTGCCTTTACCTTTGTGTGGCTGCACGACACCGTGGCGCGCAACACCGACTACTGGCGCGCCATGCTGGGCGCGATTATTTTGCTGCTGGTGCTGCTGTTCCCGCAGGGCATTGCCGGCTTTTGCAAGCAGCTGTTTGATCGATTCTTGCGGCGCAACGCTGGAGCCGCGCCATGAGTAGCATCCCAAGTAACTCCCCGAGTAATTTTCCGCTGTTGCGGGTAGAGAACCTCGGTAAATCGTTCGGTGGCGTGAAGGCGGTTGACGCTATCAGTTTCGATTTACACGCCGGTGAGTTGCTGGCGCTCATTGGCCCCAACGGTGCGGGCAAGTCCACCACTTTCAACATGATTAACGGCCAGTTTCCAGCTGACCAGGGATCGGTTTTGCTTGAGGGGCAAGAGCTGGTAGGCCGTGCGCCGCGTGCGATTTGGCATCTAGGTGTGGGGCGCACCTTTCAAATTGCCGAAACCTTTACATCACTCACGGTGGTTGAGAACGTGCAAATGGCGCTGCTGTCTCATAGCAGCAAATTATTTTCAATGTGGCGACGCGCTGCCGACTACCAGCGGGACCAAGCTTTGCTACTGTTAGAGCAAGTCGGCATGAAGGCGCAAGCTGACCGCCCGTGCAGCGAGCTGGCCTATGGCGATGTCAAACGCGTTGAATTGGCCATTGCCATGGCCAATTCACCCAAGCTGCTGCTCATGGATGAGCCCACAGCTGGCATGGCCGCTAACGAACGCAACGCCTTGATGGCCTTGACCAAGCAGTTGGTGATTGATCGTGGCATGGCCGTGCTGTTTACAGAGCACAGCATGGACGTGGTGTTTGCCTACGCTGACCGTATCATCGTGCTGGCGCGCGGGCGCTTGATTGCCCAGGGCAAGCCGCTGGAGATTCGCGATCATCCTAAAGTGCAAGAGGTGTACTTTGGCAGCGGCAAGACGTTTGAGAAAATGAAGGTCAAAGCCAAATCGCTGCTTGAATCTGCTGCGGTGGCCAGATGAGCGCTGACGTGCTACTTGAGGCAAAGGGCTTGGCTGCCTGGTATGGCGCGGCGCAAATTTTGTACGACGTGAACCTTGAGGTCAAACGCGGCGAAGTCGTCGCTCTGATGGGCCGCAACGGTGCCGGGAAATCCACCACGCTTAAAACGCTGATCGGCATGCTCGCCAAGCGCAGTGGAGTCATTCATTTTTTAGGCATTGACATTTCTAAAACCGAACCGCACGTGGCCGCGCGCTTGGGTCTTGGCTTTGTGCCCGAAGACCGCCGCGTGTTCACCGACCTGACGGTGATGGAAAACCTGGAGGTTGGCAAGCAGCCCGAGCGTCGCTGGTCTGACGGTACGGCTGCACCTAGGTGGACACCCGAGCGCTTGTTCAGGTTGTTCCCCAATCTTGGCGAAATGCCCAATCGCTTAGGTTCTCGCATGAGTGGCGGTGAGCAGCAAATGCTCAGCGTCGCCCGCACACTGATGGGCAACCCCTTCCTGGTGTTGCTCGATGAGCCGTCCGAAGGCATGGCCCCGGTGATTGTTGAGAAAATGGCGCAAATGATTTTGGAGCTTAAAGGCCACGGCGTGAGTATTTTGCTATCAGAGCAAAACATGCACTTTGCCGAGCTGGTGTCCGACCGCGCCTACGTGCTCGAAAAAGGGCAAATTCGGTACGCGGCTTCGATGGCCGACTTGTCTGCCAACGACGAGGTGCGGCGCGCTTACCTGAGTGTTTAGGGGGGTGGACGATACCGATGTACCTTTTTCCGTCATTGCGCCTTTTCCCGTCATTGCGAGCGAAGCGCGGCAATCCAGGGGTTCATGGATTGCCACGCTACGCTCGCAAAGACGGCGGAGGGTAGCGGGTTCGTTTTTTACTCTGAGCGCTACAATGTAGCTACATTTTGAATAATTTTTAGGAGGTGTTAACCATGATGACAGTTGATGTGCGCTCCCGAGTGGAGCCAGACCTGAAACGTGATGCTACAGCCGTGCTCAAGGCGAGCGGACTGGACTTGAGCACTGCAATTCGTTTGTTCTTGCGCAGCGTAGTAGAGAGCGGGGGCTTGCCCATTGCTGTTCCACGTCCAAACGCCAAAACACTGGCCGCTATTAAGGCCGCCAAGGCAGGACGCGTAACGGATACAACGTTAGAAGACCTTTGACGTAAAGGCAGAAATGTCACGGGCACTCAAAGAGACGAGTCAGTTCAAGACCGATAAAAAGCGCATCAAACGTTCTGGACGCTATGGCTGGGAAGATATGCGTGCGGTTGTGAAAGAGTTGATGAACGACCGTCCGCTTGACGAAAAACACCGTGACCACAGCCTTTCTGGCGAGTACGAGGGCTCCAGGGAATGCCACGTCGAGCCAGATTGGCTGCTCATTTACGACAAGAGTGGCGATGTAAAAACAGGCACGCTGACGTTGATTCGAACCGGCTCGCATAGCGAGTTGTTTTGAACCTAGAAACCGCAGTTGGACGTGGCCCGAAGACCGCCGCGTGTTCACCGACCGCAGGGAGTTATGCAGAGGGTCCTTAAAGGCCACGGCGTGAGTATTTTGCTATCAGAGCAAAACATGCACTTTGCCGAGCTGGTGTCCGACCGCGCCTACGTGCTCGAAAAAGGGCAAATTCGGTACGCTGGTTCGATGGCCG
>JBCKNM010000017.1:0-23354 GCA_038902775.1 Polaromonas sp.
TCTGCCCCAAGCTTCTGGTTAGGAATATCATTTAGCTAACGACCCGGGCTTAGTACACTTGGGATGCCTCCGCATCTTGAGCAGGCGCGGGTCAGGCAATGTAACCGAGGGCGTGGAGCCTCACAAACCATAGGGAAAAACATCATGACTGTTTTGGAGAAAACGAAACCTAAAGTCGCAACCATGAACGCGGTCCACGACCTGCCCGTGCTGGTCGCCCGCGACTTAGGATTTTTCAAAGACGAGGGGTTGGATATCGACTTCGTAACCACGCCGGGCATGGCGCAGGCTACGACCTCGCACTCCGTCAAGTTTGATTCCGTTTTTGACCGCCCGCTCGACTCGGTTTACAACGATGGCGGCATTGACCAATACCGCATGTGCGAATGGGGCATCATGAAACGCGCCGTCGAGGCCGACGGTGCCGGACTTCGCCGGCGCAAGATCGTGGCGTTGGGCGCTTCCATGTCGTCGTTCGCCATCGTCGTGAACAGCGACTCCAATATCTACGAGCCCGAGATGCTGAAGGACAAGGAGATCGCGGTGACGCCGAACAACGGCTCCCACTTCACCACGCTGAAGCTGATGGAGGGTTTCCTCGCGCAAGAGCACATCAAAACCACCACTGCGGGGACGATGCCCCAGCGGATCGAGGCGTTGCGGCAGGGCAAGGTCGCAGCGGTGAGCCTGATGGAGCCCTGGATCAGCGTGGCGCAGAAGATGGGTTTGCGCATCCTGATCGAGTCGCACTCGACCCGCAGCGAGGCGGCCGGCGACGATCTCGACGGCAAGACGCTGGCGGCGATGTTCCGGGCGCAGGCGCGCGCGGTCAAGGTGCTCGAAAAGGACCCAACGCCTTATATCCACTACTTTATCCGGGAAACCGGCGGCCTGCTGGAGCCCCACGAGTTGCAGACCTGGCGCCTGCTACACGCCGCGCCGCAGCCATACACTCGCGAGCGGTTCGAGGACACCCACAACTGGATGGTCAAGTGGAACATGGCGGTGCCTGGAGCCACCTACGCGAACGTCGTCGACAACCGCGCCTGGCAGTAGGGGTGACAACCGAGGACGGACTGAGCCTGTCCCCTGTTTAGGGCATGGTTCAAAACCGGGTAACACTTTTTCGGGTCTCCATTGGTTTAGCCGTAGGCATAACGTTCAAAAATCAGATGGTCTAGGGACCCCCAAAAGGTACTTTTTGAACCACGCCGATTCGCCTAAGTATTTTAAGGTTTTGTGAAGATACTGAATTTCCCTCTGGGACCGCTCAAAATCAATACGTAATTCCGTTTCCAAATCATTCGTGTCTAGGCGTCGAGCCGCAGGCAGTGCTGTAGGACGGCAAGGCGAGACAACAACGACAGGGATGATTTAGAAATGGAATAACGCGAACAGAGCCAGGGACAAACAGTGCTCGAGTGGTTCAAACAAATGACGCTGACCCATTCGATTGACGATTGGTTTCCGACCCATTCCTCTACATCTGCCGGAACCGATGCGCGAATGGCTGGCTGACCGGGAGCGTTTCCTTGCGCTTCTTGAGTTTCACGATCACATGTCCAGCGAAGTCGCGTGATATGCTGGCGATCGCGTTGAGGTTGACGATGGTCGAGCGGTGAATCTGCCAGAACGACGCCGGATCGAGTTCATCGAGCAGCTCCTTGAGCGGCTTTCGGATCACGGACTCGCCGTCGGCGGTGGCCACCCGGGTGTATTTGGTATCGGACTGGAAGTAACAGATTTCGTCCACGGTGATCAATTTCACGTCGGTCCCCAACGATGCGTTGATCCAACGCAGGTAGGGGCCCGCGTGAGCCGCTCGTTTGGCGAGGGCGTCGAGCACGCTATGCATGTGAGCCGGAGCTGCGGACAGGCGCTCCTTGATTCGGCTACAGGCTGTCGCAAGCCGCGCGGCGGTGAGCGGTTTCATCACGTAGTCGACCGCGCCTTCCTCAAAAGCCGCGACCGCGTACTGGTCGTACGCCGTCACGAACACCACGTGGCAACGCCCGTTCGCCTGCCGCGCCAGCTCGACCCCGGTGGGCCCGGGCATTTGAATATCAAGAAACAGCACATCGGGCCTGTATTCTTCCAGAGCGCGCATGGCTTGGAATCCGTCCTCGGCCGCGGCGACGATGGCGAGTTCCGGCCACACTTCGTGCAGCAGGTCCTTCAGCTGCGCTCGCAGCACGGGTTCGTCTTCGGCAATGATCGCCGTCGGCTTCAAGAGAGTCATCACACGTCGTCCAGCGGGGAAAAACCGCGTCAGCCCTTCGCCGGCGACTTGAGTTCTATGATCAGAACGCGAGAGTTCGCCTTCCCGGTATTTTCGACCTTGTGGGTCTCCGCTTCGCTCCAGAATATATCGCCTGCCTTCCTCGATCGATCGCGCTCGGGTGTGTCGGGCGTGCTCGCGCGGCCCTGCCAGTCGGTCATCACAATGGTCAGTTTCGCGGGGTGGGAGTGCATGCCCTCGCCGCATACGCCCAGCCCCGGCCGGCCGGTGAATTCGAGCACGCGCAGCTTGTCGTTTTCGAAGGCTACGCGATAGGCCTTCGGCATCACTTTGGTCGAATCCTGCGCGCTGGCATCGGGGGGGTCCAGGAGTACCGTCACGCCGCCGAGCGCGGCGAGTAACAGCTTTCTGCGGGCACTGGTCGATTCCGTCATATTCACTCCTTGGTTGTCGAGGTTGGATGTTAGATGCCGAAGCGCTGCGGCGCAGCGGTCTCGGAAGCCTGATTATCAGCGAGTGCAGCGCGAAGAAATACGATGAGTTCGTCGAGCAGACGATCCGCTGCGTCCGGGTCGGCATCGTAGGATTGCTCCAGCCGGGCCAGCGTCTGGAGCAGAAAATCGGGCTCCACGCGTCTTTGCAACGAAGCGAGCCTTGTTTCGGCGAGCCGTTGCTCCGAGGTTGCGCGGCCGAGTTGCGCCGCGGTCAATGCCGCCAGCATGCGCGCGCGCCGGCACCACGACGCGTAGATCGCCGCCGCAAGGCCGCCGAAAAACAGCATCAGCCAGCCGTGGTAGAACGCGCCTCGTATCCAGATCACTGGCGTGCCCAGGAAGTCACGAAACAGCAGAATCCCGAGCCCGTCGCGCAACACATTCAACATGAAGGCCTGCCATGCCAGCACGCCCGCGACGGCGCCGACCACAACGGCGAGCGCCAGCTGCCAGGCGCCCAGCTCGCGCGGGCTCATCCAGCGTTCGGCGAGCCCAACGGTCAATGCCAGCAGGATGCCTTCTCCGCACCATTCCAGCAGCAGCGAAACAAACGCAAGAAAACCGAGGTTGTTCGGCGCAGCCGCCAGCGGAAAGTAGTGCGCGAATTCGAGAGTCGCGATCGCAACGCCCAGCGCAAAGCCGTACCCGAGCCGGGGCATCCAGAATCGCGTCGCCGGCGCCGTCCCGGTCACGGCCGGCATCGGCGTTGCAGCGGCCATTCAACCGTCTCCGATTCTGGCGCCCCTGATGGGCACCACTATCGTGACGCGAATTCCACGCGGCACGTTCGCCTCGAATACCAGGTTTCCCGAGTCCCCATATAACGCGGCAAGCCGCGCCCGCAGGTTCGCGACCCCGGTGCCGGTGCCGCTGTTGTGCTGCAGTCCCGCCCCGGTATCGGCAACGCTGACCTTGAGTCGGCCGTCCTCGGCTCGTGCGCTGATTTCGATCGTGCCTCCTTCAGGCAACGGGTTGAGCCCGTGCTTGATCGCGTTTTCGGTCAGGGTCGAGAGCGCAAGCGGGGGAAACGCGAGCGCGGCGAGCTCTTGCGGGATGTCCAGGCGCACATTGAGCCGCTTCCCCATGCGGACCTGGAGCACCTCGAGGTACGCGCGCGAGAGATCGACTTCGTGCTTGAGTGTCGTTTCATCGTGTCGCATCTGCGGCAGCGCCGCGCGCAGATAAGCGACAAAGTTTCCCAGCATTCTCCGGCCGCGCTCGGGTTCCGTGCGGTACAGTTGCCGGACGTTGGCGAGCGTGTTGAACAGGAAATGCGGCTCGATTTGGGCACGCAGCAACTGTAGCCGCGCCTCGGTCATTTGCCGGTCGAATTGGACGCGCTGGAGCTGGGTTTCGCGCGCCTGGTTCGCCGCTACCGTCCCCTGACGGTGGAACGAGAAGAACGCGTACGCCAGACCGCCGATGACCAACCACCGCGCAACCTTGGCGAACAGAACTCCGGCCACGGACATCTCCGGCGGCAGCGGAACTCGCTGCAGAAGCAGTGCTTCACCGGCCAGCGCGCCGAGCGTTATCGCCATCAGGAGCAGTATCTGTCTTCCGGGTGCCGAGTTCGCAGGTATCAGGGCCGCAACCGCGATGCCGGCGAAGATGCACACTCCGACGATGAGCTGGTCGACGAAATGATCGAACCAGCCGAGAAGGATGTCCGATAACGACCAGTGCTGGTACAGATCGAATTGGAACAGCAGTTGCGTCGAGAGCGCAACGGCAATGCAGAGGGCAAGCAGCCAGCCACGCCACAGAGAAGCCCACGAGATCCATTGCGGCGTAGCGGAACCGCTGGCGCGATCAGGAAATTCGGTCATACGCGATCCGGATTGCATTGCCAACGCCTTGTCGCTTGTGGCGTGCCGGAAATTCACCAGCGCACAAATCCTCGATACATCGTAACAGACTCGATCGCTCTAATCCAGTTGTGGGACTGCCACCGAGCGTCGGCGCCAAGGGGCCGGCAGCAAGCTTGCTTGCGGTCCGCCCCTTGGCACCAAACCCGGCTGTTTTCGCGGGCATTCCGTCTAGCGGACAGGCTTCAGGTAATTTTGCACCGTGTATTCGCCGATCTTGCGCCCCATCGCGGCGCTGGCTTCGCCGGAGGCGCGGTAATGCACGCCTTCGTAGATGCGACCATTGATAACCTCGGCCACATAGTCGGACAGCCGGTCGAAGCTGCGGCTGACTCCCGGTGCAGTCGTGCTGGTCATGGTGAACTTCGGCACCGAATCCCCGAAAAGCGTTTGCAGCACACCCGCGGCGGAGCCCTGGAACGTGCAGTGTGCGCACGGATACTCCGGGTGCATCGGCGTGGGAATGAAAGGCTCCCAGGCGGCATCGATCGCGGTCGCGTCGTTGCCGTCGATATCGGCATTCCTGATCGCCGTCACCGGACGCCAGAAGTTGTAGGCGTACTTGGCCTCGAAGATCGCTACCGCCGCGTCCGCGGTTGCGATCGAGGACAAGGCGAACAGGCGGGCGTTGTCCAACACGTCGAGGCCTTTCGCCGCCGAAAGCTGGCGCACGACCGGGTTGTACGTGGCTGCCCCGGTGAGCTGCCAGAAGCGGGCGATGTCGGTCTGTTCCGCCGTTCGCGCCGAACCCGCCTTCGCCCCTAACGTCCTGACTTCGTTGAAGTCCTTCGCCCATTGCGCACTGGTGAGCGCATACGGGGGGGGTGGGCGGAACTGATCGCCGGTCTTGAGCGCAAAGGGCCGCACCCCACCCCAGGTCGACGACGCCGGGAACGTGGTGGGAACATACTTGCCCGCGACGGTAAAGGGGCGGTAGGTATTGGGGGCATCTGCCCCGTCCTTGCTGCGCTCGGCGAGTATTGCAGCGGCGGCCTGCTCTCCGAGCCGAATGCCGTTTGCCTTCGGCGGTCCGTCTGCCAGGCTCGCGAGAGAGCCCTGCAAAGCCATGTCAAAGTCCTTCAATTGAGCGGGAAACAGGCGCACCAGCGCGTAGTGTGCCGCTGAAGCTGCCGCGGCGTCCCTTGACGTACCGGGTTCGGCGTGCAGGCGCGCCCGGTACGGCGTGTATCGAGGCTCGATCGAGTTGAGCGCCTCGAACACGGCGATATGGACGATAGCCATGGCTCTCGATTGCTGAGCAGGCGTCAAGCCCGCCGTATAGCCGGCAGCGACTGCCTTCGCGTTCCAGTCGGTCACGACATCGGCCATTGCCATGCCGCTCATTGCCAGGAACAAAGATGTGGACGCAAGAATGCGTGTTGCTGGTTTCATCACTTTCTCCTTTAGAACAAAATAAGAGTTAACTTTCAGAGGCTCAAACATCAACAGCCGAATCTGCAATCAGACGAGAGGACGATGCCGAGCTGTCTGCGCGGCCAGTGCACCAATCCGTCCCGGTCGGACGCGGATATCACGTCGTTGCACGAAGAAGGTTAGCCGCGCAAGCAACTGGCGACAAACGGTTTGCGACGGAAGCCAGAAACGGGGGACGAACGCCGCAACAGGCTCGATGAACTCGCGCCCTTAGGGCTCGCTCTGGAATAAGTTGTGCATTTGGCCGTCGGATTCGGGATGCAAGAGTTTTTGGGGTCAGAGCCCAAATGCGACTAGCCTACGGCTCGCCCGGAGGGCGCGATGCGATGCACCGCAGCGAAATTGGTGTCTGACCCCAATAACTCATGTGGCTCTGCCACACAAGCGATTCGCAACAACGCAGGGCACCCGAAGCTGGCGAGCCAAATGTGCAAGTTATTTCTGAACGAGCCCTAAGGCTGATTCCGTTCGACCAGATATTCCTGCGAATACCAGAAGGTGTCTGGCGATGTCAGCGCGGCCCAGGCGCCTTCTTTCGGGTCTTGCCGTGAGCGAATGTCCCAGCGCACATCAACGATGCGGCACTGCGTGCAGGGCGACTGGCCCTTGCGCCGCTGTACTAAAGCGTAGCGGCTGATTTTAAAAAGTGCTTCAACCTCTAGATAGTCTACTGGCTGCGACGCATCGTAGGCCACAATTTTTGCACCCGTGAGTAAAAACTGATAACGCTCGAACTGGCCATTGAAATTATTCGGCACACTCACCTGCTGGCCTTGCACCAGCGCTACGGTCTCTGGCTTGAAGTGGCCCATAGGCCCATTGAATGGCGCGGTGACCCACGCAAGCGCCAACAGGAATGCAAAGCCTGCGGTTGCGGTGATGGGCCGCGTCCATTTGTTTTTGGCAATGCCCAAAATACTCAGCGCAAATATCAGCGCCAGCAAGCCCCATAAAAATGGCGAATAGACAGCCGCATCGCCAGTAGCCCGCACCGCGCCTTTGCCGATGACCCACAGCGCAAAAGCACCGAGTGCGCAAAACAGCAAGGTCAAGCTGAACCAGATGCGGGCTGTGCGCGTCCAGTACAGCGCCATCAGCACGGCCACCGCAGGCATGGCCGGGATCAGGTAACGCGCCGAGCGCTGGCTGGGCAGCATGAACACCAGCGCCAGCGCCAGCAGCCAGAGCCACAACACTTTCTCAGCGTCAGTGATGCCTTCTCCCGTGTTGCGTCTGGCGCGGTAGCAGCGCCACGCCGTCCATGCGCAGCCGACTGATAGCGGGAACAACAGACCCGCGTTGACGAAGTAAGCAGTCAGGATGACGAGGATGCCGCCCGAGCCGCTGAAGGCCAGCTTGAGGTAGTCATCAGAGGACTTGAACTTGCCGACGTTTTCACCGACCACAAATTCACGCCAGACTTCACCGGGCAAAGGGTCCACCGCGAACCAGAGGCTGAACACCGCAACTGCAATGATGCAGATGGCTGCAACCTTGACGGCGTCAAGCGCAATGCCGGGTCTGACTATTTGCCACGGCAAACGTCGCCCTTGAATCGTCTGATAGCAAAGCGCCAGAGCGAAGCCAACGGGTACGACCATCGCAAATGATTTGTAGAGGCAGCCAATGCCAATGGCCAGCCCTGCCAACAGAGGGAACTTCCAGCGTGATGCAAGCAGTGCAGCGGGCGACCAGGCCAGCGCAAAGAACACGCCGCAGAGCCAGAAAGTTTCAGGCGCGCTGGTCAGGTAGGGGCGGCCGTAGCGGTAGGTGCTGAAGAACGACAGAAACACGATGGCGGCGATGGCACCCAAGGTCACTGCATTTGAGCTCTTCGCATCACCTTTATCACCGTTATTACGCGCAACCTTCCACGTCAGCAAGCCCGTCATCAGCGCCGTGGCCCAGAGATACATCACACTCGGCAAGCGCAGGTTGAACAGCGTCCAGTGTTCACCCCAGCCGCCCGCCACCATGGCCTGCCAGAACAGCAGCGGCGGCTTGGTGTTGCGCATGAAGTCGTAAGAGCTGACCAGCGGCAGCCAGTGCCCGCTGCCCGCCGTCAGGCGTGCGATGTGGGCGTAAACCAGCTCGTCGCCGTTGCGCGGAATATGGTTGCCGCCGAGCTGAAACAGATAGCCAAGCGCGGCCATGACTGCGATGCACAGCCAGATGTAATGCGTGGGAATACGCTGGTTCAACATCATGGCCTGCGCCTGCTGCGCTTTTTAAATGTCAGGCGGTCATTGGCCAAATAATTAAACGCACTGGCAAAAGCAATCGAGATCAGATTGGCAATGATGTAGTGTAAATACAGCGCCAGCCATTTGGTGAGCAGCGCCTGAATGGCGATGGACAGCGCAGCCGCCATCACATATTTGCCAAACAGCACCAACGCGGATTTGCTGACTTCGTTTTGCCTATCGCGCCAGGTCAGGCGACGGTTCCAGTAAAAATTACTGATGGTCGCCAAGCTGATGGCGAGCGCAATCGAGTAGTTCAGCCGCTCGTGAAAGTCGGTAATTTGCAGCAGCAAAAACTCTTGCGCCACATACAACACCGCAATGTTGATGACCGTACCGCTGGCCCCCACCACGGCGAACTTGATAAAGCGCCAGCGCGCCAGCGGTTGCAGCTTGGGTGGCAGGCGGCTGATTAAGTTCTCAGCAAAATCTCTCAATCTGCTCATTAAGCACTGACCAGACATTCGCGCGCCTTGGCCAACACGGTGCTAGGTGCGATCACCTTCAGACACTGGTTGTCGCCGTCGCACGGCGAGGAGCGGTGGTTGTAGGCCGTGAGGCAGGGCGAGCACGGGTACTGGCTGTAAAACGAATAGCAGCGCGGCGTTAGCGGCGCATACAGAGCAGGGGTTTCAGGGCCGAAGAGCATCAGCGTCCAGATTGGCGTGAGGGCCGCAAACTGCCCCGGCCCACCGTCGTTGGTGACCAGCAGGCGTGCCACATGAAACAGCGCCAGCAGCTCGACAATAGACCTTGTATAGCCCGTCAAATCAATCACCGCGCTGCCAGGTGCAGATGACTGCACATTGGCCACCAGTTGCTGCGCCAGCGCCTTGTCGTCTTTAAGTCCAATCACGGCCACCGCGCAACCATCCAGCACCAGGCCTTCACACAAGGTGGTGTATGACTCCAGCGGCCAGGCGCGAATCGGCAAAATGCCGCCACCCGGATACACCAGTACCAGCGGTTTGCCCGAAATCGCCGGGTAGTCATTTGCCAGACGCTGCGTGATGCTAGAGATCAAAACCGGATCAAGCTGCACATGCGGCGGTGGTTTGCCCGACAGCACAATCGCCTGTTTGGATGCTGGCACAGCGGTTGAATCAATGGCGCGGGCCAGCGTCAAAAACTGCGCGCTGATGTGGTGGTAGGGGTTGTAGGGCACGCGCCGGTTGATATGCGAACCGCGGTACAGGCCTTCTTGCGTGTGGCGGTGAAAGCCGACGCGCACCGAGGCACCGCTGGCAAAAGACAGCAGACTGCTGATGCGTGAAAACAGTTCGCAGTCAATCGCCACATCAACGCGAGCAGCGCGCAGATCGTGAATCGCTTTTAGCAAACTGCCAACCAGGCCAAGTAACGAGCCATCATCAACCGTGTGCACATTGGCCTGCGGAATCACCTGCATCAAATCGAGGATTTCGCGGTTTTTGCCGAACAGCAAGGCGTGGAGTTGGGCATCCGGGTAGCGCGTTTTAAGCCGTGCAAACATATCGTGCGCCAGCACCAGACTGCCCATTTCGGACAACAAAATGATGACGATGGCACGCGGCTTTTGATCGGCTTGTGTCGCCGCGCGAGATGACCGAAAGGGCTTTGCCAGCACATCCATCAGTGACACCGCTGCACACAGCGGTATGCCAACCCAGCGGTCAATCCAGCGTTGGACATTGATGTTCATGGCCTAAACTCCTCTCGCCCGGTCGGCATGAAACTGCGATACGAATGCACCAAACGTGCCCGCATCCAGCGCATTACGCACTTCCTGCATCAGGTTCAGGTAGTAGTGCAGGTTGTGGATGCTGGCCAGCATGGGGCCCAGCATTTCACCGCAGCGGTCCAGGTGGTGCATGTAGGCGCGGGAAAACCCCCCCGACGTAGTGCCGTCGGGCATCACACGTCCCTTGCAGGTGTAGCAGGTGCAGGTCATATCGACTGGCGCATCTTCGGTTTTGTAGCGTGCGTTGCGGATTTTCAAATCACCAAAGCGCGTGAACATGTGGCCGTTGCGTGCGTTGCGGGTCGGCATCACGCAGTCAAACATGTCCACGCCAGCCGCCACGCCTTCGACCAGGTCTTCAGGCGTGCCCACGCCCATCAGGTAGCGCGGCTTGTTGGCAGGCAGGCGGTGCGGCGTGTGCGCCATGATGCGCTGCATTTCTTCTTTAGGCTCGCCGACGCTGACACCGCCAACCGCATAGCCGGGCAAGTCCATCTCGACCAGCGCGTCGAGTGATTGCTGGCGCAGGTTTTCAAACATGCCACCCTGCACAATGCCGAACAGTGCATTTGGATTTTCGAGTTTTTCAAACTCAACTGCGCAACGCTGAGCCCAGCGCAAGCTGAGTTCCATCGACGTGCGTGCCTCCGCCTCGGTCGTGATGTGGCCCTTGGTGTCGTAAGGCATGCACTCGTCAAACTGCATCACGATGTCGCTGTTCAGAATCGTTTGAATCTGCATCGAGATTTCAGGCGTTAAAAACAGCTTGTCGCCGTTGACGGGTGACGCAAACTTTACACCCTCTTCGCTGATCTTGCGCCCCTTGCCGTCAGTTCCGCCTAGCGACCACACTTGAAAGCCGCCGCTGTCGGTCAATATCGGCTTGTGCCAGCTTTCAAACTTGTGCAGCCCGCCAAACTGCTGCATCACATCCAGCCCCGGACGCATCCACAAATGAAAGGTATTGCCAAGGATGATTTGTGCGCCCATCTCAATCAGCGACTGCGGCATCACGCCCTTGACGGTGCCATAGGTACCCACCGGCATGAAGATGGGCGTTTGCACCACGCCGTGGTTCAGGGTGAGGGTGCCGCGCCGGGAAAAGGAGCCGGGGTAGACGCCGGCGGCCACGTCGGTTTTCAGGACTTCGAAATTGAGCATGCAGCGATTGTCTCAGGGGCGGCCCGCCGGTGCGGCGCGTTGCAGCAGCATCGCATCACCATAGCTAAAAAACCGATACCGCTGCGCTATCGCATGGCTGTACAGCGCCATGATGTGCTGGTAGCCAGAGAACGCGCTGACCAGCATCATCAGCGTGCTTTTTGGCAGGTGGAAATTGGTCAGCAGTATGTCTGCCACCTTGAAGTCAAACCCTGGCGTGATGAAGATGTTGGTGTCATTGCAGGTGTCGCCAAATTTGGCGCGTGACTCCAGCGCCCTGACCGTCGTGGTGCCCACTGCCACCACGCGCCCGCCTCTAGCCTTGCAGTCGGCAATCGCTTGACTTGTTGCATCGGGCACTTCAAAGCGCTCGAAATGCATGACATGCGCAAGAATATTCTCTGCCTTGACGGGCAGGAAGGTAGCTGCCCCCACATGCAGCGTGATGCTGGCGCGCTGCACGCCGCTCTCTTCAAGCTGCGACAGCACGGTCTCGTCAAAATGCAGCGCTGCAGTAGGCGCAGCCACTGCGCCGGGGTGTTTGGCAAACACGGTTTGGTAGCGCTGCTCGTCGTCTTGCGAATCGGTATGCGTTATATAGGGCGGCAGCGGCACATGGCCGTGCTGGGCCATCAGCGCATACGGGTCGCTGCTCAAGGCAAAGCGGTAGAGCGGCCCGTCGTCATTCGGCCAGCGGCCCAGTAGCGTGGCCGTGAAGCCGCCGTCCATCTGCATCACCGCACCGGGCGAGGGCTTTTTGCTGACCCGCATGTGCGCAGCGACTTCATGGCTGGATGCGGCATCGGGCGACAGCACGCGCTCGATCAGCAGTTCCAGTTTGCCGCCGCTGGCTTTCTGGCCAAACAGCCGCGCCTTGACGACCTTGGTGTCGTTGAAGACCAGCAGATCGCCGGGCAACAAGAGGCTGGGCAGGTCGGTAAAGCGGCGGTCTGCGGCTACCGCACCCCGGCCATCGAGCAGGCGCGATGCACTGCGCTCTACAGCCGGGTGCTGGGCGATGAGTTCGGGGGGAAGCGCAAAGTCGAAGTCGCTCAGGGAAAAGGCGCGCGTGGCGCTAGGCAAAGACGTGGACATAGTGCTTGAGGGGCGGACTTGCCCCGTACCAAGTTGAGGAAAGCTCAGGATTGTCGCAGCCTCGCCATTGCCGGGTTTTTTTCAGGCCCGGATCGGCAGCGCCTCATGGCCAGCATGCGTCACGCTTTCAAGGCGCAGAACTGGGTGCGTGTTAGCATATTGGTGCTTTAACACCCATTAAGGAGATGCATATGAGTCGTCTGACAATTACCCTTTCCGAGCCGCGCTACCGTGCGCTGAAAGAAACTGCGGCTCAGCGAGGAAAAACGATTGGTCAATTGATTGATGAGAGCCTTGACTTTTACGGCATCAAGTCGAATGAGCAGGCGCTTGACCTAGTGCGCCGGGCGCGTGTGCGCAATGCGTTGAGCGAAGAGCAGGCGCTCACACTGGCGCAAGCTGAGGTGCAGGCAACACGCCACGCCTTATGAGTAGTGCGTTCTTCATCATTGACACCAACGTTCTCGTTGCCGGACTGCTGACGTCACATGCCGATTCACCGGTGGCCCGCATCCTCGATGGCATGCTGGGCGCGGCTTTTCCGTTCGTGCTGTCGGAGGCGCTGCTGGCCGAATACCGCGCCGTGCTGGTGCGACCCCGGCTGTACCAGCTTCATGGCTTGTCAGAGGCAGAAATCGACATCATCCTGGTGGATATTGCCCGTCACGCCATTGTGCTGACCCCTGTCAGGACGGCGGCGACACCGCTGGCTCCCGACCCAGGCGATCAATTTCTATGGGATCTGCTCGCTACCCGTGCCGATCTGGTATTGGTGACTGGGGATAAATTGCTGCTACAGGACGAGGCGATGCAGCAGCGGGTCGTCTTGCCGCAAACTTTTGTGACTCAGTTTCGGCATTGAAGTGCTATTGTTTTGGTAGCTGCTTGCGCATATGAAACGGGGTCTACAGCCTTGTTTTTCCTAAACTAATCGAGAGTGATGCTGGCGGTGCCTGTGGCGGCGAGTGTCAAGATCCGGCAGTGACTGGGTCATGACAGGCTGATCGACTCACCGGTATTGATTTTGCAAGTCTGTATGTAACGGGCAAAATCGGCGCATGACATCCCCGTCCGCCAAACCACCGCCCAAGCCCCTGAGCGGCCCCGAAAAAGCCCTGCACAAACTCGGGCTCCAGCGTGACATCGACCTGGCCCTGCATCTGCCGCTGCGTTATGAGGACGAAACCCGCATCGTCATGCTCAAGGACGCGCGCGACGGCGACATGGTGCAGGTCGAAGCGCAGGTGACGAACAGCGAAATAACTTTCAGGCCCAGGCGCCAGTTGCGCGTGACGATTAACGACGGCACAGACACCTGTGTGCTGCGCTTCATTAACTTTTATCCCTCACATCAAAAAACGCTTGCAGTGGGCGCGCGGGTGCGGGTACGCGGCGAGCTGCGCGGTGGTTTCATCAGCCGTGAAATGATTCACCCCAGCTTCAAACTGGCCGGTGGCGCGCTGCCCGGTGCGCTGACACCGGTGTATTCAACCGTGGCCGGTTTGCCGCAGGCTTATTTACGCAAGGCCGTGCTCAGTGGCGTTGCGCGGGCTGATTTAAGTGAGACGATTCCTGCGCCGTTTTTAAATCGCAATCTGCCGCAATTGCTGGCGCATCTTTTGCCCTTGCGTGATGCCTTGCAGTTTTTGCACAATCCCACGCCTGATGTATCGCTGGCTACTTTAGAAGACCACAGTCACCCGGCGTGGCAGCGTCTGAAAGCCGAGGAGTTGCTGGCGCAGCAACTCTCGCAGTTGCAGGCCAGGCGCGTGCGGGCCGCGATGCGCGCACCGCCGCTTAGCCCACAGACCATGCGCGGCCCGCAATGCACGCTGCATGATCAGTTGCTTGAACGGCTGCCGTTTAGATTGACGGATGCGCAGCAGCGCGTAGGCCTGGAGATTGATGCTGACCTGCAAAAAAATATTCCCATGCACCGGCTGCTGCAAGGCGATGTGGGCTCTGGCAAAACAGTCGTTGCTGCGCTGGCAGCCAGCAGGTGCATGGACGCGGGCTGGCAATGTGCGCTGATGGCCCCCACAGAGATTTTGGCCGAGCAGCACTTTCGCAAACTCATCACCTGGCTGGAGCCGCTGGGTATTAAAACCGCCTGGCTGACCGGCAGCCAAAAAGCCAAAGAGCGGCGCGAAGCACTCGCCATGATTGCCAGTGGCGAGGCATTGTTGGTGGTGGGCACACACGCCGTGATTCAGGACAAGGTGCAGTTTAAAAATCTGGCCCTCGCCATCATTGACGAGCAGCACCGCTTCGGTGTGGCGCAAAGGCTGGCTTTGCGGAGCAAAGCCAGCGTTGCGCCATTGGCGAGTCATGAGCCCGCCCCCACCCCGACCCTCCCCCACTCGGGGGAGGGAGGTTTGAAGCAGGAGCCGCACCTGCTGATGATGACCGCCACACCCATCCCCCGCACGCTGGCCATGAGCTACTACGCCGACCTTGATGTTTCAACGATCGACGAGCTGCCGCCCGGCCGCACGCCCATCGTGACCAAGGTTGTCAGCGATGCGCGGCGCGGTGAAGTGATAGAGCGCATCCGTGGTCAGGTGGCTGACGGCCGCCAGGTCTACTGGGTCTGCCCGCTGATTGAAGAGAGTGAATCCATCGACCTCGTCAACGCCACGCAAACGCACGAGGCACTCAGCGCGGCGCTGCCCGGCGTGCTGGTCGGGCTGCTGCATTCACGTATGCCCCTGGCCGAGAAAAAGGCCGTGATGGGTTTGTTCACTAACGGCGTGATGGCTGTGCTGGTCAGCACTACGGTGATCGAGGTCGGTGTGGATGTACCCAACGCATCACTGATGGTGGTGGAACACGCCGAGCGTTTTGGCCTGAGCCAGTTGCACCAGCTGCGTGGCCGGGTCGGGCGCGGCGCGGCAGCTTCGGCCTGCGTGCTGCTGTATTCAACCGGCGATGCGCCGCGTTTGGGTGAGATGGCGCGCGCCCGGCTCAAGGCGATGGTCGAGACCAATGATGGCTTTGAGATTGCCCGGCGTGATCTGGATATTCGTGGCCCCGGCGAATTTTTGGGCGCGCGCCAGTCGGGTGCGCCCTTGCTGCGATTTGCTGATCTGGCGCTAGATGCCGACTGGCTGGCCTGGGCGCGCGCGCGCGCACCGCAAATGCTGGACGGCCATGTGGCGCTGGCGCAGCGCCACATTGATCGCTGGCTGGGCGGCAAGGCTGAGTTTTTAAAGGCTTAACTTTGATTTGCTATTAATTCAGTAGCTTGTCATGCCCGTATTCATTGCGTGGTTCAAACTGGGTAACACTTTTCGGGTGGCCATCTATTTAGCCATGGGCAAAGCGTTCAAAAGTCACATTGTCAGTGTTACCTAAAAGCGCCGCTTTTTGAACCACACCACGCCACAAAACGCACAGCACTACACTAGTTGTCGCCTACAAGAAAATATGCAACAATTTAACCATCATAAATGAGATGATGTGCTGGGGGCTCTACTTCTACAGACTGTGTAAAGGGGGAAGCGTAGCAGTAATTGACTTAGTAAAGTGGAACGCAACGGCCGACCTGCTTGCTTGGAAGTTTCCGTTTGATGGCTCCGAAGAACTCTCGACTTGGACGCAGCTAGTTGTCAATGAATCCCAACTCAAGATGACTTGGCCGGTCGCTTACACTAAACCAGTTAGTCCCATTACAAAACAATTCCGACACACTGACTTATGGGTGGCTGTCCATCAAAGCGCTCAGTTCACTTATGCCAACCGCTTCCAAATCAAGCCGCCTTTCACATGGCACACCCTTGAATCAAAAGGCCGCCGCGCCAATCAAAAAAAGCGCGAACAAGCGCCCGTTGGTTACCCCCGAAATCGGTGCAGCAGAGATGGCTCAACCCGTTCAACCAGATTCCCCAGCAACGGCTGAAAAAATGGCAGCAGTGGGTGAACATCCCGTTTTCGGAGCGGACATTGGCCGACGCATTCGCAACCTTCGACACATCAAGGGCTTGACGCTGAAAGATTTGGCAGACCGAGCCCTCTGCTCTGAAAGCATGCTGTCCAAAGTTGAAAACGGCAAAGCCCAACTGTCGCTGACTTTGCTGCACCGCATTGTTCACAGTCTGGACATCACCATCACGGCGTTGTTCAGTGAATCGCGTGCAGACCACGGCGTTGTGACGCGCGCCAATGACCGTTCTACCTTCCGCATCGACGCCAATGGGTCCCGCTTGGAGCGCCTGGTGCCACCCAATTTGGGGCATTTGCTGGAGGGCAACCTGCACATCCTCGAGTCCGGTGGCGGCAGTGACGGCATCTTGACCCATGAGGGTGAAGAGGTCGGATATGTGCTGAGCGGCACGCTCGAACTGACCGTGAGCGGCATCCAGTACCTACTATATGCTGGGGACTCTTTTGTCTACCGGTCAGAAGAGCCGCACAGCTACAGAAATCCAGGAATAGTTACCGCTCGCGTGTTGTGGGTCAGCACACCCCCAACGTTCTGACAGCCTGACAAGGCCACAACCCGCAAAAGATGGGCTGCCCAGTCAGGTCATTAAGCCGCGCATGCGGTGGGCCACAGTCACGGTCTCTCCGATACCAAAATTTGTTGTGTGTTCAACTGCTCAACTCTTGATCTTGAAGAGTTTCAAGGCATTTCCGCCCTTGATCAACTCGCGATCTGACGCGCTCAAATGGCCCACATCCTGAATCAATTTGACCGGATTGTCTTCGCCCATATCGAACGGGTAATCGGTTCCAAGAAGAATGCGATGGGCTCCGTAGCGATCGACCAAATTGCCCAATATCTGGGAGTCGTGGGTGATGGTGTCGAAATAAATTTTTTCAAGGTAACTTGAAGGCTTTTTCTTGATGAGCGTCCTGGCATCTTCACGTACTTTCCAGGCATGGTCCATTCGGGCCCAATAACTCGCGATGTAGCCACCGCCATGCGAGGCCAGAATTTTCAGCTTCGGATAACGGGCCAGCACACCGTCAAAAATGAGATGACCCAAGGCCAGGCTCGTCTCCAACGGGTTACCCATCACATTGTTGAAGTAATGTTCAACAAAGCGCTCCCCTTGCGAAAAACCCATGGGGTGCAGAAAAATCACGATACCCATTTCCTGGGCTTTGGCAAAAAACCTCTCCAGCTTCAAGGAAGGATCGGTCAAATTTTTACCGTTCACGTTGGTGCATATTTGAACGCCACGCAGACCCAATACGTTGACGGCGTATTCCAGTTCCTTGATGGCGAGGTCAACGTCTTGTAGGGGGATCGTGCCCATGCCCACAAACCGATCAGGCCGCTGGGCAACCACAAGCGCAATGCTCTCATTGATATCGCGGGAAATCTGGACACCGAGTTCAGGCTCAGTAAAGTAAAAATATTGAATCGGCGCAGGCGAGACAACCTGGATATCAATGCCCATTTTGTCCATGTCCTTGAGCCGAACCGCAACCTGGTTGAATTTGGCCCCCCGTTCCTGAATCTGCTTCATATTGACTTGGCGCGACAGCTCGGTGGCGTAAACAGCGGTTGCATCGTGCTTCACAGGGTGCAAATACGCGTACTTGGCACCAACTGCAGGACTGAGGTAATGGCAGTGCACATCCACCACCTTGGAAGGTGCAGCCCGCTTGACCGCATGGCCTTTTGTGGACTCCGATGGGGTCACCCGCTTTGAGGAGACCGATTTGCCTGCCGCCATGGCCGGCGTTGACGGCCTGGGTGATGCACCCAGACCGGCCGAATGGAAGTGGGCGGGATTTTGACAAGAAGATGAGCAGGTGTAAAACATAGTTCAGCCAAACGTTTAAAGAATATCAGCAACAGAGATTGCTTGAATGCAGCGTGTTCAAGCAAGGGTAACAACACTGGATACAACGGATAGGGACGTCCATCTATTCGGACTCCAATATCAACTGTGTCACCCGCTCAATGGTCAAGGGCAAATGCCGGGCTCGAATGCCAATGGCCCTGTAAAGGGCGTTTGCAACAGCAGCGGGTACAGGGCCGGCTGCCACTTCACCACTTCCCAGGCTTGGGCAGTCAGGACGGTCGATCACATGGACCTCAATTTCAGGTATTTCGCTGAATGGGATGATCGGATAATCTGCCCACGTGCGTGAAGTGATGCCGTCCTGGTCCCAGTTAACTTGCTCCTTCAGTGTCCAGCTCAGGGACTGCACGATGCCCCCTCTATTTGATTGATCAAACCATCCGGGTTGACAACCAGACCGACATCGACCACCGCCCAGACCTTTTCGACCGTCACTTTTTCGTCCACCCGGATCAAGGCGGCGACCGCACAATAACCAGCGACGTTTTTGTAACGTCCAAATCCCAATCCCATGCCGTGAAAACCATCGGATTCACCTTGATTGCGCCAACCCGAGACAGAGGCGAGCTTTTCCAGAACAGCCACTGCACGCGGATCGTTCATGTGCTTTAAGCGGAAATCCAGCGCATCAACCGCCAACTTTTCAGCCAATTCATCCATAAAAGACTCAATGGCAAACAGATTGACAAATGACCCGAGACTGCGCAGCGCCGAGGTGCGCAACGGCGCATCGGGTATGAAACAGTAATCGATTTGCTGATGAGCAAAGTCATACAACGCAACGGCGTTTCGATGTCCGCCGCCAGCGGGCAACGGAAGATCGGTGGGGACGGGCTTTTCTGGTCCACCCTCGATCTGCCACGCCCCCAGCAAATTCACACCCATTGCGCCACCTGGGCGGGTCAGATGCGAATGGCTCCAGACCGACAGGTTCCACTGAGATACCCGTCCTGTTGAATCAACACCGGCCTGTATGTCCACCAGACTGGGAGCACCCAGTGGCGATGCCGTCATCTCATCCTCTCGCATCCATTGAACGCGAACCGGCAAACCCAATTTCAATGAAATGAAAGCAGCATCAAACGCCACATCATCAGCCCCATTGTGTCCATAACAACCTGCACCGTGCATGTGGAACACCTGAACCGCATCCAACTCCAGTTGAAGTGCCTTCGCCAGATCCGAACGAAGCGGGAAAACGCCTTGCGTGTGAGACCAGACGCTCAGTCGTCCATCAACAAAGTGAGCCAACGCGCAAGACGGCCCAATCGACGCATGGGCGATGTAGGGTCTTGAGTAACGCGCCTGGTGCGATAGATGTGGTTCATTCCGCGCTCCGTGCTCATAAACCGTGATCGATTCACCGGCCAAGCCGAGCATGAGCTCTTCGGTACCCGAAGCGATGGGGAGGAGTTTTTTTAGCGAAAAATGCACCAAGCCATGGGCTTTTTCCAAAGACTTGACCAACCTTGCTTCATCGGGCCCCAGCACCGCAAGAAAATCCCGGGAATGCACAACATGACTGACTCCAGGCAGCTCGGAAATGGACTGCACGTCCAGCGAATCAATGGTCGATTCACCCGTTTGACCTCGAATCATCCTCGCGTGGAGCATGCCGGGCAAAGTGAAATCGTGTATAAACCCGCTCCGCGACAACTTGTGAATGAAATCAGGTCGCTGAATACTTTGCCCAACCCATCTGCGGGGGGGCATCAAGGTTGACATGCGGATCGGTTGCGCCAAGTCAACCCGATCCGACAACGACCAATAACTGCAGGTCTTCTTTGTCTGGGGACTTGAAAAAATACCTCTTGCCAGCTCAATGTTCTCGGCTGCTACAGCCAGCTCAATGGAGGCTTCACGCAAGAAAATCTCACGGGCGAACAAGCAGGCCGCCCGAACAGAACTGCCACCCTGATCGATGGTCTGACTGCCCGCCGTATGCCCTTCATCGGGCCCCAACAGCGTGTTGCCGCCTTCGAATTGGATCTGGTCGGGATCGACGCCCAAAGCATCACAGGCGATTTGTTGCAACGCAATTTCGACACCCTGCCCCAACTCAACTTTGCCTGAATGCAAGGTGATCGTGTGCACTGTGTCAAAAGACAACCATTGATGGAGTTGGGGATTTTTTACAATGCCTTGCGGCATGGTGGTCGGCGTCATCTCAAGCCCCCAATGTGTGTGTGATCATCGCCCTGATGCCCACTCAAGCATCGACCAGCTCGTCAGGCTTTAACACGGCCAATCTTTGCCGTGAAAGATCCACCGCCTTGAGGATTCGCGTATGGGTTCCACAGCGGCACAAATGACGATCCAGTGCGCTCAAAATCCGGTCTTTATCAGGGCTCATGGTCTGACGGAACATCAAAATCAGTGAAACCAGAATGCCATTAATGCAGTAACCACATGCGCCGCCTGAACATCGATGAACGACTGATAGACAACCGAGCCCACTTTGCTGGCGATCAAATACTCAACCGTCTCAACCGTCTGGTTGTCAACAGACCAGATCGGTGTGTCACAGGACTGAACCGCCTGTCCGTTCAGCGATACAGTGCAAGCCCCGCAGTGGCCGCTACCACAACCAAACCGCGTCCCCTTGCAATCTAGCTGGTTACGTACCGCATACAAAAGCGCTGAATGCGGGTCCGATTCGACGGTTTTCCATTCGCCATTGAATTGTATTTTTGTCAACATTTAAAATCTAATATTTCTCTGAGATGCACAGCTTCTCCATCGTATGCCCCCGAACTGAATGGTAGTGCTCTGAGGTCATTGCGATGAATTCAGACAGCCAACTTCATATCAACCGGCGCATCCGACATCGATTTCAGTAGCCAGTGAATCACCGAGCTGTCGCTGTCACCATGGCCGGCTTTGTAAGCCAGGTCGTACAGTGCGCGGGCTTGGTCAAACACCGGCGAGGGCGTGCCTGCACCCGCCACGAATTCGGAAATAATGCCCATGTCTTTTTGCCAAAGATGCATGGACATCATGGGTGAATAATCCGAGGCCACCATTCGGGGACCCCGAACTTGCCACATTCTGGATTGCCCTGCGCTATCACCTATGGCCTCCAAAACAAGATCCAGCTTCAAACCCGTTTTTTCAGCCAGTATCAATGCCTCTGCGGTCGCGGCGTTGTGAATAGCCACCAGATAATTGGCAATGAACTTCAGCTTCATACCGTTGCCAAATGCACCCAAATAAAACTGCTTTCTTGAAAACCCCAGAAGAACGTCCGTGACTTTTTTATAGGCAGCCAATTGACCGCTTCCAAACACCACCAGGTCTTTGGTCTGCGCCTGGGATCCGGTACCCGACAAAGGACAATCGAGCAAAACGATTTGGGCTGGGCTCAGAATACGCCGCGCAGCCATTTTGTCTTTGATTGGCAATGTGCTCGTTTCCACAACGGTCATGCCCTTGCGCGCCGAAGCAGCCAGCGAATGGCTGACTGCCAACAGGGCTGGAGTC
This sequence comes from Polaromonas sp., assembly GCA_038902775.1. Lineage (GTDB taxonomy): Bacteria > Pseudomonadota > Gammaproteobacteria > Burkholderiales > Burkholderiaceae_C > Polaromonas. The sequence continues at coordinate 21,551 of JBCKNM010000017.1, forward strand.
GACGGCAGGGAAGTGATCAGAACATCCGTTTTTTCGGCCACTGCTTCGACAGAGCGCCCCACGTGTGCTTTTGTTTTTTTCAACAGTTTGCGCCGCGAAGGATCAATGTCGTAACCATGCACCTCAAAGCCCGATCGCATCAGGTTCTGGGCCATCGCCAGACCCATTACCCCCAACCCGATCATTCCAACGGCGATCATTTACTTGACAAGTGAGAATGCAAACAAAGAAAAAGACATCTTGTCCTCACACACACAGTGGAGGCCTCTCTTGATGCCACGATGTTGCTGTTTGAAATGCATCTGCCATCTTCAACAGCTTGCCTTCGTCAAATTCCCGCCCCACCAATTGAAAAGCCACCGGCAAAGCATTCACAAAGCCAGCTGGTACGCTCAATGAAGGAAGGCTCAAATAGTTGATTCCCCGATTGCAATGCGTGATGGTGGATATCTTCTTGGCGATTTCACTCCAGTCGCCCTCAGTGGTCTCTGAAATGCTGGGCGTTTGGACCGGTATCGTCGGCAGCAGCGCACAGTCGGCACCTGCCATGGACATGGACACCCATTTTTGAGCCAGCTCTTTTCTTGCGCTGATGGCCTCGTAATAATCAATGCCAGTGAAATCAAAACCGGGCTTGAAGCGCGCGAGGACTTGCTCGGCGTAATCATGGGGTCTGTCCCGGATCCAGTCTTTGTGCAGCGAAGCGGCCTCAACCGTCAGGACAATCGACATCATGCGGTTGATGACGGCCATATCGGGCGGCTCGGTCTTGATGATGGCAGCGCCCAAGCCTTCAAAAACCCGACAAGCCTCAGCGATGCAAGCAGCTACGCCAGCATTCAAATGTTCCAGATAATAGCCACTGGGCACGGCTATTTTCATACCCCGCAAATCCCCACCCAACATCGCTTCGTAGTCAGGCACCGCTTGCTGGCTGCTGGAACTATCCAAGGGATCAAATCCTGCAATGACCTTCAATAAACGGGCGCAATCGCGAGCGCTTCTGGCCAGGGGTCCGACACAATCCAATGACTTTGACAAAGGCATCACACCAAAACCACTGACCCTTGACCACGTCGGCTTCAGACCGGTTACGCCACACATGGCGGAGGGGTGTCGGATAGATCCCCCCGTGTCGGTCCCCAAAGAGGCGAAGGTCAGTCTGGCGGCCACTGCAGCACCTGAACCACTGGAAGAACCGCCTGGGCAGTAATCCGTGTTCCAGGGATTGCGCGCATGTCCGTAATGCAAATTAAACCCTGTAGGGCTCATGGCAAATTCAGCCATGTGCAAGAGACCCAGATCGATGGCTCCGGCTTCATCCAGACGCATCAAGGATGTTGCAGTAACGCTTGGGATGAAATCTTTGGTGATGATGGATCCATCGCTGGTTTTTCTCCCACTGCGATAGAACAACTCCTTGTGAGCCATCGGTATGCCGTGCAAAACACCCAGCTTGGCCCCTCTGGAGCGCTGAACATCAGCGCTGCGCGCCGCCTCCAACGCCGATTCCGCCTGAATTGAAGCCACACAATTGAGCTGGGGACCCCATCTGTCCAAGCGAGCCAGAGCGATCCTGGTCAGCTGCTCTGAGCTCACCTCGCCTCGCGCAATGGCGGTTGCCGCTTCGCATACACCCAGATTCGCGAGATGTTCTGTCATGACCGTGGCCGATGATGGTTAACGAACACCCAAGAACCGCTGCATGGTGTCGCGGTCATTCATCAGCTCATCCGGCAGACAATGGTGAACAATTTCACCGGTTTCCATCAAATAAACCTCATGGGCCACCGAGAGTGCGCTG
>JBCKNM010000018.1:0-23270 GCA_038902775.1 Polaromonas sp.
CCCATAATTGAAAGCCAGGAGGGCTTATGAAAAAGATTAAAACTATTTTTCCCGCAACAGGCCGCAACCATTGGGTTGGTGACGGTTTCAATGTGCGCCCGGTGTTTGCGCAGCTGGCTTTTACCCAGGACATCAGTCCGTTTCTGATGTTCGACTATGCGGCACCGCGCGAGTTTGCGGCAACACAGAAAAAGCTGGGCGTAGGCCCTCATCCTCACCGTGGTTTTGAAACGGTGACCATCGCCTTTCAGGGCGAAGTCGAGCATGGGGATTCGGTGGGTAATCGCGGCGTGATCGGCCCGGGCGATGTGCAGTGGATGACGGCCGCCTCGGGCATTATTCACGAGGAATTTTTGTCGACGGAATTTTTAAAACGTGGCGGCGTGCTGGAAATGGTGCAGTTGTGGGTGAACCTGCCGTCCAGGTACAAAATGATTCCACCCAGATATCAGCCCATCCTCAACAAGGATATTCCAGTGGTTGAGTTGCCCGGCAACGCCGGTTCAGTGCGCGTCATTGCCGGTGATTTTAATGGCATCCATGGTGTCGCCAGTACATTTAGCCCGGTAAACCTATGGGATATCAAACTCAAGGCAGGAAGCATCGTGGAGTTGCCCGTGCCGGACAAACAAAATGCCATGCTGTTTGTGCGCAAAGGCAAAATCACACTGGACAATGCCGAGGTAGTGACGGGCGGCTTGGCGATACTCGAAACAAACGGGGCGAACATCAGCTTGCAGGTGCAGGAAGAAACCAGCGTGTTACTGATGGGCGGCGAGCCGATTGCCGAACCTATCGTCGCTTCGGGTCCCTTTGTAATGAACACCGAGCAGGAAATCCGCCTGGCGATGATGGATTATCAGAGTGGACGCATGGGTCAGATGGCCGGGTAATTTCTTACCAGATTTTCCTTCATGTACCCTTATTTTATAAGTTGTGGTGCACTTGGAATTAGAATCCACCTATCCTTTGCGCCAGCCTGAAAGCCTATGGCGGCCTCACGTCTAGCACGTCGCGGCGCTTTCTGGTTCGCGTTCGGCCTTGCTGCCGCGGGCCTCGCCGCGAGTATGCTTCCAGCGATGATTACCATGCCCGGGGAGAGCTACGCCGGCCCGCTGCAACCGCTCACTGCGGAGGAATCGCAGATCGCCGTGAATCTTCGGCGCCACGTCGTTGCGGTCGCCAGCCACGAGCACAACATGTTCCAGCCGGACGCGTTGGAAGCGGCGGCTCGATATATCGAAACCGAGCTCGAGGCGCTCGGCTACACGGCGCGCAGGCATGTGTATGAAAGCGGGATGGGCCCGGCGCGCAATATCGAAGTCGAAGTGCGCGGGGGCAACGACGAGGTGATCGTCGTCGGCGCGCACTACGATTCGGTCATCGGCTCTCCCGGCGCCAACGACAACGGCTCCGGCGTAGCTGCGACGCTGGAGATCGCGCGCTTGTTACGAGGCGCGACGCAAGGCCGCACCTTGCGTTTCGTATGGTTCGTGAACGAAGAGCCGCCGTTCTTTCACGGACCGGACATGGGAAGCCGCCGCTACGTGCAGCTCGTAAGAGCGCGCGGCGATCGTGTGACGGCGATGTTTTCACTGGAGACGATCGGCTATTACTCGGATAAGCGCGGCAGCCAGCGCTATCCGCCGCCGTTCGGGTGGTTCTACCCCAACACCGGCAACTTCCTCGGTTTCGTCGCGAACTTTGCTTCACGCGCGCTGCTGCACGATGCGCTCGGCGCCTTCAGGCGGCATGCGCGCTTCCCCTCCGAAGGCGTTGCCGCGCCCGCGTTCATACCCGGAGTCGACTGGTCCGACCATGCGTCGTTTTGGGACGCCGGATATCCGGCGCTGATGATTACCGACACCGCGCCTTATCGCTACCCGCATTACCACTCGGCGCGCGACACGCCGGACAAGCTCGACTACGAACGCCTCGCGCGCGTCGTCACGGGTTTGCGCGGGATGCTGCGAGAGCTCGCTGAAAAGCAGTAAAGGGGAAAAGCAAGGGGTCAAAAAGCAAGGGGTCAGAAAAGCAAGGGGTCAGGTCTTGACATACTTGTTTTACCGCTAGACTCGCCGTATGAAAGGTCAAGCCCTACTCGGGTCGAATATCTTCGGAGGAAGAATTGGGGTCAGAGGAAGAATTGGGGTCAGACTCCAATTAGACTTAGCCTCCAGCGAAACCACGGTTCACCGGCGCTACCTCGGCATGCTGCGGCAATGGGCGCTGCCACTGGACCTGGGACAGCGTTGCCCCGCGCATCACCCCGGCACGCGTGCCACCGCTGTGGGATGACTGTGGCGCGCAGAAGCCTGGGGAGGGTGTGGATAGCGAGCCGGACTGGGATATGACCAGCCAATCAGCACCCGACTACCCCGAAGATCAGCGCACAGTGTGGTGAACCTGCTGACCTAAAAAGCGACGACTGCGCCGGGCTAGGGCTGTGCCCGCAGCCCAGCTTTGCATGTCGTTTGTGCTGGTGGGCGGAAAAACCTTGGGAATTCAGATCACTACCCTGAATCCGTGACCTCAAGCCCACCCGACAATTCGTCATCCCGAATATCTCAGTTATTTGTGTAATATCTCGTGAAGTTGCCGACCCAATCCACCTGCCACACCAAGAAGTCCTGCTTGCAGCGATTTCTGGCTGGTATGGCGTCGCCTGTTGCTGATTTCGCTGGCGGCTACGCCTGCCTGTTCAACACAGACACAATGAATTTCAGTAAGCGCAATTGCGTTGGCTTTTCTGAGCCGCTAGCCTGTTTTGAGCTGCCCGTAATGGCGCTCAAACACGGCAAAGCCGCTGTCGCTCTCACCCAAGCCCAAAATCCAGCGCCCGGCATGCTTGATCATGCGCGCAGCCTTGAACATCATCTCCTGCATCACCGTCTTAATGCGCCTGCGCTTGGCAGCGTGGCGCACCGGTGCATCTGGTCCGAGCAGCGTGTTCTGGCCAATCAGGCGCAACAGGTTCATCGCCACTGCCGCCAACTGACACACCAGGTAGTTGGTATCGAACTTGCCAGAGGGCAGGCGTTCCAGATCCATATCGGTCTTGAACTCCGAATGAAATTGCTCATGCGTGGCATGGTCGCAATACAGGGCGATGATGTCTGGCGCCTCGAACCGCTGTGGCAACGTCGTCGTCCAGCCTTCAAGCACATACTCGGGCAACAGCAAAACGACACCGTGCTTGTCAATGGTGCGCTCCGTCAGGCGATAGACACGCCGCACCGGGTAGGCCTTACTGCCCACATCGGCCAATTGCAGGGCTTCTTGCCAGACGCATTCACGCTTGCCGGAGCGGTGAATCACCCACTGCGTACCAGCGTCAGCCACCTTGACACCAGCAATCGCCTCCACCGGCGCTCTGCGCGGGTTCCACTTGATGAGAAAGGCGATCTCACGCCCGAGCGCATTGGCTTGGGCCGTGATCTCCCGAAACAGCTTCAGGGAGTCAAAGCCAGAATCTGCCCGCACCAGCATGGAGCCGGCCACCAGGCTGGCGGCCATCGGCAAGGCGCGCTCAAAGTTGTATTCACTCTCGGATGCCGAATGCTGCACACCCGGGCGCAGGGCCAACTCCAGGCAATAGCCCAGGCTGCCCAGATACACCGCAAACGGGCAGTAGCCGTCCACTCCTGCATAGGTGCGCCCCACCAGTTCTTTCTTGGTCGAACTGTTGTCCATGGCAAAGGTATCCAGATCAACGGCTGTGTAGCCACAAGCGAGAGTTCCGAAGTCAATGGCCTTGCCGTTGATGCGACTGCTCAGCAGCTTTTGGTTCATCTGCGCGACCAGGTCAAACCAGGAAGCAGCATGGGTATCAAGGCGCTGACGCACAGTGGGGCCCGATGCAACCGACTCCAAACCAAGAGCGCGCATGAAGAAACTATCATCGCGGAAGTTCTCGATCGCTTCAAAGTCGTTTTTGCCCAGACACAACAGGGCCAAGTAGCTTTTGACGATGTCGCTGTTGGTATTGCCAGAGCGAACCGGGAAAGCCGGATCTATCATGGAATTGAAATTGATTTGCTTGAGATACTTGCCAACAAATGCCAGTCCAGCGTGGGAACTGAGGTCGTAGGGCAGTTTTTTGATAAAAAAGTCGGTCATCTTGGGCTCACCTTCAGGGTTAACTCAAGTTGGAGGCTAAGTGCTTGATTTCAATAGGGAAATCAGGAATTATTCACCATGAAGTCACGGATTCAGGACTACATCAAGGAAAGCACGACTCTTGAGGGCGCTTTCCGGTGTCATACTTGACCTCATGCGGTTGAATTTTCTATCCATCTCCCGTTTAATTGTGAACAGACACTAGGAAAGTTATTTTTTGTTTAACTTAACGATGGGACTTTTAAAAATGCAATTCGAAACGCAATCCTTGGTAAGTCGCCTTTCTTTCGCGATATCTTTTATCTTTTTAGGGGCAGTCGGTGCTGTGCGGCGCAAGCGCCTGCTAGCTTTCCCAGTAAGCAGATTGACATCACGGTTCCCTTTGCCCCAGGAGGGGGGTAGATTTGCTAGCGCGTCTCATCGCTGCGCCTCTAGGGGTTGCTTTAGGCCAGGTGGTAGTGGTCGAAAATAGAGCTGGTGCTAGCGGGATTATCGCTGCCCGCTACGTATCGGGCCGCCCCAGTGACGGCCACTCATTGCTGATGATGAACGATACTTATGCGATAGTAATAAAGGAAAGAACGTGAAAAAATTAGGAATTAGTCTGTCCTGTAGAAATTACGACCGTACCCAGGTATTATTTGATGGTCGGGCGTCGATAAGGAAGGCTGCGATGTGACCGCAATCCCGTTGGATTGCCGGAAGAGGCCTTCCATCGGGCTTTCCGTTACGGAGAGTTTGATGTCACCGAAATCTCCATGAGCAGCCACATGATGACCACTGCGCGCGGTGATAACGAGTACATCGCAGTAAAGAGCGTTTCAGATTTTACATATTCATCCGGAAAAGAATGGAGCCAACAATGAAACAAGGTTTTGATTTTGAAGGTCTGAGCGCAGTCGTCACTGGTGCTGGCTCTGGTATTGGTTTTGCAACAGTGCAAATGTTAAAAGAACGTGGGGCAAAGGTTTATGGTCTAGACCTACAAGAAGGCGAATTGGCTGGTACGGCAATATTTATTAAATGCGATATTGGGAATACAGAGTCAGTAAACAACGCCTTCGCGCAGATTCCGTCATTAGATATTTTGATAAATAATGCAGGTATTGGCGCTACTGGAACTGTGGAAACTTCACCAGATGAAGAATGGCTTTCAGTCTTTAATGTTAATGTCTTTGGATTAGCTCGAACATCGCGCGCAGCGTTGCCACTTCTTCGCAAAAGCAAAGTTGCAGCAATTGTAAATACATGTTCAGGTGCGGCCACCGTTGGAATTCCAAAACGGGCAATTTATAGCGCGTCAAAAGGCGCAGTACTTTCTTTAACTCTTGCAATGGCCAATGATCATTTAGCCGATCACATTCGCGTTAATTGTGTTAATCCAGGCACTGCTGATACACCGTGGGTTGAGCGCTTACTTTCACAATCAGCCGATGCTGTTGCAGAACGCAGAGCACTTGAAGCACGCCAACCGATAGGTCGTCTAATAACCGCCAACGAAGTTGCAAGTGCAATATGTTACCTAGCGAGTCCCATTCAAGCATCAACTACTGGAATCTCACTTGCTGTCGATGGTGGATTCCAAAGCTTACGAATTCCAAAATAATCAAAAGTAAACGCTAATTCCCAAATCTTAAGTATTTTTATTCTCTTATAGATTGGCGCTTACCATCCATTCTTACGCCCCGCCTGCCGAAGTCGAAGAGGTAGAGCTTTACCATCCGAAAACTTTCATCGGAAAGTATATCTGGAGCCAGGCTGCCAAAATCATCGCCATCCAGTACTCGATTACCGCAATCGGGGTGGGGCTGGTGGCGTTGGTGTTGTCGTGGTTGATGCGGCTGCAACTGGGGTTCCCGAACAGCTTCTCCTTTATCGATCCCAGCGCCTACCTTCAATTTGTCACCATGCACGGCATGATCATGGTCATCTACCTGCTCACCGCGTTGTTCCTAGGCGGTTTTGGTAACGACCTCATCCCGTTGATGGTCGGTGCCCGCGATATGGTTTTCCCCTACGTAAACATGGTGAGTTACTGGGTCTATCTGGTCTCCGTGCTGTTACTGATAGCGAGCTTCTTCGTGCCCGGCGGGCTCCGGTTGGATCCTGTACCCGCCCCAGGCCATCCTCCCGGGCACTCTGGGGGCGGGTTGGGGCATTATTTTGATGCTCGTTTCCCTGGCTGTCTTCATCGTTGGATTCACCATGGGCGGGTTGAACTATGTGGTGACGATATTGCTAGAACCGCTTTTCACCATTGCATTAGTTCCCATATTTTTGCGAAAGATAGAGATAATAAATTTAAAACTAATCTTGGGCGCTCTTGTCATAGTTAGTGGCCTTGTTGTCTTGATTATTAACTAAGAGATGCCCTTGATCTTGGAAGGAAAGTGCATATGAACCTTGATTTATCCATGTCGTGTTTACCATCTGACCGGACGTATCCGCTTTACTATGGCGACATTAAACCCGCCGGGATTAATTTGAATGTATTGCTGTTTGACGATGACGATCCTTATTGGTCGTGGAGAAAAGTGCGAAATCACCTTTTTGATATTTCGGAGATGTCCATTTCAAATTATTTGATTCAAATAGATCAGGGAAATACGGATTTAATTGCCCTTCCTGTCTTTCTTTCAAGAGGTTTTCGCCATGCTAATATATTTGTCAATCCAGCCTCGGGAATAAGGAAACCGAGGGATTTGAAAGGCAAAAAAGTCGGTCTATCCTTCTATGATCCAACTACGCCGGTCTGGGTAAGAGGGTTCTTACAGCATCAATACGGGGTATCCCCTAGCGAAGTCAAGTGGTATGTGTATGAAGTCTCCTTGAAGGGCATGAAGATTGCACTTCCTGGGAGTTTGGAAATTCATTATTTATCACGTAAGGATTCCTTGGAAAAATTGTTGGTTGAAGGAGAGCTTGATGCGATAATCAATGCTGGACAGCCGCCGAAATTATTTCAAGCCGGCGATCCCAGAATAGTATCCTTATTCGCTGATTTTCATGAGGAAGAACTTGTTTTTTACAAACAATTCAAAATATTTCCGATCATACACACAGTGGCCATCAAAAGAGAAATCCATCAAAAGCACCCTTGGGTTGCCCAGAGCCTGTATGATGCTTTCTGCCAAGCCAAGCAATCAGCCCCCTTATCCAGCATGGCGCTTGACGGGCATTTGAAATATTCCATGCCTCTCTTACATGCTTATGTGGAAGAAACACAAGAGGTATTTGATAGGGATCCTTGGATTTATGGTGTCTCCAACAATAGGCTTGAGATTGAAACATTAATCCGATATTGCCGTGAGCAGGGCTTGATTCAATCCAGCCTGCTGCTGGAACAAGCCTTTATTTCAGATTTAAATGAAGCATCCTGCTGATCCATGTGTTAAATAAGAATGAGGAGTGAATCGAATGATATCTGCTGAACAGAACAAGACTTTGACCAGCGTTGGTAAAGGTACCCCGATGGGTGAATTGTTAAGAAGATATTGGCATCCGGTTGGATTAAGCTCTGAATTTAAGAGCGAATTTATTAAAAAAGTAAAAATCTTGGGTGAAGAGCTGGTATTATATCGCGATAAATCCGGCACGCTTGGTTTAATTGACAAAAGATGTCCGCATCGCGGAGCTTCATTGGAGTATGGAATCATTCAGTGTGAAGGCATTCGCTGCGCGTATCACGGCTGGCATTACAATGAACACGGGGAATGCATGGATCAACCGAATGAACCCGAAGACAGTACATATAAATCCCGCATTCATATTAAATCTTATCCGGTAATAGAAAGAGGCGAAATGTTCTTTGCCTATCTGGGGCCGGCACCCTTGCCGGAGTTTCCTATGTTTGATCTCTTCAAGGGCGGCAATGTAATCAAGACCATCGGATACGCGGCCATTCCGGTAAATTGGCTGCAAATCATGGAAAATTCCATGGATCCCGTGCATGTAGAATGGCTGCATGGACATTTCTATGAGCAGGAGAAGGGCTACAATGAACCCCCTTTTGACACTTTTGCCAAGCATCACGTTAAAATTGCTTTCGAAGAGTTCGAATACGGAATAATCAAAAAAAGGCTGCTTGAAGGGCAAGTTGAGGAAGAATCGACTGATTGGGTGACGGGACATCCTATGATTTTTCCTAATATGCTGCTTGTCGGAGACACCCGGGTGAACCAGTTCCAAATTCGTGTTCCGATGGATGACACTACGACTATGCATTATTGGTACAACTGCTTTCACCCGGCAGAAGGTGTTGAGATACCGGAAAATTATCCGACAACCTGCTATGAGGTTCCAAGCAGGGATGAGCATGGAGAATACATCAAGGATTACGTGGATGGACAGGATCTCATGATGTGGGAGTCGCAAGGAGCAATCAATGATCGTACAGAGGAGCATCTGGGCACGACAGACCGGGGGGTTGTGCAATTTCGCAAAATGCTGCTGAGGGAAATGAATAAGATGTTAAGCGGAGAAGATCCGATGTGTGTGTTTAGGGAGCCTGGACAAATTACATTGCCTATAGAGAAAAACAGACACGGCTTGCCGTCTGGAACATTCTTGAATCATATCAAAAGCAGAGATTACCGCTTTTCGCCAAATATTGAAGAGATCGTAAGCATTGTAAGCGGCAGTACGGTTAACATCCAAAACTAAAATAAAACAACAGGAGTCAACAAAGATGAGAGAATTTATTAACGTACCAAGCGGAAAAAAGGCGGGTCCTCCATTAACCACAGCAATTAAATGCGGAGATACCCTTTATCTGTCCGGACAAACGCCAATGAATTTGCATACGGGACAATTTATTGAAGGAGACATTGCCACACAAACAAAACAGGTGCTTGAAAATATCAAGTTGATTTTAAGTGAATGCGGATCAAGTATGGCGGATGTTGTTAAAGTCACCGTTTATCTTACCGACCTTGCTGATTTTGCTGCGTTTAATGAGGTTTATAAACAATATTTTCAGGAACCGTATCCGGTTCGAGCTCTTGTAGGAGCCAATCTATTGTTTACATTCAATGTAGAGATTGATGTGATTGCCAGAATTGATTAATTTCGGGAGAGGCTTTTAGAGTGACTAAAAAACTTCAGCTTTCCCTTGGATGTATTAAATATGATCGAACACGTGCTGTTTTAGATGGAAATCTGGTGCCCGAAGGCATAGATTTGGTGACGAGAGAGATTGTGGATCATGACAGCTTTTGGCTTATACCCATTCGCTACCGAATTTTCGATGTTGCTGAAATGCCCTTGACCAACTATGTGATTGGATTGGATGAAGGCAAGACGGATTTAATCGCCCTGCCTATTTTCTTATCCAGATCCTTTAGGCATTCAACTCTGTACATCAATAACAAGGCAAACATCCGAAATCCAAAAGATCTCGAAGGCAAGCGAGTCGGGATAGGCAATTATTTTGGTTCCACAACACTCTGGGCAAGAGGATTATTAAACGATCAATATCAAGTCAACCTGAAAGCAATCCATTGGGTTACCAAAAATAAAGTACCGCAAGATAAAATACCGGATTCCATTAATCTGCAATTTCTTGAAGGAAATCAGAATATGGAGCAGCTGCTTGAAGCCGGTGAAATCGATGCTTATATTTCTGAACGTCCTCCCCAAGCTTACAAACACGCAGCTCATATCTCCCGTCTTTTTGAAAAGTACAAAAACGAAGAAATTCAATGCTATCAAAAAACGAATATCTTTCCGATCAGACATGTTCTGGTGGTCAAAAGAGACATCTATGAACAAAATCCGTGGATGGGCCAAAGCCTTTATAAGCTATTTGATTCAGCTAAAAAGGAGGCGGGTCTGGACCGTATGTTCGATGGTCATTCCAAATTCATGCTGCCCTCTTTACAGTATGCCATAGCTGAAACTAAAAGAATATTTGGAGAGGATTATTGGCCATACGGATTGGAAAAAAACAGCGCCACTTTAACAGCATTTACCAAATACTGTTATGATCAAGGCTACACATCCAAACACTACAAGGTCGAAGAATTGTTTGCTCCGCATGTCATGAGCGTATAGTTGCCGCTTTCGTTTCAGATGTTCTTCATCTGAAAGAGAGGTTTGTACGATGGAAAAAAGAATCAAATTTTGTCCTTCTTGAGGAAGAATTGGGGTCAGACTCCAATTAAAAGGAAGAATTGGGGTCAGACTCCAATTAAAAGAATTATGGTCAGACTCCAATTAGACCGATCCGCTACAAATAACATAGCTGCTAACGCCCGTATCCATTGGCTCACAGCCACTTTAGCCCCTAAAAAATCGGCCCTCCCAAGCCGCCAGCAGCCGTTTCGCAGCCCAACTTGGCGCTGTTGGACGACGACGAATACCGTGAACTGCAAAATGACATGATGCAAGCCCCCGAGCGTGGGGACATCATCCCGGGCGGGGGCGGCATACGCAAGCTGCGTTACGGCGTGTGGGATTTATGACGATGGACAAGACACTGTTTGAAAATTTGCTGGGCAGCCTGAAAGAAGCCCAGGCTATTTCAAAAGGCAAGGCGACCCCGTCACGCCGTTTTGAGATCACAGCACCCGATGCCAAACGGGTACGCGAACAGATTGGCTTGTCGCAAAGCGAGTTTGCGCGTTTGATGCGTGTGAGCGTGAAGACCCTGCAAAATTGGGAGCAGCACCGCCGCAACCCGACTGGCCCGGCGGCGGCTTTGCCCAGATCATGTCAACCGCGCCAGAGGTGGCGCTGGAATCTCTACATGCATGAGGGCAATAGCAATCTCAAAACCCAAACCTCACCCAGCCATCAACTTATGCACCAGGTCAGCCGTAGTTGATGCCTTGTACTTGCGTATCAATCGCGCGCGGTAAATCTCGACGGTGCGGTGGCTGATGACCATGCACGAAACCATACAAGGAGACTTTTTGTGAAGAAACTTTATCCCTCTGCTGCTGAGGCACTCAAAGGTGTTGTCAGTGACGGCCAGTTGATGGCTGTTGGCGGTTTTGGCCTTTGCGGTATTCCCGAGGCACTGATTGATGCGCTGCGTGACAGCAAGGTCAAAAACCTAACCGTCATTTCAAACAACGCCGGTGTTGATGGCTTTGGCCTCGGCAAGCTACTCGACACACGGCAGATCAAAAAAATGATTTCCAGCTACGTCGGCGAGAACAAGGAGTTTGAGCGCCAGTACCTCGCAGGCGAGCTGGAGCTTGAGTTCACGCCGCAGGGCACGCTGGCTGAAAAGCTGCGCGCAGGCGGCTCTGGCATCCCGGCCTTTTTTACCAAGACGGGCGTGGGCACCATGATTGCCGAAGGCAAAGAGCTGCGCGAGTTTGACGGCGAAACCTATGTGATGGAGCGTGCCCTGGTGCCTGATGTGTCACTGGTCAAGGCCTGGCGCGCTGACCAGTCGGGCAACCTGCAATTTCGTTTGACGGCGCGCAACTTCAACCCTGCTGTGGCGATGGCTGGCAAGGTTTGTATTGTTGAGGTTGAAGAGGTGGTTGAGCTAGGGGCGATGGAGCCGGATCAGGTTCACTTACCGGGCATTTATGTACACCGTATTGTGTGCAACCCGAATCCTGAAAAGCGTATCGAGAGGCGATGCATTACAGAGAAAATAACCGAGAAAGTAGGGATGTAAATCATGGCCTGGACACAAGACCAAATGGCAGCCCGCGCTGCGCAAGAACTACAGGACGGTTTTTACGTCAACCTTGGCATCGGCATTCCGACGCTGGTGGCCAACCACGTCAGCCCTGACATTGAGGTGTGGCTGCAATCAGAAAACGGCATGCTGGGCATTGGCCCCTTCCCGACTGAAGACGAAGTAGATGCAGACCTGATTAACGCAGGCAAGCAAACCGTCACCACCATCAAGGGATCGTCAATTTTTGGCTCTGACCAATCGTTCGGCATGATCCGCGCCGGCAAAATCAACCTGAGCATTCTGGGTGCCATGCAGGTCAGCGAAAAAGGGGATCTGGCCAACTGGATGATTCCCGGCAAGATGGTCAAGGGCATGGGCGGCGCCATGGATTTGGTCGCGGGCGTGAAGCGCGTGATTGTTTTGATGGAGCACGTCGCCAAAAAGAAGGACGGCACTGAAGACCTGAAAATTTTGCCGCAATGCACCTTGCCGCTCACGGGTGTGGGCGTGGTGGACCGCATCATCACCGACCTGGCCGTGATGGACGTGACACCGCAAGGCCTGAAGGTGGTTGAAATGGCACCTGGCGTGACGAAGGAATCACTACAGGCCAAGACCGGCTGCAAACTGCATTAGAAAAACCACTGCCTCTTCAGGCTGCTGCTTTTTCTCTTTTACCGGTGCTGGTTTTTCGCTGGCCCACTGCCATCGGTGGCGGGGTTTTGCGTTTCGTGGGTGGGCTCTGCAGCAGCTCGTCCCTGGCCAGATTTTCAATCATGGCGAGCAGCACCTTGCGGGTGGTCTTGAGTTCATCGGTGCCAATGCTTTCGACGCTCACGTTGTTGGTGTCCTGCGCCAGGGGCACGAGTATTCCTTTGAGCGCGCGGCCTTTGTCGCTCAGGTACACATAAACGTTTTTCTTGTTGGTGGGCAACTGCTTGCGAACGATGTAGCCTTGGGCTTCCATGGCCTTCATGGCGGAGAAGGTGGTGGGTTCCATCACGCCGGCGCGCGCGCTGAGTTCCTTTTGCGTGAGGCCGTCCGATTCCCAGAGAATGCGCAGAAATGTCCAGTGGCCGAACGGCACACCATGCGATGCTAGGCGTATCTGCAGCGCCTTCTGAAAGGCACGCGAGGCGTCGCGAATCAGGTGCGCCAGGCGGTCATTCGGGACGGCTTCACGCCAGTGTTTGAGTATGTTGCGCGTGTCGCTCATGTATCAAGCAATGCTACCTGATGGCGCATGGTCTGGGCCTGGCCGCTTAGTGATGCCTGCAAAATGGCCAGGCATACCTCGGTAGTGGCACGCGCCCACTCACCGCTGTGCGTCGGCGGCTTTGCACCCATGACAGCAGCGTAGAGTTCGTCCATCACTTCGCTGCGCGGTATCAAAGGTGGGGGCAGGGCTTCGAGATGATGTTGTTCATCAGAAAAAACCTCGACTCCCAGGGCTGTCGGCCTGAGGTCGGCCTTTTCACAGCTGACGATGATGTGCCCGAAATGCTGGTGTGCTAGAGATGATGGTGCTGCCGTGCCCGTAGCGCTGTACAGGCTGCCGCCATAGTTGCGTGCTGCTTTCAGGCGTGTTTCTTTTTCTGCGCTCTGCGCGCCCGCCAGGCGCTTGCGTGCCGCACCATAGTCCTGCGGGTTTTTGGTCTGGCCGATTTCACCGATGTTGCCCATCAGCACGTCCGAGTCATAGTGGCCATAGCCGCTATAGGTGGCTGAGGCAAATGCACCACTTTCAAAGGCCAGCAGCGCGCTATAGGCACCCTCGGTGGGCCGGGCATTATCCCAATTGCCGGTATGCGCCTGCACGCTTTTCACAAGGCCGCCACCGAGCAGGCGAATGATGTCGATTTGATGCGTGGCCTGGCTGTGAATCACGCCGCCGCCCGCGCTGGTTTCAAGCTCTTCAGGCCGCCTGGGGCGATACAGAAAATCCGTGAAATTAAGCGCAGTGATCATTTTCACTGCGCCATACGCACCGCTGGCGATCAGCTCGCGGGTGCGTTTGATCGGTGCGTTGAAGCTGTGGCTGTGGCCGACGATCAAGTGAACAGCTGCGCTGCGGCAGGCATCCATCATGCGGGTGCATTCATCGAGCGACAGCGCCATGGGCTTTTCAACCAGCACATGCTTGCCGTGTGCTGCTGCCAGGCAAACGTGGTCAGCGTGAAACTGGTGCGGTGATGCAACGTAGATGGCTTGTACGTTGGGGTCGGTACACAGCGCTTGTGCCGAGCCATAGGTGGGCGCATCGAAGTCTTTTTCAAACTGCGCCCTGGCGACCTCAATCGGGTCTGTCGCCGCGACCAGCTTGATGCGGCTGTCCTGCGTAAACGTGGGCAGCATGAGCGTGAAGGCGCGGCCCAGGCCTATAACCCCTATTCTCAGTTGTTGTTTGTCGCATTCGTTCATAAATCCAGTACAAGTTCAGGCGATTTTGCACGCGACACACAGACCATGATGTGGTCTGCCTTCTCTTCGCTACTGAGCACCATGTCGCGGTGTTCAACCTCGCCCGCTATCAGACCTGTCTTGCATGTTCCGCAGGTGCCGCTTTCGCAGGAGCTTGCAACGCGCAGGCCAGCGCCGCGCAGGGCTTGCAGAATGGTCTGGTCAGCGGCGACAGCCAGGGTGGTGCCGGTTTTTTGCAGATGTATCGTGAAGGCGGTGTCGGCTGCATAGGTGCTGGCATCAACGCCAAAGCTTTCAAAGTGAACGCTGCCCGAGGGCCAGTGGCCAGACATGTCGGCCACTGCGTCCATCAGTCCGCGCGGGCCGCAACAATAAACATGCGCTTTGGTGGGGGTTTCAAAAACCGGCCAGAAGTCCAGCGCGTTGTTGATGTCGCCGTGGTCATGGTGAAGCTGTACATGCTGGCTAAATTCAGGGGCTGTCAGCTCCGGCAGAAAGGCTGTGCTTTTGGCATCGCGGGTGCAGTAAATCAGCTTGAAGTCATCATGGCCCTGCACCTTGAGGTAACGCATCATGGACAAGATGGGCGTGATGCCAATGCCGCCTGCAATGAACAGAAATTTTTCAGCACGCGGATGCAGCTCGAAATGATTGCGTGGCGCGCTGATGGCCAGCAGGTCACCCTCGCTCACATCATCAACCATGCTGATGGAGCCACCCCTGCCAGCAGCGTCACGCTTGACGGCAATCTGGTAAAACCCGCTCTCCGAAGGCGCACTGCACAGCGAGTAGTTCCTGCGCACACCGGCAGGTACTTCAACCGTCAGGTGCGCACCCGCTGTAAAAACCGGTAACGCCTTGCCTTGTGCATCATGCAACTCAAACAGGTAAATCCCGCCTGCCAGTTCCGTCTTGCGGACAACACGCACTTTGAAGAAATCCGGCTCAATCAAGCCTGTATGGGTCAGGATGCCCGGGTCAACGCTCATCATGGTCTTTCGCAAATAATCTTGACAAACGGGTTTATTTTAAATAATCTTAGTAAGCTAAGAATAATCCGATTGATCCGGATTCGCAAGCAGTTTTAAAAATGGCAAGGCTGCCAGAACTTTTGAAAGGCATCTTATATATGTTGACGCACGAAGAAAATGAGTTGTTGTGCCGCGTGGGAGGCAAGGCTCCGATGGGGCAGTTGATGCGCCGCCACTGGACGCCGGTGTGCCTGATCGAAGAGGTCAGTGAACCCGATGGCACGCCCATCAAGGCACAGGTGTTTGGCGAAGACCTGGTGGTGTTTCGCGACACCAAAGGCCGCGTTGGCGTGATGGACGAGTACTGCCCGCACCGCCGCGTGTCGCTGGTGTTTGGCCGTAATGAGGACTGCGGCCTGCGTTGCCTGTACCACGGCTGGAAGATGGATGTGGACGGCAACGTGCTGGAGATGGTTTCAGAGCCTGCGGCCAGCGGCTTTGCGCAAAAGGTCAAGCACCTGGCTTACCCGACAAAAGAGTGGGGCGGTTTTGTCTGGGCCTATATGGGCCCGCCTGAGACCCAGCCTGAGTTTCAGCCGCCGGCCTGGGCTCCCACTTTTGATACACGAGTCAGCATTGCCAAAGTCATCATCCCCTGCAACTGGGCGCAGATTCTGGAAGGCGCGATTGATTCGGCGCATAGCTCCAGCCTGCATTCGTCAGACTTTGTACCCGCTAGGGTGGAAGGTGCCGAAGTTACCGATACTATTTGGTTGCGCCCATCTACCGACAAGGCTCCGCGTCTGCAGGTTGACAAGGGGACTTACGGTTTCCGTTATGCGGCCATACGGCGACCCATCAGCAATGCCGCCTTGAACGATTACGTCCGTTCGACCGTTTTTGTGGCACCGGCAACGGTGTTGATTCCGCCCAACAACCTGTACAACGTGGCGAATATCAACGTGCCGATGGACGACACCAACACCGCGTTTTACTTCATCGCCTGGGGCCATCCGTCACAGACGCCCGACACGGGCACCTGGCGGAAATTCTTGGGGCAGGAGGTCGGCAAGGACCTGGACGAAAAATACAGGCCGCTGCGTAATCGCGACAACAATTTCTGGCAGGACCGCGCGGCCATGAAAGCCGGCAATTTCACGGGCATCACGGGCTTTCCCAATCAGGACGTTGCGATGTGGGTCACGATGGGGCCGATTGCCGACCGAACCCATGACCGGCTTGGCGCGAGTGATCTGGCCGTCGTGGAGTTCCGCAAGCAGATGCTGGAGGCGGTGCAGGCTTTTCAGGACGGCGCACCGGCCGTTGGCACTGGCGAGCTGCGTATTCCTTCAAGCGTGGTAGCCTACCAAGCTATCATCCCCAAGACTACCGACTGGCGGTCTTTTTCAGGCAGCTATGTGTGGGACTCGAAAGAGCCTGCGCTGGAGCCGTCTTATTCCACCCCGGTTGCCGCCCAGTAAGGGCCAACGACCGCTTTCCCGTTCCGCTTCAGCAACTTAAACTTAGTCAGTAACCAGGAGACATTTCATGAACCCACGTCGTTCCCTTCTTGCATGCGCAGCGCTGCTGGCCCTCTCTGCCTTTGGCAGCGTCAGCATTGCGCAGGCCCAGTCCGCCTATCCCAACAAACCCATCAAGTTTGTCGTCCCTTATGCCGCTGGCGGCCTGCCTGACACCTTTGCGCGTATTGTTGCGCAGCGCCTCGGCGACCGGTTGGGCCAGTCCGTGGTGGTGGACAACAAGCCCGGCGCCGGTGGCGTGGTGGCAGCGCAGGTGCTGGCCAGCTCACCGAAAGATGGCTATACCTTCATGGTGACCGATGGTTCGATGTTCTCCATCAATCCGGTCATCCAGAAGAATCTCGCTTACGACTATAAAAGGGATTTCATGCCGGTGTCGCTGGGCGCACGTGCTTCGCTCTATCTTGCGGTGCATCCTAAAGTGCCCGCCAATACCCTGCAGGAATTCATTGCGCTGGCCAAGGCCAAGCCCGGTACGCTGAACTACGGCTCCTCGGGAATCGGCAGCACGCATCACCTGACCATGGAGGCCATGAAAGCAGCGCTGGGTCTGGAACTCACGCACATTCCATTCAGGGGCGCCGGACTGTCGGTGCCGGCGCTGATTGGGGGTCAGGTTGAGGTGCTGATCGTGGGGCTGTCTGTGATTACCGGATTTGTGAAAGCAGGGCAGGCCAAACTGCTGGCGAGCAATGGGGCGAAGCGCTCCAGCCTGACGCCCGACGTTCCCGCCATTGCAGAGGTCATTCCGGGTTTTGACTTTGAGCCCATCATCGCTGTGTTCGCAGCAACCGGCACCCCCGCCAGCGCGATCGAGCGCATCAGCGCCGAGATAGCGCTGATCGCCAAAATACCGGAAGTCATTCAGATACTCAACAACGCTGGCTTAGAACCCATAGGCGGCAGCCCGGCGGATTTAAACAAGGCCGTGCTGGGTGAAATCGAACGGCTGGCGAAAGCCATTACGGTGGCAGGCCTCAAATCGGAGTAATCAGTAACCATCTCCCGGCAAAGCCGGGGAATTACCCATTGGATTTAAGTGTCAAAGCTCAAACTGACCTTCGGTTGCTGGAACTATGACCGCACCCGTGCCTTGATGGATGGGAGTGTTCAGCCCGACGGCATTGATTTGAACTACCTCAACATGCCGGTAGAAGAAACCTTCTTTCGCATGTTGCGGCACAAGGAATTCGACGTGGCCGAAATGTCGCTCTCGTCTTACACCGTGTCCATGTTCAATGAGGTGCGGCCGTTTGTGGCCATTCCCGTCTTTCCGTCGCGGTTTTTCCGCCACTCGTGCATTTACGTCAATGCCAAGTCCGGCATACGCGAGGCGAAAGATCTGATCGGCAAAAAGGTAGGCAACCCCGAATACCAGATGACAGCACCGGTGTGGATACGCGGCATTTTGTCAGACCACTACGGCGTGCCGGTTGACAGCGTGACCTACTACACCGGGGGCGAGGAAGAGCCCGGACGTCCTGAAAAAATAAAACTTGATTTGCCGCCCAGCATCAAGGTTGTGCCGATTGGCCCCACGCAAACCCTGGCGCAGATGCTGCTCGACGGCGAGATTGACGCGCTGTATACGGCGCGTATGCCTTCGAGCTTTCTCAAGGGCGGTGGCCGGGTCAAGCGCCTGTTTGAAGACTATGAACAAGTCGAGCGCAATTACTTCAAAGAAACCAAGATGTTCCCCATCATGCACACCGTGGCGATTCGCCGTGATGTGTACGAGGCCAACCGCTGGGTGGCGCGTTCGATGATGAAGGCGCTGGAGGAATCGCAGCGCCGCACCTACGAAGACCTGTACGAGACCGCCGCGCTCAAGGTCATGCTGCCGTGGTTGACCTCGCATGTCGAGCAGGTCAAGCGCGAGATGGGTGAAGACTTCTGGCCCTACGGCTTTGAGAAAAATGAGCAAACCCTGCGCACTTTTTTACGCTATCACTTCGAGCAGGGCCTTTCAAAACGCCTGCTTGAACCGCGCGAGCTCTTTGCGCCCGAGTCGCTGGAAGCCTTCAAAATCTGAAACGCCATGACGGCTCAGGCAAAAAATCCGGCTGCTGATGTCTGATGCCTTTCTCGGCTACCTGCTGGCGACCGGAGCATTGCTGCTGTTCACGACAGCCAACCTGTGGATCAAAGTCGCCTCAAGCCGCATCAATCTCGGCCTGGGGTTTCTGATTGCGACATCAGTCAATGTCGTCTTCTCTGCACTGGCTTTTGCGGTGCAGCTGGCCTTGCGGTCTGAGGGCGTGCAGTGGAATGCACAGGCTTTTTGGCTGTTTGTAGCTGCCGGCGCATTTGCCACTTACCTGGGGCGCTGGTTTTTCTACGAGTCTGTGGTGCGCTTTGGTCCTGCCAAGGCCAGCATTTTCCAGGTGAGCAGTCCGCTGTTTACTGCCCTGATGGCCTGGGTGCTGCTCGGCGAGCGTCTGACCCTGCTGGTTTCTCTGGGCATGCTCATGACCATTGGCGGGTTGGCGCTGGTGAGTTGCAAGCCAGGATTTTTTTCCCGCCGAAACCGTGTTGTGGACGTGATGCCCGCGGGTGGTGCGATACCGATGATGGCCAAGGCGACGTTTCTTGAGCGCTTGCTGCAATCGGTCTTGCTTCTGGGCCTGGGCAGCTCCTTGGCGTATGCGATCAGCAATGTGCTGCGCGGCGCGGCCGTGCGAAGCTGGAACGAGCCTGTGCTCGGTGCGCTGCTCGGTGCGGTGTGCGGGCTGGCATTGCATCTGGCTTTCAGCGCTGGTAAACGCGAGCTTCTGGCGCGTTTGCGATCGGCCAACCGCGGCGGTGTCGTGCTGTATGCGCTGATCGGCGTCTGTAACATTTCTGCACAGATTTTCGTGATTGCTTCCATGCGCTACATCCCCCTGTCGGTCGCCACCCTGGTCACGCTGTGCACGCCGCTTCTCGTCTTTCCGCTCAGCCACTGGCTGTTCAAAAACCAGGAAGACATCACGGTCACCACGCTGCTCGGCAGTGCCTTGACTTTGCTGGGGATTTTCATCATCGTGATGCGCTGACGTGCAAGGTCGCTGTTGCGTCCCCGTGCCAAGTTTGTGGACCCCTTGGCCGCCCACCCCGGCTGAGCGTTGACCCCGGGATGGTCTAACGCATGAAAAGGCTTTCACATTGATTCAAAGTTCAAGATTGAATAATTGTGCTGTTGTCACTATGATGACAGGTGTCCGTGCATAACTCTAGGAAGAAAGCATGAAATTTGATCACCGCACGTGGCTGGCAGCAGCCTGCGTGATGACCGCAGCAGACTTCACCAAACTCATCGCTGCTGACCAAAAACGATGGGCGGCAGTCATAAAAGCCGCCAATATCCAGCCCGAATAAGCGCCATCGCTTAAACCATATAGACCGTTTTACCAGGAGATTTCATGACTGTTCCCTCCGGCTCCGCCGTGCGCCGCGACATTCCTCAACCGTCCGAACCCGATCACACCATCTGGGGCAGCGACGCGATTGCCGACATGCTGCGTGCGATGGATATTCCTTATGTCTTGCTCAATCCTGGCGCGAGTTTTCGTGGCCTGCACGACAGTCTGGTCAACCATCTGGGCAATGAAAACCCGCAAATGGTTGTCGTGTTGCACGAGGAGCACGCCGTGGCGATTGCCCACGGCTACGCCAAGGTCACCGGCAAGCCGCTGGGCGCCATTCTGCATAGTAACGTCGGTCTGATGCATGGTTCCATGGCGATTTTTAACGCCTGGGTTGACCGCATGCCGGTGCTTATCATGGGTGCCACCGGCCCGGTTGATGCGGCCAAGCGCCGCCCCTGGATCGACTGGATTCACACAGCGCAGGACCAGGGCGCGCTGGTGCGCAACTTCATCAAATGGGATGCGCAGCCTGTTTCCGTGGCGGCGGCACAGGAAGCCATGTTGCGGGCTGCGCAGATCGCGACCACTGCACCGCAAGGCCCGGTGTATGTGTGCTTTGACGCCGCCCTGCAGGAGTCGAAACTGACTGAAAAGCCTGTGCTGCCTGACCCGGCCCGCTACCAGGCGCCTGCGCCCGCGCGGCCTTCGGATGCGGCGATTGTCCAGGCGGCGCAATGGCTTTCCAGCGCCAAACGCCCGGTGTTGTTGATGGGCCGTGTGTCGCGCAATGAAGATGGTTGGGCCGAGCGCATCAAGCTCGCCGAAACCCTCAATGCCGAAGTGCTGACCGATTTGAAAGTGGGCGCCGCGTTTCCGACGGATCATCCCCTGCATGCCGCCCCTTGTGGGTTATTTTTGTCCGCAGCGGCTATGGTCGTCCTCAAGAGCGCAGATGTCGTGCTGAGCCTGGACTGGGTAGATCTTGCCGGTACATTGAAGCAGGCTTGGGGCAGCGAGACCGTGACCAGCCGCGTGATCCAGGTGTCGGTGGACCAGTACAGCCACAACGGCTGGAGCATGGACCACCAGGGTCTGCCGCCAGTGGACTTGTACCTGTTGTCGGAGCCAGAACCTGCCGTGACGCTGCTCAACCAGCACGTCAAGCCGCGCAAGGTGGCGGCGCCGCCAAAAGCACCGGCGCCGGCCGCACCGACACCGAACGCCGATGGCTCGCTGACCGTTCCCTTGATGGCGCAAGCACTCAAGCGCGCGTTAAAAGACGAAACCATTTGCCTGATGCGCCTGCCGCTGAGCTGGAGCGGGGAGATGTGGGATTTCAAACATCCGCTGGACTTTCTCGGCTACGACGGCGGCGGCGGTATTGGGTCAGGCCCTGGCATGGCCATTGGCTCGGCACTGGCGCTCAAGGGTTGCGACCGCTTGCCGGTCGCGGTGATTGGCGATGGCGACTACATGATGGGCGTGAACGCCTTGTGGACGGCATCGAACGCGCAGATTCCGCTGCTCATCATCGTCGTCAACAACCGTTCGTTCTATAACGATGAAGTACATCAAGAGCGTGTAGCCCGGCAGCGCGGTCGCCCGGTTGAAAACAAATGGATAGGCCAGCGCATCAGCAACCCAGCCCCCGATTTGGCCATGCTGGCGCGCGGCCAGGGTATGCAGGGTGTTGGCCCGGTCGAGACGGCTGCTGATCTGGAGAAAGCGCTGGCTGAGGGCATCAAGACGGTTCGCGCAGGCTCGGCCGTCGTTATCGACGTGATCGTCAGCGCAGGCTATAGTGCGGCGATGACCGCAGGCCTCACACGTTCGCAAGATTAACGTTCGCAAGATTAATTTTTCAATCAACTTCAAGGACCACCAAGCCATGCGCACAAAAGATATTCCAGCAGGCATATTGCCAACACAAAAAGGCCTTTACTACGGCGGTGCTTGGCACGCGCCCAAGGCCGGGGTTTATGTCGACACGATCAACCCGACCTATAACGAAGTCATCACCACCGCGCCGATTGCCGACGCGGACGACGTTGATGCAGCAGTTAAGGCGGCCCACGCGGCTTTTCCGGCTTGGGCGGCCACCACGCCCATCGAGCGCGGTCGTTACCTGCGCAAGGCCGCAGCGGTGCTGCGCGCGCACGCAACGCCGTTGGCGCAGCTCGATTCGCTGAACAACGGTAACCCGGTTTCTGCGCTGTCTATGGATGCGGGTTTCGCGGCGGACGCGCTAGAGTATTTCGCAGGCTTGGCGACTGAAATCAAAGGCGAAACCATACCCATGGGGGACGGCAACTTCAACTACACCCTGCAACAACCGCTGGGTGTGGTGGGCCGTATCGTGGCCTACAACCACCCGTTTATGTTTGCAGCGGCCAAGTTGGCTGCGCCACTGGCTGCCGGCAACACGGTGGTGGTGAAGGCACCCGACCAAGCGCCGCTTTCTATTTTGCGACTGGCCGAGTTGGTGGGCGATATTTTCCCGCCCGGTGTGGTCAACTTTTTATGTGGTGGGCGGGCCTGCGGCGACGCGATGGGGCGGCATCCCTTGGTGCAAAAAATCACGCTGATTGGCGGCGTACCCACGGGCAAGGCGGTGATGAAAACCGCGTCTGACAACCTCAAGCCAGTGCTTTTGGAGTTGGGTGGTAAAAACGCCTTGGTAGCCTACCCTGATGCCGACATCGACAAGCTGGTCAGCGGCATCATCGGCGGCATGAACTTCACCTGGTCAGGCCAAAGCTGCGGCTCGACCAGCCGGGTGTTTCTGCATGAATCCATCCATGACCAGGTGCTTGAGAAAGTTGTCAAACTGCTGCCCGAGCGGCACAAGCCCGGCATTCCAACCGACCCTAAAACCACCATGGGCTCGTTGGTCAGCAAAGCCCAGCTTGAAAAAGTCAAGCACTACGTTGCTGTGGGGCTTGAAGACGGTGGGCGCTTGGTCTGCGGCGGCAAGCAGCCGACTGACCCGGCCCTAAAGGACGGCTTTTTCTTTGAGGCCACGGTGTTTGCCGACATGAAGCAGACCATGCGGCTAGCGCAAGAAGAAGTGTTTGGCCCAGTCATGTCGGTTTTCAAATGGGTTGATGAAGAGCTGATGTGGCAAGACGTGAACAGCGTTGACTTTGGCCTGACGGGCTCGATCTGGACGCAAAACATCAACACTGCCCACCGCGCGGCGAAGCGAATTTATACCGGCTATGTGTGGATCAAC
>JBCKNM010000019.1:0-22394 GCA_038902775.1 Polaromonas sp.
GCAGCCGGCTTCATCGGCAGCAACATCATCAAGGGCCTGAACGCGCGCGGCATCGACGACATCATCGCGGTGGACGATCTGACTGAAGGCGACAAGTTTCGTAACCTGGCCGACTTGCAGATTGCCGACTATGTCGATGCCGACGAGTTTTATGAAGCCTTTGCCGAAGGCGCGTTTGGCGCGGTAGAGGCGGTCTTCCACGAAGGCGCGTGCAGCGACACCATGGAGCTTGACGGCAAGTACATGATGGACAACAACTACACGCTGTCCGTGGATTTATTCCAGTCCTGCCAGGAGCAGGGCACACGCCTGCTTTATGCATCGTCTGCCGCCGTGTATGGAGAGTCAAAGCCTGACCAGGCTTCGAAGGGCGGCTCCGACACCTTCAGCGAGCAACCCGAGTTTGAAAAACCGCTCAATGTCTACGGCTACTCCAAGCTGCTGTTTGACCAGCGAATGCGGCGCGAGCTCGGCGCACGGTTTCAAAACACCGACACACAAGTCGCAGGCTTTCGTTACTTCAACGTTTACGGCCCGCGCGAGCAGCACAAGGGCCGTATGGCCAGCGTCGCCTTTCACCAGTTCAAGCAGTACCAGCTTGACGCCAAGGTCAAACTGTTTGGCGAACATGATGGCTACGCCGCCGGCCAGCAAATGCGCGACTTTGTATTTATCGACGACGTGGTGGCCGTCAATCTGTGGTTTCTCGACCATCCCGAGAAGTCCGGCATCTTCAACCTCGGCACCGGCAAGGCGCAGCCATTTAATGATGTGGCACTTAGCGTCGTCAACGCACTCAAGGGCAGCGCAGACATTTCATTAAAAAATGCTGTTCATGACGGGTTGATAAGCTACATCGCCTTTCCGCCCGCCCTGGTCGGCAAATACCAAAGCTACACCCAGGCCGACCTTCGTGTGCTACGGGCCGCAGGCTGCGACCACAGCTTCGCCGATGTGCAAACCGGTGTGACAGCTTATATGCACTGGTTAAGCAGCCAAAAAAACTAAAAACCCCGGGATTGAGTCAACCCACCCGGAACTTGGCCGTTAAATAATAGGCCCATGCTCTTTTTCAAGGTGGCTCATGTCCCTGATTCCAATCAATCCCTGAGGAGTTTTTATGTTCAAGAAATTACTGGCGTTTGTCGCCGCCATGTACATGGCCCTATCGTTTGCCGCTGTTGATGTCAACAAAGCCAGCGCCGCCGAACTCGACGGCATCAAGGGCATCGGCCCCGCCATCTCCAGCAAAATTGTGGACGAGCGCAAAAAAGGCAACTTCAAAGACTGGAACGACTTCATCACCCGCGTCAGCGGTATTGGTGCAAAAAGTGCAGCCAACTTGTCGGCTGGTGGCCTGACCGTAGGTGGTGCCGTATATGCAGGCGCACCCGCTGCTGCCCCCGCCAAGAAAGACGGCAAGCCTGCTGCCAGCGCAGTAAGCGCCGCCAAGAAGTAAATCTAAGGGAGGTAGACGATACCGATGTACCTTTTTCCGTCATTGCGAGCGAAGCGCGGCAATCCATGACTTCCGGGTGCATGGATTGCCGCGCTGGCCGTCACTGCGAGCGAAGCGCGGCAGTCGCAATGACGAGTGAGTGGTATTTTGGAAATTTCTTACTCCCTACGCCGACCCAAACCCGCCGCCACCCGGTGTATGAATTTCAAAAATATCGCCGCTCTGCATGTCAGCTTGCCCGATGTGGCCCAGCACTTCAATCCGCCCATCGCAACGCACCACGATGTTTTGGCCCACCTGCCCGGCCTGCCCACCCGCCAGGCCAAACGCGCCATGTAGCCGACCGTTCGACAGTATGCTGGCTGTCATGGGTTCTAAAAACCGCACGCGCCGCACACCGCCGTTGCCGCCATGCCAGCGGCCCGCACCACCCGAGCCTTCGCGGATCTCATAACTCTCCAGTCGCACCGGAAAGCGAAACTCCAGCACCTCAGGGTCAGTCAGGCGCGAGTTGGTCATGTGGGTCTGCACGACGGATGTACCGTTAAAACCCTTGATGATTTTGCCGTCGGGGTCAACCTCGCCACCCGCGCCAGAGCCACCCGAAATCGTTTCGTAGTACTGATACTTGGCGTTGCCAAAGGTGAAGTTGTTCATCGTGCATTGCCCTGCGGCCATCACGCCGAGTGCGCCGTAGAGCGCGTTGGTGATGCAGGTTGAGGTTTCAACATTTCCCGCCACCACCGATGCCGGTGAGTTGGGGTTCAACATCGAGCCAGCCGGAATGATGACCTTGAGCGGTTTCAGGCAACCCGCGTTGAGCGGAATGTCGTCATCAACCAGCGTGCGAAAGACATACAGCACCGCAGCCATGCAGACCGCCGTCGGTGCGTTGAAATTGTTGCTTTGCTGCGGTGATGTGCCCGTGAAGTCGATCTCTGCATTTCGGTTTTTGACATCGACGCGAATAGCGACCGTGATCTGCGCGCCGTTGTCCAGCGGCAGCGTGAACGAATTAATTGGGGTCAGAGTCCAATTATTCTGCGCTTTCATCTCTATCTGGCGTTGTGCCTCCAATAATTGGTGTCTGACCCCAATTAATTGAATCACCCGGCGCACCGACTCTTCAGCGTTGTCCTGCACATGGCGCATATAGGCCAGCACCACATCAAGGCTGAACTGCTCAACCATCTTGCACAGCTCCTGCACGCCTTTTTCATTGGCGGCGATTTGCGCTTTCAAGTCGGCCATGTTTTGCTGCGGATTTCTTGAAGGGTACTTTCCGCTCTTGAGCAGCGCCACCATCTCAGCCTCGCGCAGCACGCCACGCTCGACCAGCAAGAAGTTGTTGATCTGCACGCCCTCTTCTTCAATCAGCGTCGAAAACGGTGGCATCGAGCCCGGCGTGATGCCGCCAATGTCGGCGTGATGACCGCGCGAACCAACGTAAAAGGTTGGACCGCCCTGGGATGCCGCGCCCAGATACACCGGCGTGATCACCGTGATGTCTGGCAAGTGCGTGCCACCGTGGTAAGGGTCATTCAGCACATACACATCGCCGGGCTGCATCTTGCCAGCGTTTTCTTTGATAACCGTTTTAATGCTCTCACCCATCGAGCCAAGATGCACCGGCATGTGCGGCGCGTTGGCGATCAGGTTGCCTTCGGTATCAAACAGCGCACAGCTAAAGTCAAGTCGCTCCTTGATATTGACCGAGTACGCGGTGTTCTGCAATTGCAGACCCATCTGCTCGGCGATGTTCATGAAAAGGTTGTTGAACACCTCGAGCAGCACCGGGTCCGCCGTCGTGCCTGCTGCATAGGTGATGACGCGTTCCGCCCGCCGTTGCAGCAACAGATGGTCCAGCGCCGTCAGCGCGGCTTCCCATCCGGGCTCGACCACCGTGGTGGCATTTTTCTCGGCAATGATGGCCGGGCCGGTCATGATGTCGCCGGGTTGCAGGTCTTCGCGCACCACCAACGCTGCGTCAATCCACTGGCCGCCCGAGTACATGCGGACGGTTTCGCGGCGCGGTACTTCGCGTGCCTCGTGCATAGCATGGCGCGGCTCGGCCGGGACATCACCCGCAATCACGGCCTCGACCGACACCGCCTCAACGACCAGGCCTTTACCTTGCATTAAAAATGCAAAGCGCTGGCGGTAAGCAGCCTCAAAGCCTGACTCGATCTGCTCAAGCGTGCCAAACGGAACGACCAAAGCCGCGTCACTACCTTCATAACGTACATGCACCCGGTAGTGCGTGGTGATGGCCCCGGTACTAGCCTGCTGGCGCTGCAGTTCGGCTTCAGCCGCAGTAGCCAGGCGGTTCAGGCTTTCGGCAATAGTCGGCCATGCAGACTGCGAGAGCTTGAGTTCAATGGCCTGCTCACGAATCACATTCTGGTCTGCCAGTCCCATGCCATAAGCACTCAGCACACCGGCCAGGGGGTGTACAAAAACTTTGCTCATGCCCAGCGCATCGGCCACCAGGCAGGCGTGCTGCCCACCAGCACCGCCAAAGCACTGCAAGGTGTAGCGCGTCACGTCGTAGCCGCGCGCCACCGAAATTTTCTTGATCGCGTTGGCCATCTGCTGCACCGCGATGTGAATAAAGCCTTCGGCAACTTCTTCGGCGCTGCGGCCGGTCTGCACGGCCAGTTCTTTGAATTTGACTTGCACCGCATCAAAGCTCAGCGGCTCATCGGCCTGCGGGCCGAACACTTTGGGAAAGTAACGCGGCTGGATCTTGCCCAGCATCACATTCGCATCCGTCACCGTCAGCGGCCCGCCGCGCCGGTAACTCGCCGGCCCCGGATTCGCCCCAGCACTTTGCGGGCCAACGCGAAAGCGCTCACCATCAAATTTCAGAATCGACCCACCACCTGCGGCCACGGTGTGAATGCTCATCATGGGCGCACGCATACGCACGCCAGCCACCTGCGTTTCAAACTCGCGCTCGAACTCGCCCGCATAGTGCGACACATCGGTAGACGTGCCGCCCATGTCAAAACCAATCACCTTCTCAATGCCTGCCACTGCCGCCGTACGGGCCATGCCGACAATGCCGCCCGCAGGGCCGCTCAAAATAGCGTCCTTGCCCTGAAACGCGTGCGCATCGGTCAAACCGCCTGACGACTGCATGAAAAACAATTTCACGCCCGGCATTTCAGCGGCGACCTGTTCAACGTAGCGGCGCAAGATGGGTGACAGGTAAGCATCGACCACCGTGGTGTCACCCCGGCTGACAAACTTCATCATGGGACTGATTTCATGCGAGGTACTGACTTGCGTAAAGCCGACTTCAAGCGCGATGCGTTTGGCTGCTTTTTCATGTTCGCTGTAGCGGTAGCCGTGCATGAAAACAATCGCAACGCTGCGCAGCCCTTTTGCATATTGCGCAAGCAGCTCCCTTTTCAGGAGCGTTTCATCAAGCGCCTGCAACACCTCACCCTGCGCGCCAACCCGCTCCTGGGCTTCGACAACCGCGCTATACAGCAGCTCGGGCAGCACAATGTGCCGATCAAAAAGGCGTGGCCGGTTTTGGTAGGCGATGCGCAAGGCATCGCGAAAGCCCCGCGTGGTCACCAGCAATGTCGGCTCGCCCTTGCGCTCAAGCAGCGCGTTGGTGGCCACCGTAGTGCCCATCTTCACGCAGTCCACTACATCTGCACGGATCGGTTCGCCGGCTTTCAGCCCCAGCAAATAGCGAATACCGGCAACAGCTGCGTCGCGGTACTGCTCTGGGTTTTCAGAAAGCAACTTGTGCGTGACGAGTGAGCCATCAGGTTTTTTGGCCACGATGTCGGTGAAGGTGCCGCCCCGGTCTATCCAGAATTGCCAGCGCTTGTCTGGCTTGCCATCCCTGCTGGCGATGGCATCGGTTGGCGGCACGGTTAAAGTCATGGCTTGATTGTCCTGCCAAAAGAAAAGCAAAATTACAGCCACTCAGCGTCAAAGCTGCAACCGCCATGCCTTCACTGACATTTGTACTACCCTTCATTGCCATCTGCATAGGCGCGTCCCTGGGCGCGCTGGCCCGCTGGGGCCTCGGCCTGTGGCTGACACCCGGCGGCCTAATCCCCTGGGGCACGCTGGCCGCCAACCTGATAGGCGGCTACCTGATAGGCATCTGCATCGCCACCTTCCAGACCATGCCGCACCTCGACCCCTTCTGGCGCCTACTGCTCATCACCGGCTTTCTGGGCGGGCTGACCACCTTTTCCACCTTTTCAGCGGAGGTCGTGATCTACCTGATGGAGGAGCGCTACGGCTTGGCCGTGGTCACTGCAACCGCACACGTACTCGGCTCACTGCTGATGACGGTGGCAGGGATGAAGTCGGCAGTGTTTTGGATGGCGCAACGAGGCTAGGGTTAGGGGCATGGCTGTCGGAACCATGCTAGTGCAGTGTTGCACTAGCGCTTGCAGAACTTTGAGGTAGGTTTATACTCATAATTGACACTGACTAAGGTTTTGGTCCCTGTTTTTATGCTTTTCGTGCCCGGAGGTAAGCTCATGAAAAAACTCTTTCAAACAACGCTTGTTTTGTCTGCCAGCCTGGCGGCATCGCAGGTTTGGGCTGCCGACATACTGGCGCGCGTCATTTCCAGCACGCCAGTGGTGCAGCAGGTGGCGGTGCCGCGCCAAGTTTGCAGCATCCAGCCCATGATCACCGAGGCGCCCGCCTCGGGCGCGGGCGCGGTGATGGGCGCACTGGCCGGTGGCGCCATGGGCAATGCCATCGGCGACGGCGGCGGCCGTGCGCTGGCGACCATGATCGGCCTGGTCGGCGGTGCCATGGTCGGCAACAACATCGAAGGCAACCGGCGCCAGGTGCAAAATGTCCAGCAGTGCGCAACGCAAACCTTTTATGAAAACCGCACCAGCTACTTCAACGTGGTGTATGAATACCAGGGCACGCAGTACAGCACGCAAATGGCCAATGACCCGGGCCAGTATGTGCGCCTGCAGGTCACGCCGATCGGGGCCATAGGCGCTGCGCCACAGCCGGGTTTTGCGCAGTCGCAAGATCAAAACGGACAAGCGCAAACCTACGCTCAATCGGCACCGATCCAGCAGTTTCAGCAGGTATACACACAGCCCCAGGTGATTTACCAGTCAGCACCGGTTTATTACGCACAACCGTATTACGTCAGGCCGTACTACTCGCCTTATTACTATCCCGGCGTGTCACTTAACTTTGGCTACAGCCGGGGTTACGGTTATCGCCACAGGCGATAGTCAATATCGGCCAGAAAGTCAGCAACAACGATGTTTTGATTACCGTTGCGCCGTCAGTATGTCTCTGGCTCGCCGATAAAGCTGGCCAGCACTTTGTCGATGCGTTTACCGTCAAGGTCAACCACTTCAAAAGTCCAGCCAGCGCACTCCACGCGCTCGCCCGTTTGTAGCAAGCGGCCTGACACGCTTTGCAGCAAGCCGGCCACGGTGTTGTAGCGGCCCCGGCTTTCTTCGGGTAACTCTTTGATGTCAAGCCTGGCCTTGAGTTCTGCCACCGGCATGACACCGTTAATCAGCCAGCTGCCATCGTCTCGCCGGGTGGCCCACGCATCAACCTGCGCGCCGGGCTGCAGCTCGCCGGTGATGGCTTCCAGCATGTCCATGGGCGTCATCAGGCCCTGCACCACGCCGTATTCATCGACCACCAACACGATGCGCGTAGACCTGGCCCGCAATTGCTCGAGCAGTTCCATGCCGGTAAGGGTTTCCGGCACAAACACAGCCGGCACGGCATACACACCAATGCGGTCAGTAGCCGCAGGCGCATCAGCTTGAGTTTGCCCACGCGCAGCCAACAGCTTGGCCACATTGACCACGCCCACCACATCGTCCAGGCTGCCACGGCAAACCGGGTACCACGAGTGCCCGGTTTGCCCAGCCTTGTCGATGGCCTCGACCAGGGTGTCAGATGCGTCCAGCCACTCGATATCAGAGCGCGGCAGCATCAGTGAAGTGAGCAGACGGTCATCTAACAAAAACACGTTTTGCACCATCTGGTGCTCATGCTCTTCAATCAGCCCGGCATCAACGCCCTCTTCAAGGCTGGCCGTAATTTCTTCTTCGGTCACGGCGCGGCCAGCGCTGTTGTCGATGCGCAGCAGCTTCAGTGTGGCCAGGGTGCTGAGCGACAGCAGTTTGACAAACGGCTTGGCGATGCGGGCCACCCGCATCATGGGGGTTGCTACCAGCCGCGCAACCGTTTCAGGATAAAGCTGGCCTATGCGCTTGGGCACCAGTTCACCAAACACGATGGTGATGTAGGTAATGACAGCCACAACCAGGGCAGTGGCAGAAATGTCGGATGCCCTCGGCGGCACACCAAAGGTTTGCAGCCACAGCGACAAATCACCACTAAAGGCGGCCTCGCCAATAATGCCGTTAAGCATGCCGATGGACGTGATGCCGACCTGAACCGATGACAAAAACTGCGTCGGGTTTTCAAGCAGGCCAAGTGCCGCCTTAGCACCTTTGTCGCCCGCTTCAGACAGGGCGACCAGGCGCGCTTTGCGGCTGGATGCCAAGGCCATCTCCGACATCGCGAAAACAGCGTTGAGCAAGGTCAAAAAAAGAATCAGCAGGAAGTCCATGAATCCGCAGGCAAAATAAACATATGTCACTGTACTGTATTGGCGACCTCCAAGGTTGCAACGCGCCGTTTCAACGCCTTCTGCAAACCATCGACTTTTCACCCAGCCGTGACACCATCTACCTGCTGGGTGACCTTGTCAATCGTGGGCCTGACTCGCTGAGCGTGCTGCGCAGCCTGGTGGCGCTGGGCGACGCAGCCCAATGCCTGCTCGGCAACCATGACCTCAATTTGCTGGGCATACGCCATGGCCTGCGCCAGCCGCATCGCGGTGACACCGTGCAGCAGGTGCTGGACGCGCTCGACTGCGAGGCCTTGCTCGACTGGCTCCGGCACCGCCGCATGGCGATGCATGAACACGGCTGGCTGATGGTACATGCCGGCGTGCTGCCGCAATGGACCGTGGCCCAAACCCTGGCGCTGGCCAGCGAAGTGGAGCAGGCCCTGCGCGGCCCGGACCTCGCCGGTTTTTTGCGCGGCATGTATGGCAACACGCCCAGCCAGTGGCAGGACACGCTGGCGGGTGCTGAGCGCCTGCGCGTGATTGTCAATGCCCTGACGCGCATGCGTTTTTGCACGGCCGGGGGCGTGATGGAATTTGCCAGCACGGGGGGCACACAGACGGCACCGCCCGGCTATTTGTCGTGGTTTGATGTGCCCGGCCGAAAAACCGCCGATACGCCGATCGCCTTTGGCCACTGGTCAACGCTGGGGACGGATACGGTGGCCGCTGGAGCCGGTCTGCTAGCCAACACCTTGCCGCTGGACACCGGCTGCGGCTGGGGCGGCTGCCTGACGGCGGCACGGCTGGGCAGCACGCCAGGCAGGTTTGAGCTGATTCAGGTGCAATGCGAACAGGCGCCAAGCGATTGAATAAAGGGCACTTCTAGAAATCAGGCGGCGATTTTGAACAACGCAGCGACTTTTTTCTTTGACTTGATGTTGGCCGACACACCACTGCGTGCAGGCGCTGCCTTGGCGGCAGCATCCCAGGCGGCTTGCGCGTCTGGAGCGCTAGCAGCCTCATAGGGTTGGTCAAAAAATGGGTCACGTGGCGCGGCGCTTTGGCCATACTGACGATGCGGCGCGTACTCACGGGGTTCACGGCGCTCACGAGGTTCACGGGGTTCGCGTGCAGCCCTGTGCTCTGGCCTGCTGCTGCTTTCAGCCTCGCCATCACCACTGTCCCGGTACATCCGGCGGCCATCGTTGATGCGGCCCTGCGCGCCAAACTTCTCGGCGGTGCGCGGCTGGTCTTCGTCAAACTCCATCGGCTCCAGCTCGATCTTGGTCTTGATGAGTTTTTCGATATCAGCCACCAGACGCTGGTCGCTGCTGGCGACAAAGCTCACCGCCAGACCAGAGGCTCCAGCGCGACCGGTGCGGCCAATGCGGTGAATGTAATCTTCAGCATTGAAAGGCACATCAAAGTTGAAGACCGTCGGCACGTCCTTGATATCCAGCCCGCGCGCCGCAACGTCGGTACACACCAGTAAATCGACCTCGCCTTTTTTGAAGGCATCGAGTGCCTTGAGGCGCTCGTCCTGGCTTTTGTCGCCGTGCAGTGCGGTGGTTTTAAGGCCTTCGCGCTCCAGCGAGCGGGCCAGCCGTGCGCAGCCGAGCTTGCTGTTGACAAACACAAAGGCCTGCTTCAAGCCGCGTGTTTTTAAAATCTGGTGCAGTGCGCGGCGTTTATCGTCGGCGCCCACGCTGTAGAAGTGTTGCTCAACCATTGAGGCAGGGGCGTTGGAACCCGCGACTTCAATCGTCACCGGGTCTTGCAGGTAGCTGGCCGCCAGGCGCTTGATCTCGGGCGGAATGGTGGCCGAGAACAGCAGCGTGATGCGCTGCTTGGGCAGGTAGCTCAGGATGCGCTGTAGGTCTGGCAAAAAACCGATGTCGAGCATACGGTCGGCTTCGTCCAGCACCACGTATTCAACCTGGTTCAGCACCACGTTTTTAGATTCGATGTGATCGAGCAAGCGCCCCGGCGTGGCAACCAGTACTTCCACGCCTTTTTTAAGTTCTGCAGTTTGCGGCTTCATGTCCATGCCGCCAAACACCACGGTGCTGCGCAGGTTGGTGTACTTGGCGAACAGCTTGACCTGTTCGGCCACCTGGATGGCCAGCTCGCGCGTCGGCAGCAGCACCAGCGCCCGCACCGGGTGGCGTGCCGGCGAGGTCGAAGCGTTTTCGTGCTTCATCATGCGCTGTAGCAGCGGCAGCGCGAAGGCAGCGGTTTTGCCGGTACCGGTTTGCGCTGCGCCCATCACGTCTTTGCCCGACAAGACGACCGGTATGGCCTGCTCTTGAATCGGTGTCATGGTTTCGTAGCCCATCTCGGCTACGGCGCGGGCCAGCGGTTCTGCCAGCGAAAGATTGGAAAAGGATGAGGTCATTTAGCCCTCTATTATCGCTGCTCGCGCAAGAACCGCTCGATCTGCTCCGCCGGAACCGCAGGGCTGTACAGATAGCCCTGCATCTCATCGCATTTCAACAGGCGCAGCATCTTTGCCTGCTCTTCCTCATCCACGCCTTCGGCAACCACCTTCAGGCCGAGCGAATGGGCGAGCGAGATCATCGTTTGGACCAGCAACATGGCATTGGGATCCTTCAGCATGGTGATAATGAAGGCGCGGTCGATCTTGAGCGTTTGAACCGGCAGCTTGGCCAGATAAGCGAGCGATGAATAGCCGGTGCCGAAGTCGTCGATGGCGATGCCGACGCCCATGTCCCGGATGATTTGCAGTTTTGTGATGTTGTCCTGCACGTTGTCCATGATCAGGCTTTCGGTGATCTCCAGATCGATCCCGGACGCCCTCCCGTCCCCCCCGATCGCCGCACTCAGGACATCGATGAATTCCCGCTGCCGTAGCTGAATCGTGGACACGTTGACCGCGATCCGGGGAGCGGCCAGCCCCATTTCCACCCAGTGACGATGGTCGAGCACCGCGCGGCGCAACGCCCAGGCCCCGACCTCCAGAATCATTCCGGTTTCTTCCAGCAGGGGAAGAAATCTCAAGGGCGGAACCAGCCCCAACTCCGGGCTCTGCCACCGGATCAGTGCTTCGACCCCGACGATCGCCCTTTTTTCCAGCTCTACCTTGGGCTGGTAGTGCAGCACGAACTCTTCTTTCTCCACCGCCTGCCGGAGTTTGTTCTCCAGAGAGAGCTTCTCGGCCACTCGCGCATTGATCTCGGGGGTGTAGAACAGGTACTTGTCGCCGTAGAGCTTGGCTTTTCCCAGTGCCGCCGCAGCGTTGCGTAACAGGCTATCGGCATCCGCGCCGTCGGCCGGGAAAAGGGCTATGCCCGTTTTGGCCGATAGTCGCAGCTCCGTGCCTTCCACCACGAACGCAAGGCGCAGGGAGTCGTTGATGCGACTCTCCAGAATGTGCACGACATCCGCTTCCTTCTGCAGATTGTCCAGTACCACGGCAAAGCAGCCAGCGCCAGTGTGCGCCAGGTTATTCGCATCCAGCCCGACGCCGCGCAGGCGTTGTGCCACCTGCTTGAGCAAAGCGTCCCCTGCATGTCGTCCCAGCGTGTCGTTGATGACCCGGAACTGATCCAGGTCAAACCACAGCAACGCCACCATGGAGTTGTTCTCGCTCGCCGCCAGCAACTGCTGGCTCAAACGATCATGAAACAGGGCGCGGTTGGGCAGCCCGGTTGTGACGTCGTAGTAGGCCAGGTAGTCGAGCTGCTCCTCCTTTTCGATGTGATCGAGCGCGAACGAGATGTCCCCGGCGATCTCGGCCAGCAGCCTCATTTCTTCCACGTCGAAAAAATCCTTCTCCGACGCGTAGAGCAGGAGCAGGCCCACTACCTTGTCCCCCACTACCAGCGGGAACACCACCAGCGAACGATAGCCGCGTTGCAATGCCGCCTCGCGCCAGCGCGCCATGAGTGGGTCGGTGCCGATGTCGTTGCAGATCACAGGCGTTTTTTCACGCAGCGCCCGCGCCGCCGGCCCATAGGCATCCGGCGCGCCGTCCTTGACGGGCAAGCTGATTTTATCGAGATACCCTTCCTCGAAACCCGCCTTGGCCACCGGCGTCACAGCCTCCCCGTTGGGATCCAGCAATCCGATCCAGGCCATTCTGAACTGGCCGTGCTCCACCGCAATACGGCAGGCTTCAGCGAACAGTTCCTGTCGGTCGCGCACGCGGACAATGGTCGTGTTGATGCCGCTCAAGACCGCATAAATGCGGTTGAGGCGTTTGACTTTTTCTTCCGCGCGTTTGCGCTCGACGATCTCCTCGGTCAGCGCAACGGTGCGCTGCGCCACCAGACTTTCCAGATGTTCGTTGTGGAGCAGTACCTGGCGTTGAAGGTAAAAAAGGTCGCCGAACACCTGCACCTTGGCGCGCAGGATTTCGGGAATGATCGGCGAGTAGATGAAATCCACCGCGCCCAGCGTGTAGCCTCTGATGTGCTTGGCCTCCGAGTTTGCCTCGGCGGTGACGAAGATGATCGGCGTGTGCTCCGAACGCGGGCGGCTGCGGATCAGCGTGGCGGTCTCGAAGCCGTCCATCATCGGCATGTTGACATCGAGCAGGATCACGGCGAAATCCCGCTTGAGGAGCTGGCGCAGGGCCTGCTCGCCCGAGGTTGCCGTCACGATCTCCAGCGCCATGCCCGAGACGATGGCGGCCAGCGCCAGCAGCTTGGCTGGCGTGTCGTCCACAATCAGCACACTGGCGCGCTCGCCCGCCGGAATCTCGATCTTGGGTATATCCATCATCCGTCTCCATGTTCGCGGTTCATTTTAGAGCCAATTCGATAAGATGCGGCCCGATTTCTTCCAGCTTGAGCACGGTTGCGTTCAGCGTCGCACGGGCTGCGGCGTCCGGCATCCCGACGGCGAACGCGGTCGCCGCCGACTCGATCAGCGCCAGGCCGCCGTGACGCTGAATCGCCGCCAGCCCGTGCGCGCCGTCTCTGAGTGTGCCGGTCAGCACCACGCCGATCACGCGCGAACCCATGGCCTCGGCCGCGCTCTGGAACAGGACGTCGATGGACGGCCGCGCGTAATACACCGGGGCTTCCGTCGACAGGGCGTAGTGGTCGGCTTCCACCAGCAGGTGGTAGTTGGGCGGCGCCAGGGTGACGCTGCCCGGCTCGATGGCATCCTTGTCACAGGCCGCGCGCACCCGCAGGGCGCAGCCGTCTTGCAGCGCGAATTGCAGCTCATCGCCGGCATCGGCGCTGCGGTGCTGCACGATCGCCAGCGGCAGGCGGAAGTTGCCGGGCAGCGCGGACAGTATGGCCTTCAGGGCCCGCAGACCCCCGAGCGAAGCGCCGATCACCACAATGCCGTATTTCATCGCACTTTCCGGTAGAGCTTTTCCGCCCGGCCCACCGCCTCATAGCGGTCTTCGCAGGGCGTGGCGTGCAGCGATTCGGCACTCCCCAGCCCGAGAACCCCGCCCAGCGCCAGGCTGTCGTAGATGAGCCGGTGCACGCGGGCCTGAAGCTGCCGGTTGAAGTAGATCATCACGTTGCGGCAGAGGACGACGTGGAACTCGTTGAACGAGGCGTCCGTCACCAGGTTATGTACGGCCCAGACGATGTTGCCGCGCACTAGGTCGCGCAGGATGGCGCTCTCGTGCTTGGCGGTGTAGTAGTCGGAGAACTGCTCCTTGCCGCCAGCCTTCTGGTAATTGGCAGTGTACTCACGCATGCGATTGATCGGGTAGATCGCAGCCTTGCTCTGCTCCAGCACCCGCTCGTTGATGTCAGTGGCGTAGAACCGGGTGCGCGCCAGCAGGCCCTCCTCGTGCAGCAGTATGATCATGGAATGGACCTCCTCGCCCCCGGCGCAGCCCGCGTGCCAGATGCGGATGAGCGGCAGGCTGCGCAACCCCGGCACCACCTTCTCGCGCAAGACCTTGTAGAAGGCCGGGTCGCGGAACATGGCGGAGACATCAACCGAGACGATATCGAGGAAGCGCGCCATGCACTTCGGATCGTGCAGGACACGGTCCTGAAACGCCGACAGGGTGGCGATTCCTTCCTCGTCCATGGCGCGGCGCAGGCGGCGCTTGAGCGAGGCCACGGCATAGTCGCGGAAGTCGTAGCCGTAGCGCTGGACCATGGCCTCGAGCAGCAGCGGCAGCTCGATAGCCTCGATAGTCTCAATGGCCTCGATGGCCTCGGGATCGGGGAGCTGCACGTCATTGTTCGGCTTGGCAATGATGGCTACCCCTAGCTGTACAGCCAAACCCGCAGGAGCGAAACAAGCTGGTCGGTGTCCACCGGCTTGCTGAGGTAGTCGGAGGCGCCGGCCGCTATGCATTTCTCGCGGTCGCCCTTCATGGCCTTGGCGGTGAACGCGATCATCGGCAGGGACTCGAACTGCTTCATCTGGCGGATCTGGCGCATGGCCTCATAGCCGTCCATCTCCGGCATCATGATGTCCATCAGCACGATGTCCACGTCCGGGTTCTGGACTAGCTCTTCGAGGGCTTTGCTACCGTTCTCGGCCGAGAGCACGGCCATCTTGTGGCGTTCCAGTACTGCGGTGAGGGCGAAGATGTTGCGCACGTCGTCGTCCACCACCAGCACCTTCTTGCCGGCCAGGCTGTCGGCGCGCAGGTAGAGCTTCTCCAGCATCTGGCGCCGCTCCTCGGGCAGTTTGGACACCACCCGGTGCAGGAACAGCGCCGTTTCGTCGAGCAGCCGCTCGGGTGTCCACACCTTCTTGACGATGCCCTTGAGCGCCAGGGATTTCGGCTGGCCACCGCTTTGATGCGCACGTCGCCGTTGCCGACGCTCCTGCTCCTGCTGTGGCAGTTCGTCCATGCCGTAGACGATCACCGGCACGTCGCGCGTCAGATCAAAGCCCTGGATCGCCTCGAGCAGGTCGGCGACGCTGATGTCGGGCAGCTTGAGATCCAGCACGATGCAGTCGTAGCGCTTCTTCTTGAGCGCCGCGAGGGCGTCTTTGCCGCTGGCCACCGCTTTGAT
The DNA here is from genome assembly GCA_038902775.1 of Polaromonas sp. Lineage (GTDB taxonomy): Bacteria > Pseudomonadota > Gammaproteobacteria > Burkholderiales > Burkholderiaceae_C > Polaromonas. Next base: position 15,038 of record JBCKNM010000019.1, read on the forward strand.
GCGAACGTCACCGTTGCCGATAAGGTCGAGCACGTTGTTGCGATGCTGCTCGTCGCTGTCGGCGACGAGCAAGTCCTTCACCTCGCGCTCGGAGAATTTTTTCACGTCGGCCAGCGCCTTCTGTAGCGCCTCGGCGGTGACCGGCTTGACCAGGTATTCGAGGGCGCCGTAACGCAGGCCGCGTGGGCGGTTGTCCTCGGCAGAGATAATTTCCACCGGAATGTGCCGCGTGTCGGGGTTGTGTTTCAGGCGCTCGAGCACCACCCAGCCGTCCATGTCGGGCAGATGCAGATCGAGCGTGATGGCTGTGGGCTTGAACTCGCCGGCGAGTTCAAGCCCAGCGTCGCCGCGCGCGGCGACGATGCCCTTGAAACCTTTGTCGCGCGCCGCCCGCAGCAGGATGCCGGCGAAGCGCGCGTCGTCCTCAATGATGAGCAGCGTGCGGTCCCCCGGCTTGATTGCCGCCCGGTCGTCGAGGGCAGCGGGAGGCTGGGGGTTTGCCTCCGGAGAGTTTTTGGGGTCAGAGCCCAATAACCCAGTTTCGTCATCGCGAGGTCGCAGGCCGTGGCGATCCATGGTGGATTGCCGCGCTTCGCTCGCAATGACGGTGACGTTTGTCATTGCGAAGGCGCTTAAGGTAGTGCCATTGGTGTCTGACCCCAATAACTCCTGCCCGGGTTCGGGCGCGCGCAGCGGGAGGTACAGGACGAAGGTGCTGCCCTTGCCAGGCTCGCTTTCGACCAGATGCAACTCGCCGCCGAGCAGCCACGCGATCTCGCGCGAGATGGACAGCCCCAGACCGGTGCCACCGTATTTCCTGGCGATGCCGGTGTCGGCCTGCTGGAACGCCTCAAAAATGATCTTCTGCTTCGTCGTAGCCAAGCCGATGCCGCTGTCGGTGACAAAGAAGCCAATCACCGCCTGAGCGCGGTTGAGCCCGGCATGATCCACGCTCCAGCCCGATTCCACCGCTGCTATGCGCACCGATACCTGACCCTTCTCGGTGAACTTGAAGGCGTTGGAGAGCAGGTTCTTCAGCACCTGCTGCAAGCGCTGTGAGTCGGTGTAGAGGGATGGCGGCAGGCTAGGTGCGAGTTCCACGCTGAAGCCGAGGCTGCGGCTCTGCGCCACGTGGCGGAAGGCCCGTTCCATCGGTTCGCGGACGTTGGCGAGCGACACGTCCTGAAGGTCCAGCGTCACGGTGCCGGACTCGATCTTGGACAGGTCGAGGATATCGTTGATGAGCGCCAGCAGATCCTTGCCCGCCCCCTGGATGGTCTTGGCGTATTCGATCTGCTGCTCGCTCAGGTTGTGCTCGGCGTTCTCGGCGAGCAGTTGCGACAGGATGAGCAGGCTGTTGAGCGGCGTGCGCAACTCGTGCGACATGTTGGAGAGGAACTCCGACTTGTACTTGGAAGTGAGGGCCAACTGCTCGGCCTTCTCCTCCAGCGTCAGCTTGGAGGCCTCGATCTCGCGGTTCTTGTACTCGACCTCGACCTTCTGGTCTGCCAGCAGCTTGTTCTTTTCTTCCAGCTCCTCGTTGCTCTGGCGCAGTTCTTCCTGTTGGCTATGCAGCTCCTCGGTGAGGGTCTGTGATAGCTTGTTCTTTTCTTCCAGCTCCTCGTTGCTCTGGCGCAGCTCTTCCTCTTGGCTATGCAGCTCCTGCACCCGCTCTTCAAGGCTGGCATTGAGGCGCAGGATTTCGTCTTGCGCCCGCTTGCGCTCGGTGATGTCCTGGATAATCCCGATAACAGCTAGGGGCTTTCCGGCATCATCCCGCCCTACAGAGAGTGTCACATGTGCCCATAAGATACTGCCGTCCTTGCGGATGTATCTTTTCTCCCTATGAAAATGATCGATCGCCCCTGTCAGCAAAGTATTTCGCAGCGCCGTACCTGATTCAACCTCGTCCGGGTGAGTGATGTCCCCGACGCTGCGACGCAGTAACTCTTCTTTTGAATAACCCGTCATCTCGACAAAGGCAGGATTGACATCCAAATATCTGCCATCATCCTGTACGCACATTCCTACTTTGGAATATTCAAATACTGAGTGGAAACGTTCTTCGCTTTCATTCAGCTTGTCATGCTGCTGTTTCAGGTGCTCCAGCATACCGTTGATCGACTGCGCCAGGCTGGCGATCTCAAGGCTGTCGCCGACTTCCGCGCGGCCCGTGTCCAACCCCTTTTCAGAGACGCTTCGGGCAAAAAATTCCAAGCTCAGCAAATCCCTGGTCAGCCTTTTGCCGAAGTGCAGCCCCAGCATGATCACCGTCACCACCATGCCGACTGTCAGTATGAAAAATATCAGCAGCCGCTGCCAATGGAGCGACCTGGCGCTAGGGTCAGGGCTGGTGAGAACGGCGAAATCAAGATGTTTGTAAATCGGCGGCACATCCACCGCTGCAGCCATGGCCGCCTGCGAATGCAACAGCTGTTCAGATTCCTTGCCACGCACGAGCCGCACGCCCGTCTGCAGCCGAAGCTCGTCCAATTTGATTCTGTAGAGCAAGGCGCCTTCCGCCGAATTCGAGCGCGAAAGGAAAATGAACTCGACCGCAATCAGCTCTTCGCCTTTTTCGCCGAGCTGCACCCGTGCAGCGGGTTGGCCGGCGGGAAGCTTTTCTCTCAGCCAGTTCAACTCTTGCTCGTTGAAGCTGCCGTTGCCGTTGCCGGCGATTTCACGCCCTTCGAAATCGGTAAACAGCATAGCCACCGGTATGTCATGGATATGCTGGATGCCCTTCAGGTACGGAATCAGAAACCTTTCCTTGTCAGCGCTGTCGACCAGGGCGTTTGCGATCAGGCTGCTATTGGCGAGTTCAGACATTCGGGTGTCAATAGTGTGCAGCTTGCTGCTGATGCTTGTCGCCTGCAGCTCGGCATCCTTTTTCAGCAGGCTGCGTAGAGAAGCCGCATGCTCCTGGTTGATCAGCCACCAGGATGCGCCAGCGATCGCCAGCATGGCGATGCCGGCCAACAACGCCGCCATATACGCAAAGCGCCGTGCGAGGCTGACCAAGAGGGGTTTCGTCATGCTAATTCGTCATGCTAGGGAGTCAGAAATTTCCAAAATACCACACACTTGTCATTGCGAGGAGCACAGCGACGCGGCAATCCATGACTTCCGGCTGCATGGATTGCCGCGCTTCGCTCGCAATGACGGAAAAGGTACATTTGAAAATTCCGACTCCCTTATTTCTGCGCCGGAACCAGCACACCTTCCCGGTTATAGCGTGCCATCAGTAACTCTGCCGACCCGAGCGCCTCGTGGCGAGTCGCGGTGAACGGTGGCTTGTACAGCTTGATCAGGCCCCGATGCTCGCGCACCTTTTCCAGCGCGTCGCGGATGGCGCTACGCTCGGGCGAGCGCGCCAGGTTGATGGCCTTGGCCAGGATGTGCATCAAGTCGTAGGCCTGCGCCACGCCGATCGGTGCGTAAATGTCTTCAATGCGCTTGATGCCACCGGTCTGCTCGGCAGTCTTCATGAAGCGCGCCAGCATCTGCTTGTCGGCGCTGAAGAAACTGAAGGTCTGGATCACCGACAGATCAACTTCCTGCAATGCTGCACCCGTATTCTTGAAGAATTCGCCGCCGGTGATGCCCCAGTGGCTGAGGATAGGCACGCGCTGACTCGGCGGCAGGGCCGCCACTTCGCGCACCAGGGTCGCACCCTCCGCGTCGTTGGCGACCAGCACCACCGCCTTGGCGCCGGCATCCGTCAGCTTCTGGTATTGCTTGATGATCGTGGTGTCTCTAGCGTTGAACCAGGCGATATCGACGATCCTCTGATTCTTGATATCGCGCATGTATTTCTCTGCCGCAGCCAGGTTGCTGCTCCCCCAGGCGCCGTTGATCAACAGCAGGCCGACCTTGTCGAAGCCCCGCTGCTCTGCCGACTGCAGCAACTTCGGCATGGCCATGCCGTCTCGCAGCGACAGGCGGAAGAGATAGTTCGGCCGCATGCCGTTGTCGATGATCGGATCGGCTGCCGCCCAGAGCACCAGGTACGGCAGTTTCGCCTCGTTCAGTGTCGGCACTTGCGCGAGGATCAACGGACTGAAGCGTCCGCCGAACACGGCAACCAGGTTGGGCATGGACGCGAATTCGGCGTTGTTGCGGACGCTGCGCGCCAGTACCCCGCGATTATCCTTGATCACCAGCTCAATCGGACGCCCACCCAGCACGCCGCCGGCCGCATTGATTTCCGCGATCGCAGTGCGCAGACCCAGCTCGATGGCCTGCGCGGAGAAGCTGTTCTCGAGGCCAAACTCGCCGTCCAGACCGACCAGCACCGGCACCTTCTCTGCCGCACTGGCCGTAACCACGCACAAGAGCATGATCATGCACAGCGCAAAGCTGCGGAATATTCTTGGGAACAAGGTCATCATGCGGATTCTCCTAACTTGACTGGATTCAACAGTGGCAGGCTTGACATGGATGGGTACGACACTTTTTCTACGTTTTAGCCGTGCTTCTTCTACATCGGGTGTTGTTCGGGGACCATGATGCCAGAAGACTTTTACGCATTGAGTTCCTTGGCTCCGAATCCTTTCCGCTAAAGCGGCTGAATGTCGGCCTGCTTGACGATTTTCTGATAGGTCGTGATCTGCTCGCGCACGAAGCGGGCAAATTCGTCCGGTTTCATCGGTGTCTGCGCGATGCCCAGCTTGGCGAATTGCTCGCGCACTTCGGCTTTTTGCAGGATGGCATCGACCTGGGCGTTGAGCTTGTTGACAATCGCGGCTGGCGTGCCGGCCGGCGCCCACATGCCGAACCACAGCGTGATGTCGAACTCGCCCAGGCCCTGCTCGGCCAGCGTCGGCACCTCAGGCAACACGTCGGTGCGGCGGCGCGTGGAAACGCCCAGTGCGGCGAGCTTGCCTTCCTTCAGTTGTCCCACCACGGTGTTGAGCGGCGCCATGTAGAACGAAGTGCGGCCCGCCATCGAGTCCTGGATCGCCTCGGGTGAACCCTTGTACGGCACGTGCAGCATTTTGACGCCGGCAACCTGGGCAAAATATTCGGCTGCCAGGTGCGTCGAACTGCCCACCCCGGCCGAGGCGAAAGGAATGCCACCCGGCTTGGCCTTGGCGGCGTCGATCAGCGTCTTGACCGATGGGTACTCGCCGCCCTTGGCCGTGACCATCACGTAAGGCGTGATGCCCAGCATCGCCACATCGACCAGGTCCTTGAGCGGATCGTAGGGCAGGGTCTTGTAAATCGCTGAATTGGCGGCGTGCGATGCCGACTGCACCAGCAGCGTGTAACCATCCGCCTCCGCCTTGACCACCGCCTGGGTGCCGATCTGGCCGCCCGCGCCGGGCCGGTTCTCGACCACCACTGGCTGCTTCCAGGCCTCGCTCAAGTGCCGGGCAACGATGCGCCCGGCGATGTCCGCGCCCGAACCAGCCGTCAGCGGGACAATGAACCGGATCGGCTTGACGGGATAGTCCTGCGCCGCCGACAGCGTCGCCGTGACAGCGATTGCCGCAGTTGCGGCCAGTCTGATCAGTGTCTTCATATGTGCTCCTTGTGGGGTATGCGGGGTGCGGCGCTGGCATTGATGGTCAGTCAGGCAATCTTTTGCAGGCGGTCGTCGATGCGGTCAATAAAACTGCGTAGCGCGTGATTGAAGGCCTGCGGCTGTTCGATGTTGGAGAGGTGGGCCGCATCCTCCAGAATCTGCAACTGCGAACCATCGATCATACGATGCAACACGGTCGCCTGATCGACGGTGCAGGCCGTATCCTGCCGGCCGGTCAGGACCAGCGTCGGCGCCTTGATTTTGAGCAGCAGGGTGGTCTGTGCCATGTCGCGTATCGCACTGGCGCAGGCAATATAGCCTTCGCTGCCCGTGCCCAGGATGAACGCGCGCACCTTCGCGATGTCAGCCGGCGCGCGCTGGATAAACGGCTCGGTGAACCAGCGCTTGATCGTGCCGTCAACCAGACCGGCAATACCCTGTTTGCGCGCGGTCTCAAGCCGTTCTTCCCACATGCCGCGCGGCGGCATTTCGCTCGCGCTGTCACACAGCGCGAGCGAAAGCACCTTTTGCGGGTAGCGCGCGCCAAGCTGCTGGCCGATCATCCCGCCCATCGAAAGACCGACCACGTGCGCCGCCTCAATGCCCAGCGCCTCGAGCAGCCCCGCGGCGTCGTCCCCGAGCATTTCGATCGAGTAGGGGCCGGGCGTGGTCCCGGACCGGCCGTGACCACGGGTGTCGTAGCGCAGCACGCGGTAGCGCTGCGTCAGTGCCGGCACGGTCCAGTCCCACATGTCGTAGTTCGACATCAGGCTGTTGCTCAGCAGCACCACGCGCCCCTGTGCGGGGCCGTCGAAACGATAGGCGATCTCGACGCCGTTGACGTTGACACAGGTAGTCATGAAATCATCCAATGATCGAAAGGTTAGGGATAGGAAATTCAACCGTATGAGCCCAAGTATCTCGCCGTATCGCGTCCTCAGAAATCGTGTTTACCCTCAGGCGGCAGGCTGACTCGCCAAGAGTTTTTGGCGTGGTTCAAAAAGTAACGTTTTTGGGTAACACGGACAATGTGAATTTTGGATGGTTTGCCTATGACTCAATCGAAGGCCACCCGAAAAAGTGTTACCCGATTTTGAACCACGCCTATTTTTCCTAGGGGCGGCCCGTCGGAAAAATGTCACACGAAAATCTTGGCTGGATTCTGAATCAGGAGTTATTGGGGTCAGACACCAATTTCGCTGCGGTGCATACAAGCCCCTGCCCCTCAAACTCAAGCCCTCGGCAATGTCACCCCAACCTGCCCCTGATACTTGCCGCCGCGATCTTTGTACGAAATCTCGCAAACATCATCTTTATCGCTCTCAAAAAACAGCACCTGCGCGCAGCCTTCGCCGGCGTAGATTTTGGCGGGCAGTGGTGTGGTGTTTGAAAACTCCAGCGTCACGTAGCCCTCCCACTCGGGCTCGAATGGTGTGACGTTGACGATGATGCCGCAGCGTGCGTAGGTGCTTTTGCCAAGACAGATGGCGAGCACGTTGCGCGGGATGCGGAAGTACTCCAGCGTGCGGGCCAATGCAAAGCTGTTGGGCGGGATGATGCAACTATCACCCGAGAAATCGACAAAGCTTTTTTCGTCAAAGTTCTTCGGGTCTACCACGGTGCTGTGGATGTTGGTGAAGACCTTGAACTCGGGCGCGCAGCGGATGTCGTAGCCGTAGCTGCTGGTGCCGTAGCTGATGATTTTTTTGCCGTCGGCCTCGCGGATTTGCCCAGGCTCGAAGGGCTCTATCATGCCAATGGACTCTGCCATGCGGCGTATCCATTTGTCGCTTTTGATGCTCATTGCGGGAAGTCCTTCAGTTTTCACTG
>JBCKNM010000020.1:0-22330 GCA_038902775.1 Polaromonas sp.
GTACTTTCAAAATTGCCAACTCCCTTAGCAGCACGACTTGCCAGTACAGCCTCGGCCAGCGCAAAGTCTTCCGGGTAAGTGATCTTGAAGTTCTGCGCGCTGCCAGGCATCAGCAGCGGCTTCAAACCCATCGCCTCAATGGCGCTCGACTCATCAGTCACCGCGCGGCCGTCTCTTTCAGCGGCTTCCAGCGCGGCTATCAAAGCGCCTATGCGAAACATCTGCGGTGTTTGCGCCAGCCATTTGTCACTGCGGTCTATGGTCGCTGAAACACGGCCGCCAGAAGCCTGCTTGAGTGTATCTAGCAGGGGCTGCGCCAGCAAACCACCTACTGCGTCGCCCTTGCAGGCATCCACCAGCGACATGATCTGTTCAGGGCTTATAAGGCAACGCGCCGCGTCATGCACCAGCACCCAGTCCCCTGGACTGGCAACAGTGAGCATGGCCTTCAGTCCATTGAGCACAGAAGCTGCCCGCGTAGCGCCACCGCCTTTAAGCAGTACCTCAGAGCCCGCACCATAGCCGGGGCAAGCGTTTAAAAAACCATCATCGTCAGGGGACACCACCACCCACAGCCCGGAAACCACCTTGCCCAGCGACTGAAAAGCACTCAATGTATGGGCCACCATAGCTTGCCCGTGCAAAGTCTGGTACTGCTTGGGGCCTGCGCTTGCCGCGCGGCTACCGTTACCGGCACACGGAATCAGGGCAAATATTCGGGATTTGTCAGTCGCTGTCGTCATAACTTCATCATAGATTCTAAAATGGAGGATTTTTGGGGTCAGAGTCCAAATTCGTCGTGCCCTTGGCACGCCCTTCGGGTGCGATGCTATGCATCGTAATGAAATTGGCGTCTGACCCCAATAACCCTCCGCACCCCACCTTTTTCGAAGTTGGGGTGCTCGTGTTTTTCTGCTGATTTTTGCTACCTATTTGTTAATGCAATTACCCAAACTCGTATCCGGCAAACGCCACACCCTGCCCCAGCCTGTCGGATCAGCCGACTCATTGCTGATCGCGCAGCTAGGCCTCAGAGAAAAAGCCGCTGGCAAGCTGACAGCCATCATCACATCCGACGCAGCCACGGCGCAGCGCCTGCTCGATGAGCTGGTCTTTTTCGCGCCCGATTTGCGCTGCGCGCTGTTCCCCGATTGGGAAACGCTGCCTTACGACACCTTCTCGCCGCACCAGGATTTAATCAGCGAGCGCCTGGCCACGCTGTGGCGCCTTCAGCAGCGCAGCAAAGACAGCGGCGCAGATGTTGTCATCGTGCCCGCCACCACCGCGCTCTACCGCTTGGCCCCACCCAGCTTTCTGGCGGGCTACACCTTCGAGTTCAAGGTCAAGCAAAAACTCGATGAAGCACGCCTCAAGGCGCAGCTCACGCTGGCGGGCTACAGCCACGTCACGCAGGTCGTCAGTCCCGGCGAATACGCGGTGCGCGGCGGGCTGATTGACCTCTTCCCCATGGGCAGCCTGGTGCCGTATCGGGTTGATTTGTTTGACGACGAGATCGACAGTATCCGCACATTCGATCCCGACAGCCAGCGCAGCCTGTACCCGGTGCCCGAAGTACGCCTGCTGCCGGGCCGCGAGTTTCCGATGGACGACGAGGCGCGCACGCGCTTTCGCAAGCGCTGGCGCGAGCTGCTTGAAGGCGACCCGACCAAAAGCCGCATTTACAAAGACATCGGCAATGGCGTGGCGACGGCTGGCATCGAGTACTACCTACCACTGTTTTTTGAAGAAACGGCAACGGTTTTTGACTATCTTGGAGGCGATGCTACGCTGGTGCTGCATGGCGATCTGGAGTCCGCCTTTCAGCGCTTTTGGCAAGACACCAAAGACCGCTACCGCTTGGTGCGCGATGCACCAGACCGCCCGGCACTGCCGCCCGAGTCGCTGTTTTTAAGTGCTGAGCAGTTTTATTCTTTAACCAATAACTATGCGCAGCTTGCATTCAAATCGCCCTCCGAAGACGTTGTTGATAACGCGCAGTTCCAGAAGCTGGGTGAAATGGCCGTGGTGCGCGGTGCTGAAGACCCGCTGGTCAAACTTAAAGGCCACATCCGCAATACCCAGCAGCGCGTGTTGATTCTTGCCGAAAGCGATGGCAGGCGCGAAAGCCTGCTGGATTTTTTGCGCGCCAGCGGCGTTAGTCCACCGGCGTTTGATTCGCTGGAAGATTTTCAAACCAGCACTGAAAAACTCGGCATAGCCACCGCCGCGCTTAACGTGGGCTTTAGCTGGCTGGATGACGCTCAAGGCGGCATTGACTTCATCACCGAGACCGAGCTGTTCGCCGCAGGCACCACCCTACGCCGTCGCCATAAAAAGCAGGAGCAGATCAGCGACGTTGAAGCGCTGATCAAAGACCTGTCAGAGCTCAACATTGGCGACCCGGTGGTTCACAGCGCCCACGGCATAGGCCGCTACAAAGGCCTTGTCAATATGGACCTGGGTCTGGGGCAAGACGGCTCACCTTCGGTTCAGGAATTCCTGCATCTGCAATACGCCGACGATGCCACGCTGTACGTGCCGGTCAGCCAGTTGCAGCAAATCAGCCGCTACACCGGCGTCAGTGCTGACGAAGCGCCGTTGCACCGGCTCGGCAGCGGCCAGTGGGACAAAGCCAAGCGCAAAGCTGCCGAGCAGGTGCGCGACTCGGCCGCCGAGCTGCTCAACATCTACGCCCGGCGCGCCGCGCGCGTGGGCCATGCCTTCCGCTATTCACCCAACGACTACGAAAGCTTTGCCAACGACTTTGGCTTTGAAGAAACCGCCGACCAGCGCGCCGCCATTCATGCGGTGATTCAGGACATGATCTCGCCGCGCCCGATGGACAGGCTGGTCTGCGGCGACGTAGGCTTTGGCAAAACCGAAATCGCTTTGCGCGCAGCCTTTATTGCCATCACAGGTGGTAAACAGGTCGCCCTGCTGGCACCCACCACGCTGCTGGCCGAGCAGCACTACCAGACGCTGATAGACCGCTTTGCCAAGTGGCCCGTCAAAGTGGCAGAGATGAGCCGCTTCAGATCCGGCAAGGAAATCACCGCCGCCATCAAAGGCTTAGCTGATGGCACGATAGACATCGTGGTCGGCACGCACAAGCTGCTAAGTAGCGATGTGAAGTTTGAGCGCCTGGGCCTACTCATCATTGACGAAGAACACCGCTTCGGCGTGCGCCACAAAGAGGTGATGAAAGCCATCCGCGCCGAGGTCGATGTGCTGACGCTGACCGCCACGCCGATTCCCCGCACGCTGGGCATGGCGCTTGAAGGCTTGCGCGATTTAAGCGTGATTGCCACCGCCCCACAGCGCCGCCTGGCTATCAAGACCTTTGTGCGCAGCGAGAGCAACGGCGTGATCCGCGAGGCCGTGCTGCGCGAACTCAAGCGTGGCGGCCAGGTTTACTTTTTGCACAACGAAGTCGAGACGATTCAAAACCGCCGCGAAAAGCTCGAAGCGCTGCTACCCGAAGCGCGTATCGCCGTAGCCCACGGCCAGATGCCCGAGCGCGAGCTTGAAAAGGTCATGAAAGATTTTGTCGCCCAGCGCTACAACCTGCTGCTGTGCTCAACGATTATTGAAACCGGTATTGACGTGCCAACGGCCAACACCATCGTCATATCCAGGGCCGACAAATTTGGCCTGGCGCAGTTGCACCAGTTGCGCGGCAGGGTTGGCCGCAGCCACCACCAAGCCTATGCCTACCTGATGGTGCCCGACATTGAAGGCCTGAGCAAACAGGCCAGCCAGCGCTTAGAGGTCATTCAACAGATGGAAGAACTAGGCTCGGGCTTTTACCTCGCCATGCATGACCTGGAGATACGCGGTACCGGCGAGGTGCTGGGTGAAAACCAGTCCGGCAACATGATGGAAATCGGCTTTCAGCTCTACAACGAAATGCTCAGTGAAGCCGTGCGCTGCCTCAAGGCCGGCATTGAACCCGACCTCTTGAGTCCGCTCACGGTTACCACCGACATCAATCTGCATTCCCCCGCCCTGCTGCCCAGCGACTATTGCGGCGACGTGCATTTGCGCCTGAGTTTTTACAAAAAGCTGGCCACCGCCAAAACCACGGACCAGATAGATGCGCTGCTTGAAGAGCTGGTAGACCGCTTCGGAAAAATGCCGCCACAAGCCCAGACGCTAATAGACGTACATCGCCTGCGCGTCATCGCCCGGCCCTACGGTGTCGTCAAGGTCGATGCCGCGCCCGGCGTTATCAGCATCACCTTCAGAAAAGACCCGCCGATTAATTCCATGGCCATCATGCATTTGATTCAAAAAAACCGGCACATCAAACTGGCGGGTAATGACAAGCTGCGCATCGAACGCGACTTGCCAGAAGCCAAAGACCGGGCGCAGATGGTGCGGGATGTTTTAAAGAGTTTGGGGCAGCCAATTCTTGAGAAGCAGCCAGGCTAAGGCACTTGGCAATTGCGAAAGTACCACCCACTCGTCATTGCGAGCGAAGCGCGGCAATCCATGAACCCCTGGATTGCCGCGCTTCGCTCGCAATGACGGGAAAGGATTGCCGCGCTGGCCGTCACTGCGAGGAGCAACGCGACGCGGCAGTCGCAATGACGGAAAAAGGTACATCGGTATCGTCCACCTCCCTAAGGTACTTGGGTACTTTCAATATAAGTGCATCACACTTATAATTGCCAATGTAGTTTTTTAAAGGAGTCTGCCATGGGTCAAGTCACCATCTACATGAGAGACAGCGCACTCGATGCCGCAAAAGAAGCGGCAACCCAAGCCAAGGTATCGGTTAGCCAATGGTTTGCAGCCTTTGCAGAAGAGCAAGAGCGCAGACACAACGCCAATTGGACTGCATTTTTTGCTGAGATTGATAAAAACAAAGACATTTGGCAAGACTTTCCCTCGCAAGAGGAAATACGCGCCAACGAAGTACCAGACCGACCATTGGAGGCTTGGTGAAATACCTGCTTGATTCCAACATCCTGATCTACGCATTCAAAGGCTTGGGCAACGTCCGCCAGCATATGTCTGGCATCAAGGATATTGACTTTGCTTTGGCCGCACCTGTTCTATTCGAGCTACAGGTAGGTTGTCTCAAATCTAATCGGGCTGACGCACAAGCCCCTCTGCTGGCAGATGCCGTTAAACGATTTACATTTTTGCCATTCGACATGGCTTGCACACAAGCTGCTGCCACGGTACGCGCGTACCTAGAGTCGCAGGGCACACCCATTGGCCCCATCGACAACATGATCGCCGGCACGGCTTTAGCCCACGACCTCACAGTAGTCACCCGCAACACACGCGAGTTCTCTCGCGTGCCCAACCTTAAAGTTGAGAACTGGTATGACTAAAACAACGGCTACTGCACTTGCCACGCCCCGTGAGGGCATACCCATACTCAACGCCCCCGCACCCAACGTCGCCAGCATCGAAATGCTGCGCCAGCACTTTCCTCAAGCCATTGAAACCGACGCGCAAGGCCGCATCCGCGTCAACGCTAGCGCCTTGCAGCTGGCGCTTGACCCGGCCAACCCGGCAGGCGTGCAAGTTGAAGAAGACGGTTTTGAGCTGCGCTGGGTCGGCAAGCGCGAGGCCTACCACAGCGCTTTTGTGCCGGTGCAAAAAATTGTCGAACCCCGGCCTGAGCAGAGCAAACATTGGGACACCACGGGCAACCTGCTCATCAAGGGCGACAACATCGACGCCCTGCGCCTGCTACGCCACAGCTACTTTGGCAAGGTCAAGCTGATCTACATTGACCCGCCCTACAACACCCAGAGCGACGCGTTTATTTACCGCGACGACTTTTCTGCCAAACAAAGCGAGGTACTGGAGCAACTGGGCTACGCAAAAGACAACATCGACTACATCAAAAACATCTACGGCGCGCGCACCCACAGCGGCTGGCTGTCGTTTATGTACCCGCGCCTGCTGCTGGCCAAGGATTTGCTGCGTGACGACGGGGTGATTTTTATTTCGATTGATGATAACGAGCAGGCGCAGTTGAAGTTGCTTTGCGATGAGGTTTTTGGGCAGGAGAACTGGGTGGGCAACATCATTTGGAAAAATGTTACCGACAACAATCCAACCAATATTGCCATTGAGCACGAAAACATTATTTGCTATGCCAAGGACAAAGCGCAACTTCCCACCGCATGGAAGACAAATATTTCCGATGTCAAAAACAAGTTAATCGCAGTTGGCAGTGAGCTGATTGGAAAGCATCAAAATCAGCTTGCTTTGCAGAAGGCCTACTCCGAATGGCTCAAAGAAAACAAAGATTACCTGTCGCCCTTGGATCGATATAAATACATCGACAAAGGTGGCGTTTTTACAGGGAGCCAAAGCGTTCATAACCCTGGACGAGAAGGATATCGTTACGACGTTTTCCACGATGTAACTGGCAAACCTTGCAAACAGCCTCTCATGGGATACAGGTTCCCCAAGGACACCATGGAGCAATTGCTACGCGACAAGAAAATACTCTTCGGAGACGATGAATCAAAAATAATCGAGCTCAAGGTTTACGCTCATGAGTACGAGGAAAAACTACCGAGCGTGATCAACTTAGATGGCCGCGTGGGTTCGTATGAATTGCGCGAACTATTTCCAGAGCTGACTAAGGTTTTCGATAATCCAAAGCCAAAGCAAATTCTGTCGCAATTGACTTCGCTGACAACCGACTCCAGTAGTGTCGTCCTCGACTTCTTCGCAGGCAGCGGCACCACCGCCGAAGCCGTCATGCGCTTGAACGCCGAAGACGGTGGCAACCGCCAATTCATCCTAGTCCAAATCCCCCAGCCCATCGACCCTAAAAAGCAGAAAGAAGCGCACAAATTCGTGACCGAAACCTTGGGAAAACCCGAGGCCACAATTTTCGAGATCACCGCCGAGCGCATTCGCCGCGCCGGGGCCAAAATTGAGGCCGAGCAAGCCGCCAAAGCGCAAGCAGCCGCCTTGGAGCCTGCGCAACTTGAAGGCTTTGCGCCAGAAGCTGGCGCAGGTTCAACCGCAACGGCCAAAGTCGATACCGGATTTCGCGTGTTCGAGCTGGTAGATGACCCCGATGCGCTCATCCTTCGCAAGCCCCTGCAAGACGCTACGCAAGCCGATGTACTGGCCCTACAAGCAGCCATTGCCACACCCCAGCCCGCGCAACTGCCGCGTGTACTGCACAACCTGCTGCTGGCCGAAGGCTTGCCGCTAACCACCCAGCTGCGCACCATCAAAGACCAGCACCTGTATCTGGCGGGCGATGTGGCCCTGATCGTGCAAGCGCTGCCGATGAACGAACTCACCGACATCCTGCGCGCCTTGCAAGCCGAAGGCACGCCCGCGCGCCGCCTGACGGTGTATGCGCCGTGGATTGCCGATGACAACTTCATGCTGGGCATCAAAAGCGTGGCTGAATCGCTGGGCTATTCAGACGACAAACTGCGGCTGCGGGGCTGAACATTCATGATTGCCCAATTTCAATACGACCGTCTGGCGCACCAGAGCCAGGCGGTGCAAAACCTGGCCGAGGTGTTTGCCGATGTGCGTTTTGTCGCGCCCAGCGGCATGCAGACCAACCCGATATTTATCCCCAAAGAGGCAGAAACGGCCCTGCGCGCCAACATCGAGCGCATCCGCGCAGCCAGCAACATTCGCGCCGGTTCGGTAGAAGTCGCCAGTACCGCCACGCCAGCCCTGAGCCTGGATGTACTGATGGAAACCGGCACCGGCAAGACGTTTACCTTTATCGAGACGGTTCACAAGCTGCACCAGAAACACAAACTGTCCAAGTTCATCGTGCTGGTGCCCAGCAACGCGATTCGCCAGGGCACGCTGAAAAGCCTGCAAACCACGGCGGCGTTTTTCTCCAGGGAATATGACGGCCAGAAGATCAGCGTCTTTAACTATTCCAGCCGCACGGTGCAGGGCTTCATTCACGCGGCCAATACCGGCATTTCGGTACTCGTGGCCACTTACCAGTCGTTTGCGGGCGACAGCAAGGTGATTAACAAGCGCGGGGTGGAAGCCAACCTGTTCGGCCACGCCAAAAGTTTCATGGAGGCGCTGGCCGCGATTCGCCCGGTACTCATCATTGACGAGCCGCACCGCTTCGAGGGCAAGCAAACGCAGGAGTATTTGGGCAAGTTCAACCCACTGGTCACGATTCGGTTTGGCGCGACGTTCAAAAGCGACTACAAAAACCTGATTTACACGCTCGACAGCCTAGACGCTTTTCGCCAGCGGCTGGTCAAAGGGATCACCGTCGATACCGTGGGTTCCGGCGCGGACACGGCGCAAGTGTTGTGCTTCACCTCGGTGAGCGGCACGGCCACAGAGCGCACCGCCCATGTGAGCTACCAGACAATGGCGGGCACACATGCCACCGTCGAACTGCGCGCCAAGGACAACCTGGGCGATAAAACCGGCATTGGTTTTCTGGACGGCCATGTGATTGAGAGCGTGACCGCCAAAGAGGTGCGGTTTACCAACGATTTTTCGCTGCCGCTGGGCGAAGCCACTTCTTACGGCATGCTGGCCGAGCAAATGCAGGGGCTCATCATCGAGCGCAGCATTGCCAATCACTTCGAGCGTGAAGAAGCCTTGTTCAAGCGCGGCATCAAGTCGCTGAGCCTGTTCTTTATCGACGCCGTGGCCAAGTATTTGCCCGATGGCAAAAAGCCGGCCGTGGTGCGCGATGCGTTTGAGCGGCATTACCGCGCGCAACTGACCGCCATGCTGGACAAGCCCGATCTGGATGCAGGCTACCGGGCTTACCTGGAACGCAGCGCGGCGGACATCGGTCGGGTTCACAAAGGCTACTTTGCCCGCTCGCACAGCGAAAAAGGCGAAGAAGAAGCGATCAAGCTGATTCTGGAGGAGAAAGAAAAACTGCTGTCGTTTGACACCGACTTGCGCTTTATCTTCTCGATGTGGGCGCTGCAGGAGGGCTGGGACAACCCGAACATTTTCACGTTGTGCAAGCTGGCGCCCAGCAACTCCAAAATCACCAAGCTGCAGCAAATCGGCCGTGGCCTGCGGCTGGCGGTCAACCAGCAACTGATGCGCGTACCGCTGGACGACGCGGCGTTTGACGAGATCAATGAACTGGTGGTGGTGGTGCCTGCCAGCGAAGGCAATTTTGTCGAAGCCATCCAGAACGAGATTGCCGCCCACAGCGTGCGGCACGTGGCGCGGGTGTTTGACCAGGAAACATTGAAGATCAACCAAATATGCGACAACCCGTTTGTGACGGTGGCATTGCTTCAAGCCATGGCGCAAGCCGGTGTGATTACGCTGGACATGCGCACCGGACAAGCCACCATTTCCATCAGCCAAACCGATTACAAGGCGCAGCACGAATCAATTTTCAAGTTGGCTCAAAGCATGGAAGGCGTGAATGCCAAAGAGCTGCAAGCGTATCTGGATACCTATTTCAACGGCTACAGCCAGGTCAAGCACAAGGCCGACAAGCCCAAGCCGGGCTTGACGATCAATGCCGGGCAATATCAGAAATTCAAGGCGCTGTGGGACAACCTGAACCGCGATGCCGTGATGCGCTACGAGCTGGACAGCGCGGAATTCATCACCTCGGTTGTCCGGCGCATTGCAGCGGATTTCGAGGTGCGTGCCCTGACCCTCAGCGTGACGCGGACCGGCTCGGTGCAAACCTTGCACGAGGCGCACAGCACGCAGCAAAGCTACACCGTGGCGTCGCACTCGGTCTATACGCTGTCAGAGTTTGTGCGCGAACTGGCGAACGCCACCAAACTGAGCTTTCACACCCTCAGTCGCATCCTGAGCAGCATGCCGTCCGACAAATTCGCCCAGATCCAGCACAACGAAAACCGCGCCCTGACGGTGTTGAAAGACCTGATCACGCGCTGCATTCACGAGCTGGTCATCAACAAGGTGGCTTATGAAATGCGCGAGGTGCGCTTCAAGACGGCGCTGACCGACAACACCGGCGCGCTGCTCAAAACCGTGCCCGTCTCGCAGTGCGGTTTTGAAACACATCAGATCATCAACCTCGCGGTTCAGGCCAGGTCTTTGTATGACGACAAATTCATGCCGGTGGACAGCCAGATTGAGCGCGATACGGTCGATGAGTCCAGTCAGCTGGCGGTGACGGTGTTTGCCAAGCTGCCTAAAATCAATATTCCGACGCCTGTTGGGAACTACAACCCCGACTTTGGCTACGTCATTCAGCAGATGGGGGCGGTGCAAGCGCTCTACCTGGTGGTCGAAACCAAAGGGTATGACCGCTTCAATGAAGTTTCCACACTGGAACAATGGAAGATTCAAAGTGCCAAGCAATTCTTCAAAGCCCTGCAAGCGCAAGGCATCCCGGTTCATTACCGCACCAAGATCAACAGCGACACCTTGGCGCAGCTGATTTCCGACCTTGACCAACCCGTTTCAAAGTAACTCTTCCATGAGCCCAGCAGAAACATCCCCCGGCCTGGTCATTCAAGGCATCACCCCACCCTTGCACTTAAGCGATTTCAAGCTCATCGCGTTTGACATGGACTCGACCCTCATCAACATCGAGTGTGTCGATGAAATTGCTGATGCCGCTGGCCGCAAGGCGGAAGTGGCAGCCATTACCGAGGCCGCCATGCGTGGCGAGATTGCCGACTACAAAGACAGCCTGCGCCAGCGTGTGGCATTGCTCAAGGGCGTGACGGTTGCGCAGATGGAGCAGGTTTACACCCAGCGTTTGCAGCTCAACCCCGGCGCGGCAGAACTGGTGAGGGCGTGCAAAGCGGCGGGCCTGAAGGTGCTGCTCGTCAGTGGTGGCTTTACTTTTTTTACCGACCGCATCAAGGCGCAACTGAAAATAGACTTTGCACGCTCCAACGTGCTGGCCATTGAAAACGGCGTGCTGACCGGCAAGATGATAGCCCAGCCCTGGGGTGATATTTGCGACGGCTACGAGAAGCGCCGCATGCTGCTCGAAGTGGCCAGCCTGATGGGCATCACGCCAGCGCAGTGCATCGCCATGGGCGACGGCGCAAACGACTTGCCGATGATGGACGCGTGCTCGGAAGCGGGAGGCCTTTCAGTCGCCTACCACGCCAAACCCAAAGTGCGCGAACAGGCAATGGTAGCGATTAATTCGGGTGGTCTGGATCGGCTGCTGGAAGTTTTTACGTAGAAATCTTGGGCAGTGCAATCCACTGCCCTGCAAGCTGGTGTACGCCAATGCGATGGTCAAAAACCACCTCCAACGCGCGGTGCGTCAGCGCATCGCCGCAACTGCCCTGATGCGTGACACGGCCAGCATCCATCACCACCATCTCGTCGGCTTGCAGCGCAAATGATATTTCATGCAGCACGCTGATAACCGTTTTGCCGCCTGCAACCAGCTCTCTAACCATGAGCAGCCAGTCGGTCTGATGCGGCGGATCAAGATTGGCCAGTGGCTCGTCCATCAGCAGCACCTCGGCCTCGACGGCAAGTGCGCGTGCCAGCAGCACACGCTGACGTTCACCGCCCGACAACTGGCCCAGCGCCCGGTCACGCCAGCCCCAGGCCTGCGTGCTGCGCAGGGCGCGCTCGACCGCAGCCAGGTCCTCTGGCGATGGCGCTGCCAACCAGGGCTGATGCGGCAGGCGGCCCAGCATGGTCACGTCATACGCCGTGAGGTCGTCGGCCGAAGCCTCGTTCTGGCCGAGCCATGAAAGCTGCTGCGCACGCTGTTTGGCGCGCATCTGCAACAGAGGCTGCCCGAGCAAAGCGACATCACCGGTGTGCGACAACAAACCCGCCAGCACCTTGAGCAGCGTGGACTTGCCAGCGCCGTTGGGGCCAACAATGCTGGTCCAGCGGGCACGCGGGAATTGAATTGAAATACCGTGCAACACCTCTACATTGCCCAGCTTTGCGCTAACGGCTTTAGCAGCCAATGCGGTGGTCTTCAGGCCAGTCATAAACCCGACCCACGCCCGGTATGCCGGTGCATCAGCCACAGCAAATAGCCGCCGCCCAGCACGGCAGTGAGAACGCCTACCGGCAACTCCTGCGGCGCCACCAGCCAGCGCGCCAAGATGTCGGCGGCCATGAGCAGCACCGCACCCATCAGGCTTGACAGCATAATCAAACGCCCATGCGTGGTCTTGACAACCGAACGCACCAGATGCGGTGCGGCCAGGCCGACAAACGCAATCAGGCCGGTTTGCGCCACCGCAGTACCCGTCGCCAATGCCAGCACCGCCACCAGTGCGGCGCGCATTTGCGGCAAACGCAGACCCAAGCTTTGAGCCGTGGCTTCGCCCAATGCCAGACCATCGAGCACATGGCTCATCATCCATGCCGCCAGTAAACTCACTACAAATATAGCGGCCATCACGATGCAGGCGTTCCAGCCGACAAAGGCCGTGCTGCCGAGCATGAAGGACTGCATAGCCTGCATGAGGTCTGGGCTAAAGAGCATGATCAATGAGGTGGTCGCACCGAGCACCACGCCCACCACCACACCCGCCAGCAGCAGACGCAGCGTGTGCTGTACGCCTTTTGCAAGGAGCAGCGTCAGCAGCACTGCCGCCACTGCACCCAGAAATGCGGCACCCGTCAGGCCTATGCGCGCGACCCAGTGCGTAGCCAGCGGCGACACACCAAACAGCACCATCGCACACGCCACACCGAGTGAGGCACCCGAGGCACTACCGAGTAAATAAGGGTCAGCCAGCGGATTGCGAAACAGGCCTTGCGCCACTGCACCGGCAAGGCCTAACAGCGCGCCCGCCAGCCATGCACCAGCGGTACGCGGCAAGCGAATGTCCCAGACGATCTGCATGGCCTGCGGGTCATGCTGCATGTTCAGCACGCCTTCAAAGCCGGTGCTGCCCACGGTAATGCCAAGCAGAAGCAGCAGCAAAGACGCAAGCAGCAGCAAGCCCGCCAGGGCGATGGCCTTACGGTGTTGATGGCCTGCAGGCAGCTTCACTGCGCCTTCACTTCGCCAGATAGATTGGCAGAGGGATCGGCATATTTCTCAAGACACTTCGCCATCAAGCGGGCCGCCTCAGCCATGCGCGGGCCAGGCCGCACCACCACATCGGACTCCACCACACCAAACACACAGATGCGCTGATTTTTGACAGCCTTGATGCTGCCCCAGCCCGGATAGGGAACCATGGCCTGCATACTGCGGTTGCCAATCATGATGAGGTCAGGGTTGGCGCGCAGCACAAACTCGGGATTGAGTTTGGGAAAAGGGCCTAGCGATGCGGGCACCACATTTTTGACACCCAGGCGCTTGAGCGTTTCGCCGATGAAGGACGACTCGCCCGCCGCATAAGGGCCACGGCTCACCTCGAAATACACGCGGGTGTTTTTGGCTTGGGGTGACAGCGACTGCGCTGCAGCCGAGACGCTGCTGTCGATGATGCGCCACAGGCGACTAGCGCCTTGCTCGTCGGGCACACCCAGCAACACACCCAGCGTTTGCAGCACGCGCTTCACATCAGCGTGGCTCTTGGTCTCCAGCGCTATTACCTTCAGGCCCAGTGCTTCGAGTCGGCTGGAGGAACGGGACGAGCTTGACACCAGCACCACATCAGGTTTGAGGGCAACGATGGCTTCGATGTTGGGGTCCATGCCGCCACCCAGCTTGGGCAGGCGCTGCACGCTGTCGGGGTAATTGGAATAGCGATCCACCCCGACCAGGCGCTGGCACTGGTCCATGGCGCAGACGCTCTCGGTCAGCGAGGGCAACATGCTGATGATGCGTTGCGGCGACTGCACAAAGGTGACGGTAATGCCTCTGTCGTCAGTGACTTGCAGCGCCTGCGCGTGGTTGCTGAGAGCGCTGCACACCCACAAAAATCCGCATAAGAGCCAGATGCGTGCCAGCATTTCAGCACGGCGCGACTTGCCGCTTTTCTGGCCGCCCAGGATCAGCTCACTGCGGGCGACTTCCAGCCACTTATCCATGCCGGGCACTCCAGTCCATGATGAAGCGATGCAGCTTTTCCACGCCATCGGTCAGCGCGGCGGGCCCGGGCTGCAAAATTTCGGACGACTTGATTTCGAACAGCTGATGGTTTTTAATCGCAGCGACGTTTTCCCAGCCCGGCCGAGCGGCGACCAGCTCGGGCCTGAACTTCTTACCGCACCAAGAGCCGAAAATGATGTCGGGCGCACGCCGCACGATCTCCAGCCCGTCGGCAATGATGCGGCCCTTGCCCATGGGTTCTTTGGCCAGTTCGGGAAAGCAGTCGTCGCCGCCAGCAATGCCGACCAGCTCCGACACCCAGGCAATGCAGCTGATGTGCGGGTCGTGCCATTCCTCAAAAAACACGCGCGGGCGGCGCTTGAGCGAAAGCGCCGCCTGCTCGATGTCCAACAGCCGCTGCTGCATCTGCCCAATCAGCGCCAGGCCGCGCTCCACCTGGCCGACCATGGCGGCGAGCTGGTACATCATCGAAAAAATCTCGACCACGCTGCGCTGGTTGAAGATGGTGACCTGAATGCCTTTTTTGATCAGCTGCGAGGCAATGTCGGCTTGCAGGTCTGAAAAGCCGATCACGCAATCGGGCTTCAGCGCAACAATCTTGTCTATCTTGGCACTGAGAAAAGCGCTGACTTTCGGCTTTTCTTCCCGCGCCCGCGGTGGCCGCACGGTGTAGCCCGAGATGCCGACAATGCGGCGCTCTTCGCCCAGCATGTAAAGCCACTCAGTCGGCTCTTCGGTCAGGCAGACGATGCGCTGCGGACCGCAGGCCGAGGTGTCCTTGCTGGTGGCCAGTGCGCGCCAATCGCTTGATTTTCCAGTCATGCTTATCCCTAAAAAACAGCTGCGCGGTCAGCCACGCCCGTGAATGACCCTCTTTGTCGCGCAATTTTCCGCCTTTACGGTCCGCGAGGGCCAACGCACGCAAACCTGACGCTTCCTAGAACCTGACGCGCAGCGCAGCGGTAACGGCGCGCCCCGGCTCAGGATAAATCGAGGTCGTTACGCCAGCGGCGCAGCCATAAGCCTGGGTATAGAACTTGCGGTCAAACAGATTGGTAAGCCCCAGGGAAAGCTCGACGTTTTGCCACTGGTAAGCGTAGCGTGCAGCTACCGTGGTGTAGCCGTGCATGGAACACTGGTTGGCAAAATCAGGATGCCGCGAAGACACCCAGTTCACGCCGCCGCTGACCAGATGTCCGGCGAGCGGTATCCAGTCCGCATGCAGCGCAAAAGTCTGCTTGGGTGCGAGCGGTACCTCCTTGCCGGCATTCAGACCCGATGAGAAGGTGGATTTTCGCAGTGCAGCATTGGCGCGCAGGTTCAGGTTGGCCGCGTAGGCGTAGCTCCCGTCCAGTTCAATCCCGGAGCGGCGTGTCGGGTCAAAGTTGACGTTGGCGCCAAAGTTACCGCCGAACGGATCAGCCGCATTCGGATCGAAGCCGATCTCGTTGGTCAGGGCGCTACGGTACCAGCGGGCTTCCATCTTCACTGCCCCCGACGCATAACGCGAACCCAGCTCGACATCGCTGGAGCGTTGCGGCAGCAGGGTCACGCCGGGCGACGTGAAGCTGAATTCGTCTGCATTGGCCAGACGAAAACTGCGGCCGACACGCCCATACACGGAAACCTCTTTGTTCAAGGGTTGATTCAGCCCCAGTTCCCAGGCGTTCTGGCGGTCGGCCAGGCCGGCCGAAGCCGCCGTGTTGTCCTTATTGATCTGTTCCGTGCGCGCACCTGCCGACAGAACGGTTCCCGTAGCGGCGACAGTAAACTCATCGCGAAAATAATAGGCGCGTGAAGCCTGCGTTGCGGTGGAACCGAAAGCGCCGAGCACATCGCGCTGCCAGTGTGCGTAGTCGGTACCGAGCACCAGCCGGTTTGAAAAGACGGACTGTTTGGCACTGTGCACAGCGCGCAGTGCGTAGTTGGCGGCCTGGACGTCATAGTCGAAGGCGCCAAAAGCTGACACACTGCGCAGTTTTTTATCACGCCAGCCAGCATCGGCCAAAAGTTGCCAGTCGCCCAAAGAAGCCTCGGCAAACACGCCATTGCGCACATTTTCAATGGAGGCTTTATCTTGAGGCGTTGTGGCCTGACGGGGATTGTTTTGGTATTGCGCCGCCGTCAGCGCGCCAGGCAGGCCAGTGTCCAGACTGTCTTGCGCCCGGCTTGCACCCACGCGCAGCCACTCATTACTCCACTGGGCAACGGCAGACACCGCATCGGTGTCAGAGCGAAAGTTATCGCGGTGGTTGTCTGCCTTGCGGTTCATGGCATTGACATCGAGCGACAATCCGCCACTCGCCAGTGTCGCGTTGGCACGACCTTCGCGCAGCCCGTAGCTCCCCACACCGGCATACAGGGACGCTGCATTCTTGCGCGCCACTCCTCTTCCTGCGTTGGTGGTGATGATGATGACCCCGCCAGTGGCGCCTTCACCGTACAGAACTGCGCCGCTGCCGCGAATCACTTCAATGCTCACCACCGACTCGATCGGAATGCCGGCCAGCCGCGTGCCTCCCAAATCGGCTTCACTGATGCGGATACCGTCCAGAATCACGACCTGGTTGCTATCGGAAGTAACGCCGAAGCCGCGCAGGTCCAGCGCGTAGTCGCCTCCGCCATAAAAGTCCTGACGCCCTGGCACGCCCAGGATGCGCATGATGGCTTCGTTGACAGTCACTGCGCCAACGCGCTGAATGTCTTCAGCGCTGATAACGCTGGTGCCAAAAGGCCGGGATTCACGCGGTCCGGCCACGCGGCTTGCAGTGACCAGCACTTCATTGAAGGTGTTGACGGCCTGTGTTTGCGCCAGCACGGCAGAAGTCGCCGGAGACAACAGGGCAAGCACGGCCAGGCGCACATGGGAAGTACAGATTTTCATGAGATAAACAATCAACAAAATGCCCTCACCAGCTTCCCCGCCAGTGCATGAGCGATACAAGCGGCGTGCCAAATCAATGACACGCACACCCACCTTGTTGGCCGGTATCCGGGCTGACGGAGCTGCCTTCATCGCCTTCCCAAATGCTTGTTCAGGGCACTCAGTGGCTGTGATGAAAGCTGAAGGCACGCTCAATGAGCGTGCCTTCGTCCGTTTTACCGTTGCGGGGGCAGCGCAGGTTAAAAATCGCGGCGCAAATCGGCTCGGGCTGACCCGGTCCGCATGGCGTTGACTCCCTCCTGCTTCCCGTTGAACTGCGGCATGTGAACCACACCGCGAGCACCAACAGGCAAGATTCTACGCTGCATCAGACGGTAAACCCTACAATCTGACTTGCCATGTTCGAGAACCAAAACCCCAGCGACCAGATTGCCGAGCGCGTGATTGAGCAAGTTACCGAACGGGTAGAACGGCTTTTGCTGCGCCATGAAGAATTGCAGCGTACCAACAGCCTGCTGGGCGAGCAGCTCGCCATGTTGACGCAGGAACGCGATTCGCTCAAGTCACGCCTGGGTGCGGCGCGCGCCAGGGTTGATGCCCTGCTTGAACGCCTGCCCGAAAACGCCAGCAGCGACCTGCCATCGCCGGTAGGAACTGGCCGATGAAACAACTCGAAGTACAAATCATGGGGCAGAGCTATTTGCTGGGCTGCCCCGAAGACGGCGATGCCCTGATGCTTGATGCCGTCAACCGGGTTGACATGGCCATGTGCAAAATCCGCGATGCCGGCAAGGTCAAGGCGCGTGACCGCATCGCCGTGCTGGCCGCACTCAATCTGGCTTTTGAGCTCTCGGAGCATTCCACCGCAGAGCCCCTTGCAGTCACATCAGCAGACCGCAAAGCAGGCGTGGTTCAAACCGTCCATGCAGACGGGGCCGCAACCCAGGCAAACCCACAGCTGATAGCGCTGTTACAGCGACTCGATGCGGCACTGGAAGCCGACGGACAACTGCTGTAGGGCCTAGATGTCGATTGGGTGATTGCCGCAAAAGCCTACAATCGAGCGGTCTGCGATGCATATTGGGCTTTATATTTCCTTGTGCCAATGCTCTTAGAGCACGGGCTTGGTAAATTGTCTGGCAGGCGTGATCGTCTCGCGTCAGACGAACCCGAAACCAGACTGCCCTCGCCCACCTGAACCCTGGTTCAGGATGACGGCCCAGTGGCACTCGCAGACACCTCATTTTTTCGCCCGCCGCAGCGCCTGCCGCAATTCCCATCCACACGCCTGCTCGGCGGGCAGCCTGCCCTTACGCCGCATGAACCTCGAACCCCTACTCATTTTTGAACTTGCCCTGCTGGGCCTTGCTACCGGTTTTCTTGCCGGGCTGCTGGGTATTGGCGGCGGCATGTTGATGGTGCCCTTCATCACCATCATCATGTCGGGCCGGGGCTATCCGCCCGACTACACCGTGAAGATGGCCGTGGCCACCTCGCTCGCCACAATCTGCTTCACCTCGCTGTCGTCGGTGCGCGCGCACCACCGGCGCGGTGCGGTGTTGTGGCCCATCGTTCGCCTGCTGACGCCCGGCATCCTGCTGGGCTCTCTGGTCGGCGCGCAGGTGGCTGTGGCGCTGCCAGGCAAGACCCTGAGTGTTCAAAAATGAGTAGGGGTTCGAGGTTCGTGCGGTGCCTGAATCTTGGGACGAATGCCTGCATAGCCGGCCATCAACGCACCTTCGGGCAAGGCTGGCCAGTACTTGCGCACCTCGGCATAAAACGTATCGCCCCGCGCCGGGTCCACCAGCAGATCCTCGGGTGAGTCCACCCACTGCACATCAGGGCCAAACTTGGCCTGACCGCCAAGGTCAATCGTCAGGTGTACGCCCAACCCTGCGGCCTCCGGTACTGGGTACACCAAGCGGCTAAACGGCGAGCGTCCAGCCAGGGTGAAGTAATTACCCTTAGCGAAATAGTCACGCGGTATGTGGTGCAAAGCAAGCCCGCTAAAGCGCCTTGCCAGGGCAGGCGCGTAAAGACCAGCCGCATTGACAACCGTTTTCGCCTGCAATCTGGTGTCATCTTCTGTTATCAAAGTAATCGCTGTCTGCGCGCATTGCGCCTGCTCCAGCCGGGTATTGAGCACCACAACGCCGCCTGCGTTCTCAAGGTCGCCTTGCAACGCCAGCATTAGCGCGTGGCTATCGACAATGCCGGTGCTGGGCGAGTGGATGGCGGCAACGCATTCGAGTTGTGGCTCCAGCACCCTGGCCTCATCGCGGCTCAAGAGCATCAGGTCATGCACGCCGTTGGCAGCGGCTTTGTCGATGATGCCTTGAAGTTGCAGCGCTTGCTCAGCGCTGGTAGCCACTATCAGTTTGCCGCAGCGGCTGTGGCCAATGCCGCGCGCTTGGCAATAGGCATACAGCATCTGCCGCCCCTGCACACACAGCCTAGCTTTGAGGGAGCCCGTCGGGTAATAAATACCGGCGTGAATGACCTCGCTATTACGCGAGCTGATGCCGGTGCCAATCGCCGAGGCAGCTTCAAGCACCATCACCTCACGGCCCTGCAATGCCAGCGCCCGCGCCACCGCAAGCCCCACCACACCAGCACCTATGACAACACAATCGACTTGATCCAAACCAGCGCCCCCGTACAAAAAGCCTTGACTTTAAACGCTATTCGCATCAATGGCAGCGCTTTTTACATGGTGGTAAAACTTGCTTTTAGTCGCAACTCCTGTAACAGTGTGTCAGTGTGACCCGAAAAAAAAACCGTAGTTCGCGTTTTCAGCCCGCAAAATGGCTCTGTTACAAGTGACGAAACCCCAATGAACCAAGCCACCACAACTGCCCATACCGACAAAATCCTCATCGTTGACGACGATGCTCGCATCCGCGACCTGCTGCGCCGCTATCTGGCGCGGGAGGGCTTCGAAGTCATTCTTGCCGAAGACAGCAAGGCTTTAAACCGCATTTTGTTGCGCGACGTGGTTGACCTGATCGTTCTCGACCTGATGATGCCGGGCGAGGATGGCCTGTCGATCTGCCGCCGTCTACGCGCCGCCAACGACCGTACACCCATCATCATGCTGACAGCCAAGGGCGAAGACGTGGATCGCATCGTTGGCCTGGAAATCGGCGCTGACGACTATTTGTCCAAGCCCTTCAACCCGCGCGAGCTGCTGGCCCGCATCCATGCGGTGCTGCGCCGTCGCCCGGCGACTGAAGTACCCGGTGCGCCGTCCATTGACCAGGAACTGGTGACCTTTGGCCCGTTCTCTTTCAACATGGGCTTGCGCACACTGCAAAAAAACGGCGAAGCACTGCCGCTGACGACGGGCGAATTTTCCATGCTGAAAGCCCTGGTGCGACACCCGCGTCAGCCGCTGTCGCGCGAAAAGCTGGCGCAACTGGCGCGTGGCCGCGAGTTTGAACCGTTTGACCGCAGCCTGGATGTGCAGGTATCGCGCCTGCGCAAGCTGATTGAGGTTGATGCTGCGGCACCGCGCTACATACAAACCGTGTGGGGTGTCGGCTATGTTTTTGTGCCGGATGGCATCCATTAAATGCACACTTTGGTGGTCGTTTCACCTCGGGTGCCAAACAACACCCTGCTTGCCTGCTTGCGCTAGAGTCCACAAGTGCCTGATAACGTCATTTACAGCACCAACCCCGTCTCGATTGAAACCCTGGAGATGCGGCCACGCCGGGGTTTCAGCCTTTTCTGGCGTACCTTTTTCTTCCTGGCACTGCTGCTGTTTGGCTCCATCGTGGCGTGGCTGCAAACCTATCGCTGGCTCGAATCCAAACCACGCGCCATTCAAAGTGCGCAGCAGCTCGCGTCACTGGTCAACCTAAGCCTTGCCGCGCTGCGCTACTCCGATGCGATTGCCCGTGTCTCGCTCATCAAAACCCTCGCCGACGAAGAAAAAGTACGCATCACCATGCATGAACCGGGGGACAAGTTTCACTTGTTCGAGAGCGACGCTTTGGGTGAGCGCATCAGTGAAGAGCTCAAAACCCGCCTGGGCAGCGGCACGCTGGTGGCCAGCGATGTTAATGGCGTCAAAGGTTTGTGGGTCGGCTTTTCAATTGACGAGGATGCCTACTGGCTGCAAACCGACATTTCACGGATCGGCCCCTCACGCGGCAGTACATGGTTGATCTGGCTCATCACGGCGACGGCGCTGTCGCTGGTGGGCGCGGCCCTGATTGCCCGGCTCATCAACCGCCCGCTCAAGCTGCTCTCGTTTGCCGCCAGCCGTATGCGCGATGGCGACTTTGATGCCAGCCTGCTGGACGAAAAAGCCACCACCAGCGAAATCCGCGAAGTCAACATCGGCTTTAACCGCATGGCAGAACAACTCTCGAAAATCGAGCAGGACAGGGTCATCATGCTGGCCGGCATTTCGCATGACCTGCGCACGCCGCTGACACGTCTGCGGCTTGAAACCGAATTGAGCGTGGCCGATGTCGATGTCAGAGCCCACATGGCCGCAGACATCACGCAGCTTGATGCCATCATCGACAAGTTTCTCGACTACGCGCACCCTGCCCCCTCGCAACTGGCTCCGGTGTCACTCAATGCCATCGTCGAGGCGGCTGTGTATGCGGTAGCCGACTACGACGACCTGCGCATCACCGTCACCCTGCCCGACAACCTGAATGTTCTGGCCGATGAGGTGGAGTTGCTGCGCGTCATGTCCAACCTGATTGAAAACGCGCGGCGCTACGGCAAAACCCCCGAAACCGGTATTGCCCTGGTGGACATCGCTGCCAAGGAGCATGACCAATGGGTGCTCATCAAGGTGCGCGACCACGGCCAGGGCGTGTCGAGCGAGACCCTGCCCAAACTGACGCGTCCGTTCTTCAGGGGCGATGCGGCCCGCACAGCGGCAACGGGTGCAGGCCTGGGCCTGGCCATTGTCGAAAAAACCATACAGCGCATGGGCGGAATATTCGGCCTGGCCAACACCGCTTCAGGTGGGCTGGCGGCGCACATCAAGCTGCGTGCGGGCTGATTTTTAACAGCAAAACAACCGCCCGCGCCTCCATGCTCAGACCTTGCCCCACCGGCCCCAGCTTCTCGGCGGTTTTGGCTTTAACGTTCACGCGGCCCACATCAAGCCCTAGGGCCAGTGCAATTTTTTCACGCATCGCGGGTATGTGAGTTGCCAGCTTCGGTGCCTGCGCGATCACGGTGCTGTCGATATTGCCAATGCGCAAACCCCGCTCAGTCAGCAGGCGTGCCGTTTCAAGCAGCAAGGCCATCGAGTCAGCACCCTTGAAGCGCGCATCAGTGTCCGGGAAGTGCTTGCCAATATCACCCAGCCCGGCAGCGCCCAGCAGCGCATCAATGATGGCGTGCAGCAGCACATCGGCATCCGAGTGGCCGAGTAAACCCATCGTGTGCGGCACCTCAACGCCGCCAAGGATGAGCTTGCGGCCCGACACCAGCGCATGGGTGTCCCAGCCTTCACCGATACGAAATGAGGGAAT
>JBCKNM010000021.1:0-22309 GCA_038902775.1 Polaromonas sp.
GCGTAGCGACCCCGGATACGACCAGCATGTAGCCGTCGGGCGGCGCCTTGGCTACCCTATCGGAACCGATCAGGCCACCTGCGCCCGGCATGTTTTCAACGACGAAAGTCTGCTTCATGCTCTCGGTAAGCTTCTGCGCAATAATCCGTCCCAGCGTGTCCGAGGTGCCGCCCGGAGCGAACGGTACGATGATGCGTACCGGTTTTGTAGGCCAAGCTTGCGCGAACGCTGTCCCACAAGACAGTGATAATGCAATCAGCAAAGCGCGTAGACCAAGGCTGGTGAGCGATGATTTCATATTCATATTCATGAGAAATATCCTAATAATTAAGGGATGAGAAAGAGTTATCAGAGCGATATCGCTTGTCTTGGGTGATCTGCTTATTCTCACATTCCCGCATGTTGCCTGTCAACAGATTTTGGGCACAGATTTTGGACCATGATTTCATATATCAGAACATTCTCCAATAAGCCCTTGGATAAATGATGCAAAGCAAGTTTCAGCGGCTTTCAAAGCGGGCCAGTTTCATGAACCGTTGGACGTACTTGGGGGCATGCAGCCGGCAAGCTCAAAAAAGTCCAGGCACCCAGCGTTTTACCTTTTTTTGATAATCGATAAAGGGTTCTCCAAACCGCTCCATCAGCAGCCGCTCGTCGCGCAGCACGCGCGACTGGAAAAAAACGACGGTAAAAGCAGCGAGAATGACGGCAAGCAAAGAGTGGAATGCGAGTGCCATGCCTATCAGGAAAATGATGTGTCCCATGTACATGGGATTGCGGGTATAAGCAAAGATACCGGTCGTTACCAGCCGATCTGGCGGCGTGTCCATGCCGGGCCCGCCGCCTCCGCGCTTGATGCGGTATTGGCCGCAAAGACGGTATTGCAGATAGCCCCAAGCGATTATCGGTATATAGAGCGGGTTGAGCCCGATTCTGCCGCTGTTGATTATCAACTCCCATGCCACTATGACGATGGGATAGAGGATGAACGTCTTTGTTGAACTCCCTTTGCAGCGTTGGATTATCTGATCAATAAATGCTGACATTACGTCCCCCTTGGATACGATGTAGAGGCATCAAAATTACCTATTCTCGATCGAAGCAATTGCCTAAGCGGCCCGGCGAATGCGGCCGGAATTTCTCAATTCTATTCGGTCGAATGATCTTTACGAAGAACACAATCTAATTCTGTTTCGAGCGAAAATCAACAAAATAAGAACGGCGTTCCTTATATCGGAAAATCGTTCGCGGCGCCATCGCCCCCAGCAGATCTGATATAGTCCCGATATGCGGAACCTAAGTCCATATATCAGGATGCAGTTATAACAAACTACATTTGATGCCGTCAAGCATGCCGCAAAGATGGAAAACAATCTCCTCCGTGGCCGAGCACCATCCACTATCAGAAAAAAAGCGCCATGTCCGTTTATCTCGCGGTGTTCCTGGCGGTCCTCAACCAGATCGGTCTGAAAGGCAGCAAGATGCTGGTCGCGCTATATGCGATCGAACTCCACGCCAGCCCGTTCGCGATTGGTATGCTGATTTCCATGTACGCGATTTTTCCGCTGATGCTGGCGGTCTATGCCGGTCGCACCTCAGATCGTTTCGGCATGCGCTGGCCGCTGGTGCTCGGCTCGTTCGGCATGTGTGGCAGTCTTCTGATACCGACTTTTTTCCCGTTCATGCCGGCGCTCTTTGTATCGGCGGCGCTGGTTGGCATCGCGAATATTTTCTTCCATGTCGCGTCACACAATCTGGTGGGTTCGCTGGGAGACGCCCATGCGCGTACCAGCAATTTTGGCACTTTTAGTCTGGGCGCAGCCATCTCGGGAATGATCGGCCCGATGCTGGTCGGCTTCATGGTCGACCGGGCCGGCTATTCGATGAGCTACTATGCACTGATCGTCATTTCCATCATTCCGGGGATTTTTTTACTGTGTTATGCAGGCTTCATTCCTACCAAAATAATAAGCAATGAACCGGTGCGCACCGGCGGCGTCAGGGAACTCCTCGGGATTCGGCGCTTGCGCAACACACTGCTGACCAGCGGCGTGATCCTGACCGGCATCGACCTGTTCAATTTTTATATGCCCATCCACGGCCGCTCGATTGGCCTGACCGCGTCCGCGATCGGCGTGATCATCGGCATGCAATCGGCGGCGGCATTCGTGGTGCGGCTCTGGATGCCGTGGATGGCCAGGAAATACGGCGAAATGCGCATTCTCACCTGGTCGCTGCTGATGGCCGGGATGACGTTCTTCTTGTTTCCGGCATTTGAGAATCCGCTGATCCTGGCCGCGATTTCTTTTTTGCTGGGACTGGGGCTGGGCTGCGGACAGCCGCTGTCCATCATCCTGACGTATAACCATGCCCCTCCCGGCCGCGCTGGAGAAGCGCTGGGACTGCGGCTGACGGTGAATAAATTTACCCAGATCATGGTGCCCCTGATTTTCGGCTCACTGGGCAGCGCATTTGGGATCTATCCGATATTTTGGGCCAATGCTGTTTTATTAATTGTGGGAGGATTCAACAATGCAAAGCAAGAGCAACAGAAGGCGCAGGAATGAAGTAAGGATGCGCTGAATAGGTATCCGTTCGCGTTGAGCTTATCGAAACGCCTGTCAAAAAAGCTGATAAATCAACCAATCGAATAGGGTGAGAGCTTACCCTATCAGCCCTCTCACACCACCGTACGTGCGGTTCCGCATACGGCGGTTCAAACAGAACGCTGGAGGCTTTGGTGGGTAGTCACCAAAGATAGCCAACAAGAACGCGCGCGTCATCCAGGTACTGCTCAAGCCGCCAATTTGCTGAGGACAGGGTGCGCGGATCTCATCAAGGCTGCGGGCGTGATAACAAGATCGCCCATCAGCAAGCCGGATACATGCGTGCAGACCGCTTCCAGTTACAAACGAGAGCTTGCAAAGGGCGTCGGGTCCATACATGCACCAAAAGTACGATTACCCTTTGACGGGCCTCGTCGTGGGGGTTGAGTAGTTGGAAAATTTGTTACTTAGAAAAAAAATAAATTGAAATTCATGAATCCCGGAAATGAAAGTGCAAAAAGTTAAAAAATGCCGGTATTTAGGGGTAAATACTTACCTTTTTCAACACTTCTTTGTGGACAAGCAAACTTATCCTGGATAAAGTCTGCTTTAGGATACTTAGTTAACTAAGTTTTATATTGAAAATTGATTGCAACCGTCGTGCCTAAAAGACGCTGGCGACTCACACAGACCAAGGAGCCGAGATGGAGAATGCAGAGCAAAATGAGTTGTTGACCCAAATCAGCCGGGGGACGCCGATGGGTGAGTTGATGCGGCGCTACTGGCAGCCGATCGGCGCTGTATCTGGACATGAGTGAAAAATGGCTTAAAGCCTTCGACGAAGTTTTCATAAAAAGGACGAAATAATGTTGTTTTCCGGGATCGATCGTGTTCGACAAAACGAAATATTTAACGCTTCAAACCCGTCAGCTTTTGCACAGTTACGGCCAAGACGGGTCGAGCGTGGCGATTTGCCTGCCGCTGTTAATTCGCTCAGCGAGTTTTCACGTATCGGCCCGAAGCGCAAGGAGCTGCATGACAGCGATGAGGGTGATCATATTCATGAAATGTCTGCTGACGAGAAAGGAGCACTCGCCGAATTTATCTGGAAAATAGACAACATCAAGCTCACAACCGTGGGGATCGATATTGGCAGTTCCACGTCGCATCTGATGTTTGCCAAGGTGCATCTGCAACGTAAAACCCAAACGCTGTCGAGCCAGTTTGTCGTTGTTGCCCGGGAAATAATCTGGCGCTCGCCGATTCTCCTTACCCCCTTCCTGCCCGATAACACGATAGACGCCGACCGGCTTCGCGTTTTCATTGAAGATGCCTATCGTGAATCCGGGCTTGCCGCGTCGGATATTGATAGCGGCGCGGTGATCCTGACCGGAGAGGCGATCAAGAGAACCAATGCATCGGCAATTGCCGAATTGTTTGCGGCCGACGCCGGCAAATTCGTCTGCGCCTCTGCAGGGCACCATCTCGAATCCATGCTTGCCGCCAATGGTTCAGGTGCGGTGGCGCTTTCACGCAAGACTTCACAGACCATTCTTCATATCGATATCGGCGGCGGGACAACGAAGCTGGCATTGATCAAAAATGGTGAAATACTCGGTACTTGCTGCATCGCGGTTGGAGGTCGCCTGATCGTGCAGGATGAGGAGGGCCGGCTGGTTCGAATCGATGATTCAGCACATTTGATGGCAAAGGCGCAGGGAATCGAACTGCGGCTGGGCGAGCAACCAAATGTTGCCGATGTCGATCGGGTGACCGACGCTTTATCCAATGCGGTCATTGCGCTGATACAGCAAAAAGTAGTGGTCGGTGCAGCCGAAGAGCTATATCTGACTCCTCCATTTTCGGAGCCGGTAAAGGCTGATGTCGTTACATTCTCTGGAGGGGTTTCCGAATACATCTATCGTCGGGAAAACGGTCTATTCGGCGATATAGCCAAACCGCTGGCCGACAATATCAGCCGCGCGTTCTTTGATGGCCGTATAGCCGTTCCCATGCTGGATCCTGGCCAGGGAATCCGCGCTACCGTGATCGGCGCCTCGCAGTTTACGGTCCAGGTAAGCGGAAGAACCATTCATATTTCGGATGGAACTGCATTGCCTGTCCATAATGTTCCTGTGCTATTGCCGTCGCTCCCGATGGGTGAAAGCTTTTCGTCTCGATCTGTGGCGGAAGAAGTCAGTGCGGTTCTGTCACGCGCGCACCTGAGCGAAGGGCAGCCGATTGCATTGGCGCTTAAATGGCGCGGTGATCCTCATTACTCTCGATTACGCAATCTTGCAGAGGGTATCACGCTCGCCTTGGCCACGGGACCCGCCGCAGGGTCGGCATTAATTCTGATTATCGATGGTGATATCGGAAAAACGCTCGGGAATATTATTGAATACGAGCTCCATTTCCCGCAAAAAATTGTATCGATAGACGGTGTCCAGTTACATGCCTTTGACTACGTGGATATCGGTGCAGTAATTCAGCCCAGTAATGCGGTGCCGGTCGTCATCAAATCGTTGCTGTTTTCGGCCGGGCAGCAGAACCTGTAGTATTGCTTGCGTCATCCCAGAAAATTATCACCGTATTATTAATTGATCAAGGACCTAAAATGAGTAACACTGACGCCCCAAGAATAATGATCGACTCCTATCTGGAGTGGCTCAAAACCGAAGGCATCCCGGTCAAGGAGGATTTCGGGATTGATTTATTTGAAGTGGAAACCAAGCCTTGGCCACGTTTTGGCGTGAATGGAGCAGCCGTCCACCTTAAAGGGCGTGGTGATTTCCTGAACATGTTCCTGCTGGATATTCCCCCCACTGCATCGACTTCGCCGCAACAGCATCTATATGAAGAAGTGGTGTACGTACTGGCCGGTCAAGGCAGTACCACGATCGAGATAGCCGATGGCCGCAAGCATACCTTCGAGTGGGGCCCGAAGAGCATGTTCGCCATACCGCTCAATACCAAGTACCGGCATTTCAACGGCAGCGGATCGGAACGGGCATTGCTGGTATCGACCACCAATCTGCCGGCGGTCATGAACATGTTCCACAACGAGAAGTTCATTTTCAACAACGACTGGCAATTCGATGAACGCATTGGCAGCTCGAAGTACTTCAGCGGCGAAGGCGATTTCATCCCGGTGCGTCCGGGCCAACATATGTGGGAAACCAATTTCGTTCCCGATCTGGCTGCCATAGAATTGAAACCATGGGGCGACCGGGGGGCCGGCGGAGCCAACATCATGTTCATTCTGGCCGATGGCACCATGCACGCGCACATCTCCGAAATGCCCGTCGGAACCTACAAGAAGGGTCACCGCCACGCTGCGGATTTTCATGTGATGTGCGTTACCGGCACCGGATATTCGCTGTTGTGGTACAAAGATGAGGGGGATTACCATCGCGTAGACTGGAAGCACGGCACAGTGTTCGCGCCGCCGGATCAGATGTTCCATCAGCACTTTAATACCAGCTCGAAACCGGCGCGCTATTTCGCGACTGCCTATGGCAGCCTGCGTTATCCGTTCACCGAAAGCAAGCGTAAATCCCTGTTCGGCGGCGTGTCCACGAGCCTGAAACTCGGCGGTGACCAGATCGAGTATGAAGACCAGTCTCCGCGCATTCATCAACTGTATGAAGAAGCAACCCGGAAGAACGACGTCACGGTAAAGATGTCTGAGTTCATCAAATGACATGCTTTGATTGATTGCCGTTCTTGCACCAGTGGTGCGAGACCCGGCCTGCAACCAGCGGATCGATCTGCCCCATGAGGGCAAGAAGCACCACAACAGTGATGGGTTCTCAAGTTTCATGCTCAGAACGCATGCCAAGTACGCACCGATCGCCCAGGATCTGCTGAAGATCTTCGAAGACCAACTGGAAACACAACCGGCCTGAATGGCCAGACAGGACACCCCATGACTGCAGACGAAGCACGCCAAAAACTGATTGACGCCGGGCTCATCCTTGAGGCCGAGGGACAGGGTGACCTGGCCCGTGGACATGTCTCTATCCGGGTCCCCGGAGATCCGACCCATTTCTACATGAAGCCGCACAGTTTCGGGTTTGACGAGATCACGATGGAAAACATGGTGACCTGCAACCTCGATGGTGTGAAGGTTGCGGGCGGTGGCAGACGTCACAGCGAGGTCTATATCCACTCCGAGATCTTCAAGAGCCGCCCGGACGTGATGAGTGTGATCCACGCCCACCCCACGCATGCGGTCGCCCTGTCGGCTACCGGCAAAGCGCTTCGGTCGATCAGTCAGCCAAGCGTGGCCTTTGCCGATGGGCTGCCCTATTACACCGACACCATTGACCTGATCCGCACCCAGGAGATGGGGGCCGGCGTAGCCCGGGCCCTGGGCGCGTGCAAGGCCGTTCTAATGCGCAACCACGGCGTAGCGGTGGTCGGCGCTTCGGTGGAGGAGTCCACCATCCTGGCCATCATGCTCGACAACGCCTGCCAGATCCAGTTGCTGGCTGATGCAGCCGGCGGTATTGGGCCGGTGTTCGACGACGAGTGCATCCAGCGCCTACACCACAACATCACAAGGCCTGAGCAATACAGCATCAATTTCGAGTACCTGCGCCGCCGCGCGCAACGAAAGCTCGCATAAGACGAGTTCCTGCCCCCAACCTAAACAAAGGAGACAGTGATGCACAAGAAAATTTGGAGACTCATGATCCTGGCCCTCATCGCAGGTGCTGCCCATTCCTTGGCGCTGGCTCAGGACACCCCCAAGATGGCCGCCGCGCGCGAGCTGGCCCTCTACCAGGGACCGGATCGGCAGGAACGCCTGCTTGAGGCCGCAAAAAAAGAAGGCGAGTTTTTGGTCTATCACGCCATTCCCGATCTGACGATCATGATGGCGGCCTTCACCAAGAAATACGGCATCAAGGCCAATTCCTGGCGTGCGAGCTCAGAGACTATCCTGCAACGTCTCACCGGTGAGGCTCGGGGTGGGCGGTTCGTGGTCGATATCGT
The DNA here is from genome assembly GCA_038902775.1 of Polaromonas sp. Lineage (GTDB taxonomy): Bacteria > Pseudomonadota > Gammaproteobacteria > Burkholderiales > Burkholderiaceae_C > Polaromonas. The sequence goes on from JBCKNM010000021.1 coordinate 7,545, forward strand.
GCAGAACAACGCCCCCGAAAATGAATTCGCCCATCGGGAGGGGCTCTTGCAGGAGGTTCGCTCGCCCTACCTGGCCGACTTGATTCCACAAGCGGTACCAGCCCACAAGGAGTGGGTCGGCATCTCACTGGATGCCTGGATAGCAGCCTACAACACCGCAAAAGTCAAGAAAGACGAGCTGCCCAAGCGATACGAAGATCTCCAGGATCCGAAATGGAAAGGCCGCCTGGGAATCGAGGCCAACAACCATATCTGGTTTGGCGCCCTGCTTTCGGAGCTGGGTGAAGAGCAGGGCAGCAAGATTTTCAACAACATCGTATCCACCAACGGAATTTCTGCGCGCAGAGGGCACTCCCTGCTGACGACGATGGTGGCCTCGGGTGAAGTACCGCTGGCTCTCACGGTATACAGCTGGAACCCGGATCGTCTCAAGGCGAAGGGAGCGCCCATCGAGGGCTGGGCCATCCAACCAGTGCTTGCTCAACCCAGCACCATCGCCATGCTCAAGCGTTCGCCGAATCCGGCGTCGGCCATCCTTTTTTACGACTTCATGCTGAATGAAGGACAGAAGCTGCTTGTAGACAACCACTTTGTGCCGACCAGCAAGAAGATACCATCCCCATTAGCCAACGTTCCGCTCAAGTTCATTGACCCGGCCAAAGCGCTGGATATGCAGGACAAGTGGCTGCGGAACTTTGACGAGATGATCGTCAAGAGGGCCAAGTAAGCCCTGCATATGACTCTCCCTACCGTAGCCCCGATACACACACGCGTGACTTCAGTGCTGACGGGGTGACCGGTCGCGGGGAGTTATTGGGGTCAGACACCAATTTCGCTGCGGTGCATCGCACCGCGCCCTCCGGGCGAGCCGTAGGCTCGGCGAATTTGGGCTCTGACCCCAAAAACTCCACAGCCTGAGCGAAAACACCACAATAATCACCAGATGGTCAAACAGGGAGTCTCTATGAGCAAGACGGAGAAAAACACAGGGAAATTCAAGTCCGACGTATTGCGCAACTGGCGCGAGGTGCTGCACGACGAACGCATGGCCCACCTGATCAAGGATGCGTTTCGCTGCACCTCCAGCGGCTTGCAGCGCCGGCTCAAGGAGCACTCTGTACTGTATGGGCACTGGACTTTTCTGCGCATCCTCTGGCAAACAGACGGCTTGACGCAGCGTCAGCTCAGTGAGCAGGCTGGAGTGACCGAGCCATCTACCTTCACCGCACTGCAGGTCATGGAAAAGCTCGGTTACATCACACGCCAGAAGATGCCGGACAACAAAAAGCAGGTCCGTATCTTTCTCACGCTCAAGGGCACATCGCTTCGCTCGCTGAGTGTGCCATGTGCGGAAGAGGTCAACCGGCTAGCGATTGCGGGCATTCCGCCAGAGGATCTGGCGGCTACGCGTCGCACCTTGCTGACCGTTATTGAGAACCTGAACCGGGACGTTATGGCACCGCCGGACCAGAGCGACAATGAGCCACGTGACAACGAATCGGGAGAAGGCACATGACACCCAATCCCCGGTCTTGCACGATGGGCGCTGGGGACTGGCGAATCTGGAAATTTGCATTGCGGCCATGGCGTCTTCGACCAGCGGCAGTGATGTGCGTCTTCATGAACAAGTTGGCTTGCCAGCTCGAACTCCCGGAGGAAGAATTGAACTCCAGCACCCTTAGCCCAGACCCGGAAGGAGGCATGCTGCCGCTGTAGGTCGCCCGCAAGACCCGCATTGCCACCGATGTTTTTCTTTTCGAATTGTTGCGCACGGACGGCCAGGTGCTACCTCCCTTCAGCGCCGGCGCCCATATCACTGTGCTCACACCCAACGGTCTGACGCGTCGTTACTCCCTTTGCAATGGACCGGCCGAGACGAATCTTTACCGGATCGCCATCAAGCGTGACGTTCATGGAATGGGCGGATCCATCAACCTGACTGACCAGGTACAGGAAGGCGATGTGCTGCCTGCCTCGGTGCCCCTGAATTACTTTGCGCTTGATCACCAGGCGCGGACGCATCTGCTCATTGCCGGAGGGATCGGGATCACACCGATCATGTCCATGGTGCGTGAACTACAAGCCCGTCATATGGACTTCCGGGTCATCTACATCACGCGGACTCCCGAGTCCGCGGCCTTTCGCGAGGAGCTGAACACGCCTGAACTGGGAGGACGCGTCCTGATCCACCACAACCATGGTGATCCCTCGCATTCGCTGGATCTGGCTCCCCTACTCGCGAATCACCACGAAGGCGGGCATGTTTACTGCTGCGGCCCTCGGCGCCTGATGCAGGCTGTGCGCGAGTACACCCATCACTGGCCCTCCGGCAGTGTTCACTTCGAGGATTTCGGTATCAGCGTGCAACCCCAAGCTCCGGAGGATCGGCCATTCGCGGTCAAGCTCTTGCGCTCGGGGGTGACGATCGAGGTGCCCTGTGGAGTAAGCATTCTGGAGGCACTTCGCCGCGAGAAGATATCGGTCCCGAGTTCTTGCGAGAGTGATACCTGCGGAGCCTGCCGAACACCCCTTATTTCAGGCGTGGCCCAGCATCGCGACTATGTGCTGGATGAAGACCAGCATGACAAGGAAATCATGATTTGCGTATCCCGGGGTGTCTCGCCTCTGCTGGAAATCGATCTCTAGCAGCCTGTCGGACTTTGGAATCGTCGGCTGCAAATCGACCGCAGCGGTCCATTTTTCACCGTCTTTTAGGAAATGGGGGTTAGACACCAATTTTCTTGCTGCAATCACTCAAGCTTATTCAGTATCACCGAGTCAATGTGGGCGGCGCAGAGCCACTGAGCGGCGTGTCTTCCATGAGCGATGAGCCGCACGAAATGTTCAAGGCATTGAAAGTCAAGCAACCCTCTGCAAATCGACAATTGAGCCTCTTGTAGGGGCACGTTTTAAAGTCAAACCTAATGAGATCAAGGTACTTACGTCATTAGCTGTCGAACCCCGGTGACCCCAATAACCCCCTACAAAATCCGGTTAAACCAAGCCAGCGACAACCCGGCAGAGAGCATCGCCAACGCAGCCGCTAGCAGTGCCAGCAGGCCTGAAATTTCTGTCTCTTTTTTCTCCACCGCCAGCCGCGAACTCAGGGCTTCGTAGACCTTCTTCAAGTCGCCTGCCGTGCCCGCATAAAAGTATTCGGCCTGCGTGGTGCGGGCTATGCTTTTGAGGGTTTCTTCGTCGAGTCTGACGCGCATGGACCAGCCTTCAAAACCTATCGTTTCGCCGTTCACCGTGCCCACACCCACGGTGTAGATGCGCACGCCGCGGTCGGCAGCAAGCTTGGCTGCGTCGAGCGAATCAACGCCTGTGGTGCGCTGTCCGTCGGTCAGCAAAATGATGGCGGCTGATGTGTAAGAGCCGGGCGCAACCGGTACGAACGCGGGTTTTTCTTGGCCATCTTTACCCGCCTGGTCGAGCGAGATGCCGCGCTGTTTGTCGCGCCCGCTTCGCATCGCCTCCAGGCTGATGCCGGCGTCGGGGAACAGCTCGGCCAGCGACACCACAATGCCGTTGCCAATGGCGGTGCCGCGCTGCATCTGGAATTTGTCGATGGCGGTGACGAGGTCTTCACGGCTAAGCGTGGGTGGCTGCACCACCGATGCCGTGCCAGCAAAAGCGACGATGCCGACGCGCACATTGCGCGGCAGTTCGGTTAAAAAAGCTTTGGCTGCATTTTGCGAAGCCACCAGGCGATTCGGCAGCACATCGGTGGCGCGCATACTGCCGGACACGTCCATCGCCAGCATGATGGTTTCGCGTTGTGAGGGCAGGGTGATGACGGCAAACGGGCGTGACGACGCTAGCAGCATGGCCGACAGCGCAAACAAAAACAGCAGTGGCGGAATGTGCCGGCGAAAGCTCTGGCCCTTACCCATGGCCTCGCGGACTATGGACAGGCTGGCGTAGCGCAGCACCATTTTTTTCTTGCGGCGCAGCAGCCAGATGTACAGCAGCACCAGCAGTGGCAGCAGCAGCAACAGCCACAAAAATTGCGGCCACATGAAAGTCATGGGGAAGGTTTTGGGTATGAGCTGTGAGAAGTTCATGGCGGCACTTTTTTAAACGTTTTTCAAGCGGCTGTTTTTAAATGGCTGGGCACGGCACCGCCCTGGCTCATACGGCTGCGGCGCTTTCGCAGATCCGTAAAACGCATCAGCGCATTGACCAGATCATCGTCGGTTGATAGCTCCAGCGTGTCGACACCAGCGCGCATCAGGGATTGCCGCAAATCTGATTCACGCTGCGCAGCGATGCGGGCAAAGCGAAGGCGAAAACCCGCATCATGCGTATCGACCAGCAGTTGCTCGCCGGTCTCGGCATCCACAATCGGTATCAGGCCGAGGTCTGGCAACTGTAGTTCCAGCGGGTCTAGCAGGCGCACAGCAACCACCTCATGCCGGAGCGCCAGCATACCGAGCGGCTTTTCCCAGCCCGCTTCACTGATGAAGTCAGACAGCACAAAAATCGTCGAGCGCCTGCGCACCTGTCTGGCTGCGGCCTCCAGCAGATCGCCCAATCGTGTCGTGCCTGCTTGAGGGGCAACAGGGCGAACTTGCAGCGTGTGCAGCAGATTCAAAACATGTTGCCTGCCGCCGTGCGCGGGTATCACGGTGTCAACGCCCGATCCATAGAGCATGGCACCGACGCGGTTGCCGTGCCGCGTCAACATGCGCGCCAGCACGGCAACAAATTCAGCGGAGACATGGCGCTTGCGCTGCTCGCCCGAGCCGAAGTCCATTGACGGGCTGAGATCCAGCAGAAACCAGGCGCTCATCTCGCGGTCTTCGGTAAACACCCGCACATGCGGTTGCTCCAGCCGGGCCGTGACGTTCCAGTCGATGTGACGCACGTCGTCATGGTGCTGGTATTCGCGCAGGTCGGCCAGGTCCATGCCGGTGCCGCGCATCAGCGTGCGGTAGTCGCCTTGCAGCAGACCGTCGAGGCGGCGCAGCACCGTCCACTCAAGCTTGCGTAAAAGCTGTTCGGCACCGCCTGTTTTGGCTGTGCTGGCGGCGACTGCTGGCGTTGCGGTCATTTTTAGGCTGCTAATTTCTCATGCGCTAGTGGCTTGGCAGGTGCTGGAATTTTCGCCATGATTTTGCCGATGATGGCATCGGGCGACAGCCCTTCAGACAGCGCCTCATACGACAGCACCAGCCGGTGCCGCAGCACGTCGGGTACCAGGTCGCTCATGTCTTCTGGTAATGCGTAACTGCGGCCACGCAGCATGGCTAGAGCCCGTGCGCCTTCAGCCAAATTGATAGTGGCACGCGGACTGGCACCAAAGGTGATGAAGCGCTGCAAATCCTTGATGCCATGCTTGTCAGGGTTGCGTGTGCTGGAGACAAGTTTGACGGCGTACTGCACCAGCGAAGGGTCTACATAAACGCGCCTGCATTCAGCTTGCAGTGCGGCCAGTTGTTCGGTGCTGGCAACGCTTGACACGGCCACCGCCGGGCCAGTGACGCGTTGCACGATGACGAACTCTTCTTCATCCGTTGGGTAGTCGACCAGCACCTTCATCATGAAGCGGTCCACCTGCGCTTCAGGTAGCGGGTAGGTGCCTTCGGTTTCAATCGGGTTTTGTGTGGCCATGACGAGAAAGGGCGCGGGCACCTTGTGCGTCACGCCGGCAATCGTGACCTGCCGCTCCTGCATCACTTCAAGCAGCGCGCTTTGCACCTTGGCCGGTGCGCGGTTGATCTCGTCGGCCAGCAGCAAATTGGTAAACACCGGCCCCAGCGAAGTGCTGAACTCGCCAGTTTTCTGGTTGTAAATGCGCGTGCCCACCAGATCGGCGGGCACTAGGTCGGGCGTGAACTGGATGCGCTTGAAGTTGCCGCGCACGGTTTCTGCCAGTGTTTTGATGGTCAGCGTTTTGGCCAGGCCGGGCACGCCTTCAACCAGCAAATGGCCTTGCGCCAGGATGGCGACCATGACGCGCTCCAGAAAGCGGTCCTGGCCGACGACCACACGTTTGATTTCGTAGAGGATTTGCTCCATGAGCTGGGCTGTGTCTTGAGGGGGTTCTTGCATGGTGGTTCTCGAGTCGTTTAATTCGGGTTCAAATTCGGGGAGTCCGTTTTTTAAAACGGAGGTATTCCGGCAGCCGATGCTGCATTTTCAATCGGCACTGCAAAGCCAATGCCGACAAAGGTGCGTTGCTGGTTCGGGTTGTAAATCGCGGTGACGATGCCGACCACCTCACCGTCCATCGTCACCAGCGGGCCACCTGAGTTGCCGGGGTTGGCCGCAGCGTCGAACTGGATCAGGTTGGTCATCATCTGCTGGCCTTCGGGCGAGCGGAAGCTGCGTTTCAGGCCAGACACGATGCCGCTGGATGCCGATGGCCCAATGCCAAACGGAAAGCCGACCGCCATCACTTTGTCGCCCGGTTGTAAATCGGCGGTGGATCGCATGGTGGCGGCAATCATGTCGTCGGGGATCTTGTGAGCTTGCAGCACCGCCAAATCATTCTCTAGCTGCACGCCTGTGATGTGCGCCGTGGTTTCCATGCCATCAGAAAAAGTGATCTTGATGGTTTCTGCCCCTTGCACCACATGCAGATTGGTCAAGATGATGCCTTTGTCAACAATCACCACACCCGTACCCACGCCGCGCTCGACCTCTTTGCCGTCCTTGTCTTTGCCAATGGCGACCACCCGCACCACCGAGGGAAAGATGGCTTCATAGGCCTTGGCTTGTGCCGATGGCAGCACGCTGGTCTCTAATGTTTTGAGCACGGCTGCATTGATGTCTTCTTGCGTCAGCTTGTGAGAGCCCGGTCGCACCGACATCGAAAAACTGAGCGCCAGCAACAAGGCCAGCAGGCCTACAACCGACCACAGCAGGGTGATGTTGCTGAGCTTAAGGTGTTTGGAGAAGCTCTGAAACCTTGATGGCCTCACCTTAACCTCCGTTGCCGGGGCAAGCTCCGCACCGGGCTTTGAATCAGCGCGCTGTGCGCTACTGTAAAGGGCAGGTCGTCGCATAGAGGTGCCTTGGCAAGTTAGTCTGAATGAGCATAACGTATCACGATTTGTGCGGCTTTGCACAACTCGTGCACCTGCTTTTTCTGTCACCATCACGCCATGAGTTTTTGGATAGACACCCACTGCCACCTCGACGCTGCCGAATTTGAAGGCACGCACGATGCGGTGCACGCACGAGCGACCAGCGCCAATGTGGTGCATTGCGTGGTTCCGGCGGTGGCGGTGAATAATTTTCAGGTGGTGCGAGAGCTGGCGCACCAGTATTCGTACAGTTACGCGCTGGGCATTCACCCGATGTGCGTGCCCGAGGCGCAGGAGTCTGACCTGCAGGCACTAAGCGCAGAGCTGGCGCTGCGCAAATCAGACCCACGCCTGGTTGCAGTGGGTGAGATTGGTCTTGATTACTTTGTGCCTGAGCTGATGCAAAGCCCCATGCGCGAGCGCCAGGAACACTTTTACCGCGAGCAGCTAAAAATTGCGCGCAAGCACGGCCTGCCAGTGATACTGCATGTGCGCCGTTCTGCCGACAAGTTACTGAAGCATTTGCGCGAGATAAACCCGGCTGACGGTTGGTCAGGTATTGCCCACGCATTCAATGGCAGCCAACAGCAAGCCGAGGCATTTATTGAGTTGGGTTTCAAGCTCGGGTTTGGCGGCTCGGTCACGTTTGAACCCGCCTTGCAATTGCGCCGCCTGGCCAGCGACCTACCCCTGGCAAGCATCGTGATGGAAACCGATTCACCTGACATGCCACCGCACTGGCTTTACACCACCGCAGCGCAGCGTGCGCAGGGGCAGATGCAAGGCCGCAACCAGCCCGCAGAGTTGCCGCGCATAGCGCAAGTGGTGGCCGACTTGCGCGGCATTTCCATGGACGCATTAGCGGCTGCGACTACGGCTAATGCTTTGGCTGCCTTGCCAAAACTGCGTGGGCTGGTTCAGGGCTGATAGTCGCCTTGTGGAGGGTTATTGGGATCAGACGCCAATTTCATTACGATGCAAAGCATCGCACCCGAAGGGCGTGCCAAGGGCACGATGAATTTGGACTCTGATCCCAATAACCCGGAATTGATCGGATGGCAAAAAAAGAAACCAGCAAGTCTGCAAGCGCGCTACCCGAGGTTCATTTCTCCGACTATGGCGACGTGCGCTATCTGCATCTCGGGACCCTTTGGGTACAAGGCTCGATGTTGCTGGACAAGCCCTATGACATCGAGCTTGAATATGTGCAGCGCATGATGGCCGGGCTGCTGTTTATGGATACCCGAGCCATACACAAAAAGCACGCGATGCAGCTTGGCCTGGGGTCTGCGGCGTTAACCAAGTTTTGCTACAAAAAACTGCGCATGAAAACGACAGCGATTGAAATCAACCCGCAGGTTGTCAAGGCCTGCCGTGTCTGGTTCAAGTTGCCGCGTGATGACTTGCGCCTGCATGTCATCGAGGCTGATGCGTCAGTTGAAATACAAAAATCGCAGTACCATGAGATGGTCGATTTGCTGCACGTTGACCTCTATGACCACGAAGCCGCAGCGCCGGTGCTGGACAGCGCCGATTTTTATACGCATTGCTATGGCTTACTGGCTGAAGATGGCGTGATGACGGTCAACCTTTTTGGCCGTGACTCAAGTTACGAGCAGTCGCTTGAAAAGATTGTTGACGTTTTTGGCCCGCAGGCGGTATGGGCGTTCAGGCCCACGCGGGAGGGCAATATCGTGGTGCTGGCCCAGCGTGAGCCAACACGGCCCGAACGCTCTGATCTGCTGCTGCGGGCTGCCGATATTGAGTCGCGCTGGGGCTTGTCGGCCAAAAAATGGTTGCAGCTCTTCAAACCAGTGACATAAAAACCATGCGGTCAAAATGAATGAATGCGGTAAAGTGAAGCCATGAGTGCAGTGATGCCCCCCCAACCAACCAACATCGTCCCGAAAACCGCTAGCAAAACCTGCGCACGTTGGTTCGTTGGACTGGCGCATGCTGGTTGAATGGTTGAGTGAGGACGGCGTTATCAGCAGCGTGGATGCCCAGCGCACCATCGCCCGTTGCGCCCAGGTGCAAAGCGCGCAGCAGCCGCTGGTGCGGCTGGCCAGCGTCAGCATGACGCGGGTAGCGGACGGCAAGCCGCTGGATATTGAAACCATGACCGAATGGCTGGCAGGCCGCGCCAGCCTGAAATATTTGCGCATAGACCCGCTCAAGGTCGAGGTCGGCAAGGTGGCCGACATGATGTCTGCCGTGTATGCCGAACGGCACAAGGTGCTGCCGGTGCAGGTTACGCCGACTGAAGTGGTGGTGGCCACGTCAGAGCCATTTGTCACCGACTGGGTCTCGGAAGTCGAGCGCCAGTCGCGCCGCAGTGTGCGGCTGGTGGTCTCAAACCCGCTTGAAATCACCAAATACACCGCCGAATTTTTTGCGCTGGCCAAATCTGTCAAGGCCGCGCTTAAATCTGTCGGCAATTCAGGCGGTGTCAGTTTTGAACAACTGGTCGAACTGAACAAAACCAACAAGCAACTCGATGCCAACGACCAGGGCGTGGTGCAGGTGGTGGACTGGCTCTGGCAATACGCTTTCGATCAGCGCGCTAGCGACATCCACCTGGAGCCCCGGCGCGAGCAGGGCGTGATACGTTTTCGCATCGACGGCAAGCTGCACCTCGTCTACCAGATGCCGATGGCCGTACACAACGCCATGACGGCGCGTATCAAGCTGCTGGGCCGCATGGACGTGGTTGAAAAGCGCAGGCCGCAGGACGGCCGCATCAAGACGCGCAACTCGCGTGGTGATGAAATTGAAATGCGCCTGTCAACGCTGCCAACTGCGTTTGGCGAAAAAATGGTCATGCGTATTTTTGACCCGGACACCACCGTCAAAGACCTCGACGCACTCGGATTTTCAGAGCATGATGCGACGCGCTGGGAACAGCTCGTCAAGCGTCCCTACGGCATTATTCTGGTGACCGGGCCAACCGGCTCGGGCAAAACCACCACGCTGTATTCAACCCTCAAACGGCTGGCAACTGAAGATGTCAATGTCAGCACGGTAGAAGACCCGATCGAGATGATTGAGCCGTCATTCAACCAGACGCAGGTGCAGCCGCATCTTGATTTCGATTTTTCAGAAGGCTTGCGTGCGCTGATGCGGCAGGATCCGGACATCATCATGGTCGGCGAGATCCGCGATTTGCAAACTGCCGAAATGGCCGTGCAGGCAGCGCTCACCGGACATCTGGTTTTCAGCACCCTGCACACCAACGATGCGCCGTCGGCCGTGTCGCGGCTGATGGAGCTGGGTATTCCGTCATACCTCATCAACGCCACGCTGCTGGGTGTGCTGGCCCAGCGCCTGGTGCGCACGCTGTGTAGCAACTGCCGCGAGAAAGACGACACGGCCTCGCGTGAGACGCTGGCAGACCTCGTCAAGCCGTGGCAGATCAGCGGTGGCTACCGGCCCTACAAACCCGTGGGCTGTGTTGATTGCCGCCTGACGGGTTTCCGGGGCCGCATGGGCTTGTACGAGCTGCTCACGGTGACCGAAGCGTTCAAAGAGAAAGTTTCCAAAGAGCCGAATATTGACGCGCTGCGCAAGCAGGCGGGGGCCGATGGTATGCGGCCACTGCGTCTGGCCGGGGTGCTCAAGGTGGCCGAAGGCTTGACGACGATTGAAGAAGTGTTGGCGACCACGCCGCCCATGTCCTGAAGTTCCTGAATCAGGCTTCTGCGGGGAAACCCTGGTTCAGGTCTGACCAGGGGCTGACCAAAAGCTGGTTTGAACGAGCCATAAGGGGTTATTGGGGTCAGACACCAATTTCGCTGCAGTGCAAGCACTGCACCCTACGGGCGAGCCAAAGGCTAGTCGCATTTGGGCGCTGACCCCAAAAACCCGCGCAAGCCATTTTTGGTGCGAAAATCACTTGGTCTAGGTGAAAACCACATACCGGGCAGGGTTGCTTGCATGCATAATCCACCGATTCATTATTTATCTATAGGAAACAAACCGTGAATATTAAGAGCCAAAAAGACTTTGTTGCCGGTCTCGCGTTCATGGGCGTCGGCGTGGCGTTCGCGTGGGGCGCAACGTTCTACAAAATTGGCACCGCCGCCCGCATGGGACCGGGCTACTTTCCGCTGATGCTGGGCGTGATGATGGCCATTTTTGGGGCCGTGATCACCTTCAAGGCGCTGGTGATTGAAGTCGAAGGCGGCGACAAAATCGGCAAATGGGCCTGGAGGCCGCTGTTTTTCATCATTGCGGCCAACGTCGCGTTCGGCGTTTTGCTGACGGGTCTGCGCGGCATCGGTCTGCCTGCCTTCGGCTTGATTGTTGCGATTTACGCCTTGACCTTGATTGTCAGCATGGCCCAGGCCGGCTCGAAATTCAAGAACAGCTTCATCCTGGCCACCGGGCTGGCGATTTTCAGCTACCTGGCCTTCGTTAGGGGGATAGGGCTGCAAATGCCGGTGTGGCCCGCCTTCATCACCGGTTAAGGAAAATAAAATGGATCTGCTTTCAAATTTATCGCTAGGCTTTGGCGTGGCTTTCACGCCGATCAACCTGCTGTACGCGTTCGTTGGTTGCTTTTTGGGTACCTTGATCGGCGTGCTGCCCGGCATTGGTCCGGTGGCCACCATTGCCATGCTGCTGCCTGCCACCTATGCCTTGCCACCGGTGTCGGCACTCATCATGCTGGCCGGTATCTATTACGGCGCCCAATACGGCGGTTCGACCACCGCCATTTTGGTGAACCTGCCCGGCGAGGCTTCCTCGGTGGTGACCATTATTGACGGGCACCAGATGGCCAAAAAGGGGCGAGCCGGGCCGGCGCTGACCGCCGCCGGCCTGGGCTCGTTCTTTGCCGGGTGCGTCGGCACGCTGGTACTGGCGGCCTTTGCGCCGCCGCTGACCGAACTGGCTTTCAAGTTTGGCCCGGCCGAATATTTTGCCCTGATGACGCTCGGCCTGATCGGTGCGATTGTGCTGGCAAGGGGCTCCCTGCTCAAGGCCTTTGCCATGGTCCTGCTGGGCCTGCTGCTCGGCTTGGTTGGCACCGACGTGAACTCCGGTGTCGCCCGTTTCAGCTTTGGCTTTCCAGAACTGACAGACGGTATCGGCTTCATCGTGATCGCCATGGGTGTGTTCGGCTACGGCGAAATTATCCACAACCTGGCGACGCCAGAGCATGAGCGCTCAGCGTTCACGGCCGATTTCAAGATGTCGGGCCTGATGCCGACCAAAGAGGATTTCAAGAACATGACACCTGCCGTGCTGCGCGGCACCCTCCTCGGTGCTGCACTGGGTATTTTGCCCGGCGGCGGTGCCCTGCTGGGTGCCTTTGCAGCTTACGCACTGGAAAAGAAAATGGGGGTAAAGCCGGGCGAGGTGCCGTTCGGCGAGGGCAACATTCGCGGCGTGGCCGCTCCCGAGTCTGCCAACAACGCCGCTGCGCAGACCTCCTTCATTCCGATGCTGACTCTGGGCATTCCCCCCAACGCCGTGATGGCGCTGATGGTCGGCGCCATGACGATTCACAACATCCAGCCGGGTCCGCAGGTCATGACCAGCAACCCACAGCTCTTTTGGGGCCTGATTGCCTCGATGTGGATTGGCAACGCCATGCTGATCATCCTGAACCTGCCGCTGATCGGCCTCTGGGTCAAGCTGCTGGCCGTGCCTTACCGCTACCTGTTTCCGGCGATTATTCTGTTCTGTGCGATTGGTGTGTATTCGACCAACAGCAACACTTGGGACATCTGGATGGTCGGCATATTTGGCGTGATCGGCTACATCTTCATCAAGCTGGGGGCTGAGCCTGCGCCGCTGCTGCTGGGTTTTATCCTGGGCCCCATGATGGAAGAAAACCTGCGCCGGGCGCTGCTGCTCTCGCGCGGCGACTGGAGCACGTTTGTCACGCGTCCGTTGTCGGCCGGTTTGCTGGTAGCGGCTGTGCTGATGCTGGTGATTGTGCTGTTGCCAGCGATCAAAAAGAAGCGCGAAGAGGCGTTCGTCGAGGATTGACAAGGCTCTTTTTGGGTAGTTAAAAATGGCACCTTCGGGTGCCATTTTTGCGCTCATACTGAAATTCTCGGCGTGGTTCAAAAAGTGCCACTTTTGGGTAACACTGGCAATGTGACTTTTGGACGGTTTGCCTATGACTCAACCGATGGCCACCGGGAAAAGTGTTACCCGGTTTTGAACCACGCCCTAAAATGGCTCGGTGACTACTCCTACACAGCTCTTCCTCGCGCTGCCGCCCACCAGCATCCTGAATGCCGACCTGCACTGCCACTCGGTCGTGTCTGACGGCACCTTGACCCCGGAGGCCCTTGCAGAACGAGCAGCGGCCAACGGCGTTGAACTCTGGGCGCTGACTGACCATGACGAAATCGGCGGCCAGCACCGCGCCGCGCTGGCCGCCAAAGCCAACGGCATACGCTACCTGACGGGTACCGAAATATCAGTGACGTTTGCCAATGAAACCGTACACATCGTCGGCCTCGGGTTTGACCCTGACGATGCCGAGATGCTGCAAGGCCTGCACAAAACACGCGGTGGCCGGCAAGAGCGGGCGCTTGAGATGTCCGAAGGCTTGGCCAAAGTCGGCATCAAGGGCGCTTATGAAGGCGCGCTTAAATTTGTCGGCAACCCGGAGCTGATTTCACGCACACACTTTGCGCGCTTTCTGGTTGCAAGCGGTGTCTGCAAAGAAACTAATGAAGTCTTTCGCAAGTACCTGACCGAAGGCAAGCCCGGCTATGTGCCGCACCGCTGGGCCAGCCTGCGTGATGCCGTGCAGTGGATCACCAAAGCCAAAGGCATGGCCATCATTGCGCACCCGGCGCGCTACAAGTTCACACCGAATGAAGAGTACGCACTGTTCACCGAATTCAAAACCCACGGCGGGCAAGGTGTTGAAGTGGTCACTGGCAGCCACACCGCTGCCGAATATGTGAAGTACGCCGAAGCAGCCAAGGAGTTTGGCCTGGCTGCGTCGCGCGGCAGTGACTTCCACAGCCCCGATGAAAGCCATACCGACCTGGGCACGCTGCCGTTTTTGCCGGGTGGTTTAACCCCCGTGTGGGAACTGCTGGCGGACCGCGTTCAGTGAGTCGGCCTTCTTCAGAAACACAGCGTACAGCCTGTTGAAAATTAATACAGTGATTTTCAAATGGCCCAGTTTTTTGAAATCCACCCCGACAACCCGCACACCCGCCTGCTCAAGCAGGCCGTGATCCTGCTTGAGCGCGGCGGCATAGCAGCGGTACCCACCGATTCAAGTTACGCGCTGGTCTGCCATCTGGACGACAAGGCCGCTGCCGACAGCTTGCGCCGCATTCGTGGTGTGGACGACAAGCACCACCTGACGCTGCTGTGCCGTGACCTGAGCGAGCTGGCCAACTACGCACGGGTAGACAACAAACAGTTCCGCCTGTTAAAAGCGGCAACCCCCGGCCCCTACACCTTCATCCTGGAGGCCAGCAAAGAAGTACCACGCCGCCTGAGCCACCCGCAGCGCAAAACCATTGGCCTGCGCGTGCCCGAGCACAAAACGCTGCAAGCGCTGCTGGCCCTGCACGGCGCGCCACTGCTGGCCACCACCCTGATCCCGCGCGGTGCCACAGAGCCACTTAATGATGCGCACGAGATTCGTGACCTGCTGGAGCATGAGCTGGCTGCCGTGATCGACGCAGGTGCCTGCCACCAGCAGCCCACCACTGTGATTGACTTGACGGGGATGGGCAACGGCGGCGAGCC
>JBCKNM010000022.1:0-21241 GCA_038902775.1 Polaromonas sp.
CCCAATAAAAACGGGCGTTACCAGCTACTAAAAACGTAGCGCCAAGTTTTTTAAACCACCACGGGTTCATGCTCCAGCGTGGTGTCAAAGTACCGCTTCCAGCCCCTTGCGATCAAGAAGGTTCAGCAACTTCAACGAAGGCCCGCTGGGGTGCTTGTCGCCGACTTCCCATTTGCGCACGGTGGATAAGCTGGTGTTCAAAACGCTAGCAAGCACCGATTGGCTCAACTGCAGGTGGTCACGCAACGCACGAATTTTTTCACTGTCGTAAGGCGGAATCGGATCGAGGCACAGGGCATCGAATTTGCGCATCTTGCGTTTGTCAATAAAGCCCAGCCGATGCAAATCACTCGCTGTGTCATGCACCGCTTCAAAAATACGGCTCTTCGCTTTAGCTTTTGTGGTCATGGCATATTTCCTTTAATGATGCGTCTTGTACCGCTTCGTCGAGTTGCGAAACTGATAGCGCCAGCAGTTGCCCTGCAATGTCTTGCAGCCCTTCAAGCTCGTCGCCCGCGATGTTGGCTCGATCATTTTTCTCGAACCCGTAAACAAAAAACCACCGATTCCCCTGGTTTGTGGCAATAAGAGTTCTGGCACCTCCACGCTTGCCTCGACCCGCAAGACCTACCCGCTTTTTGACGACATTGCCACCCAGGTCGGCATCGATCAGTCCCTGCATCATTTCGTTTACAGCGCTGCACAGTGCGTTATCCGTCAGCTCAGTTTTTCGCATCCAGTGACTGAAATGACGCGTCTTGAATACTCTTCTCATTTTGTGATTATGCCACTTAGTGGCATAGTTTAAAACAAGCTAAATTCAATCTGTCTGACCTGCAAGCCGCAACAAGCCATCGCGATTCAGTCAGACGGAAGGCATGGCCTTAAGGGCACTTCTAGAAATTCAGGTTTTCGGGATGAAGTGCAAGGCGGACGGAACGCAGCAACCGGAGCGTACTTGGGTACGTGAGGATTGCGAGTACCGCCCAACGACGCAATTCGCCCGAAAAATGAATTTATAGAAGTGCCCTTAAACCACCACTGGTTCATGCTCCAGCATGATGCCAAAGCGCTCGTACACGCTGGTTTGTATCGCCTTGGCCAGCGTCATCACCTCGCCGCCGGTCACCGGGTCAGCCTTGCCGCCACGGTTGACCAGCACCAGCGCCTGGCGCTCGTATACGCCTGCATTGCCGATGTGCTTGCCCTTCCAGCCGCACGCATCAATCAGCCAGCCAGCGGCCAGCTTGACAGCGCCGTCATCGAGCTTGTAGTACACAATTTTGGGTTCGCGCTGGATGATGTCGGCGCACTGCTCGGGGCTGACCATCGGGTTCTTGAAGAAGCTGCCAGCATTGCCTATGACCTGCGGGTCGGGCAACTTGGCCTTGCGTATGTCGCAGATCCATTTATACATTTGCAACGCGCTGGGCTGGGTGATACCGGTTTGCAACATCTTTTTGTCAATGTCTGCGTAACCCAGCACGGCGCGCCAAGCTTTCGGCAGCGCAAAGCGCACGCGCGTAATGAGTGCTTTGTCGGCTAACCCAAAGCCAGCAAAGCCAGTGAAACCAGCAAAGCCAGTAATGCCAGTAATGCCAGGATTGCCTGCGCCAGTAGCCGTGCTTTTATGCTTGAAGACTGAGTCGCGGTAGCCAAAGGCACACTGCGCGGCATTCAGGGTAAAAGTCTGCCCGGTCGTCAGATCCACCGCATCGAGCGATTCAAACCGATCTTGTAGTTCCACCCCATAAGCGCCTATGTTTTGCACCGGAGAGCCGCCCACAGTACCAGGGATCAGCGCCAGGTTTTCAAGACCGGGATAGCCCTTAGCTAAAGTCCAGGTGACCAGGTCGTGCCAGTTTTCACCAGCACCGGCTTCCACAATCCAGGCTTTGGCGGTTTCGCTGTGCAGCCGCATACCCATGATGCAAACCTTGAGCACCAGCGATTTGACATCCCCTGTCAGTACGATGTTGCTGCCGCCGCCCAGCACAAATTTAGCGGCTGGTTTTAAGACCGGATCGGCCAAAACGGCAGCCATATCAAGCTCACTCGTGATACGCACCAGCGAAAGTGCTTTGGCAACGATGCCAAAGGTGTTGAAAGACTGGAGTGGAACATTTTTCTCGACTAACATCACAAGATTGTCTCATTGCCTCTAGGGCACCTCTAACCTGAACACCACCCGAGAAGCTAAAACCATGCCGTCTTTTGATACTGTGCTTGAAGCCGACCTCGTCAAGGTCAAAAACGCTGTTGAAAACACGGCCAAGGAAATCGGCACGCGCTTTGATTTCAAGGGCGCGTCGGCTTCGATTGAGTTGAAAGAAAAAGACATCACGCTGATAGGCGACAGTGACTTTCAGCTCGACCAAATGGGCGACATACTGCGCAACAAGCTGGTCAAGGCGGGCGTTGATGTGCGGTTTTTAGACATTGGTAAAAGCGAAAAAATTGGCGGCGACAAGGTCAAGCAGGTCACCAAGGTGCGCAACGGCATTGAGACCGAGCTGGCGAAAAAAATCCAGGTGCTCATCAAAGGTAGCAAGATAAAAGTGCAGGCCGCCATTCAGGAAGAAAAAGTGCGTGTGACGGGCGGCAAGCGTGATGATTTGCAAGCCGCGATGGCGTTGATTAAATCTGAAAACGCTGATTTTCCCTTGAGCTTTAACAACTTCAGGGACTGAAATCATGCTCTCCGCATTGCACCTGCCACGTTCAATAGCCGTGGCAGCCGCATGGCTTGTCTTCAGCGCTGCGGCCCAAGCAGAATCAGTCGCGCTGGCAGGCATGTTGGGCAGCAAGGCGCTGCTGGTTGTCAATGGCGGCGCACCCAAATCAGTCGCTGCCGGAGACACGCACCAGGGCGTGAAGGTCATTTCAACCAGCGGTGACCAGGCGGTGATTGAGCAGTCGGGCAAGCGCGTGACGCTGCGGGTCGGCGAGGCACCCGTCAGCCTGGGCGCAGGCGTTAGCGGGCGTGGCAACCGGATTGTGCTGACAGCCGGGAGTGGTGGGCACTTTATGACACCGGGCCAGATCAACGGCAAAGCGGTGCAGTTCATGGTTGATACCGGTGCCACCTCGATTGCCATGGGCGCGGTGGATGCCGAACGTGCCGGCATCACTTATAAAAACGGGCAGCCCGTCAACCTGTCGACCGCCAATGGGGTGACCCAGGGCTACCGCATCAAGCTCAATTCAGTGCGTATCGGCGATGTCGAGGTGTTCGATGTTGATGCGGTGGTCACGTCACAGCCCATGCCTTACATGCTGCTGGGCAACAGCTTTTTGACGCGCTTTCAAATGCTGCGTGAAAACGATCAGATGACGCTGATTAAACGCTATTGAAGCACTATTGAAGCGTATTTTTCGCCCCTACTTTGCAGACTTCGCAGACTTTTTAGCAGCGCTTTCCGCCCCCGCACTACTGGACTTGCCGAGCTTTGACTCAGTACCCTGTATCAGCTTGGCAACGTTCTCGCGGTGCCGCACCACCAGCAGCATGCTGATGATAAAAATTGCCACCAAAATACTGCGCTCGGCGTACCAAGGCCCGCGGTCACCCAGCAAATAGAACATGGGGGCGCTAACGGCAGCGGCTATAGACGCCACTGACGAGTAACGCCAAACATACGCAACCACAACCCACACAGCCAGCACGCCCAAGCCCAGCAGCCAGTCAATGCCCAGCAAGGCACCCGCCGCAGTGGCAACGCCCTTGCCCCCCTTGAGCTTGAAAAACACCGGGTACAGGTGGCCTAAAAACGCCGCAAAAGCAACCATGGCAACTGTTCCATCTTCCAGCCCAAAGTCCCTGCCAAACCACTTGACCAGCACCACTGGCAGCCAGCCCTTCAGGCCGTCAAGCAACAAGGTGGCCACGGCCGCCTGTTTGCCGCCCGAGCGCAGCACATTGGTAGCACCGGGGTTTTTGCTGCCGTAGCTGCGCGGATCTTTCAAGCCCATGGCGCGGCTGACGATGACAGCAAACGACAGCGAGCCCAATAAGTAGGCCAGCACCACCGCGAGGCCCAAATACAAATAGTTCAAAACTCTCTCCTTATTCCGTTTCTAATCAAACAGACATTTGGGCACTGCTAGAAATTCAGATTTTCGGGATGAAGTGCAAGGCGCCCGGAGCGCAGGAACCGGAACGTACTTCAGGTACGTGAGGATTTCGAGCACCGCGCAACGCCGCAATTCGCCCGAAAAATGAATTTATAGAAGTGCCCATTTTCCTACTGCGCTGGGTCGCGCATCTCCCAGCGAATGTTGTCAATCTCGGCCAGAACCTCTGGGCTCAAGCTGGTACCCCACGCGGCCATGTTTTCGTCGAGTTGCGCCACCGATGTGACGCCGATGATGGTGCTGGCGACTTGCCATTTGGTATAGCAAAAGGCTAGCGCCATCTGGGTGGGTGTCATGCCATTGGCGCGGGCTAGAGCGTTGTAGCGCTTGGCAGCTACCAGTGCTTCAGGCCTGCCCCAGCGCTGCTTGCGCATAGTCTTATAAAGGCTCATGCGGCCAAGGTTGGGGTGCTGCGGGTCGGCGATACCGGCGGCGTCGTACTTACCCGTCAGCAGACCAAATGCCAACGGTGAATAAGCCAGTAGAGACACACCCAGCCGATACGAGGTTTCGTCTAGCCCGTTTTCAAAGGTACGGTTAACCAGGCAATACGGGTTTTGCACGCTGGCGATGCGCGGCAAACCGTACTGCTCTGCTAGGCGCACAAACTCGTGTACGCCGTAGGGTGACTCGTTAGACAAGCCAATCGCACGCACTTTGCCAGCTTTGACCAAGCCACTGAAAGCCTCAAGCTGGGTGTGAATCGACGACAGCGCTTGGTTGTCTTTGGCCGGATCAAAATACACCGCACCAAACACCGGTACATGGCGCACTGGCCAGTGGATCTGGTAGAGGTCAATCACGTCGGTCTTCAGGCGTTTGAGGCTGTCGTTGCAGGCCCCCTCGATGTCAGCCGCTGTAAGGTCGGTGCTGCCGCCGCGCACCCAGTCCATGCCGCGCGCTGGGCCTGCTACTTTAGAGGCCAGCACCACAGCGCTACGCGCACCGGGCGTGGTGGCAAACCAGTTGCCAAGAATGGTTTCAGTAGCACCAAAGGTTTCAGCCCGTGCAGGGACTGAATACATCTCTGACGTGTCGATAAAGTTAATGCCGTGCTCGAGGGCGCGGTTAAGAATGGTGTGGGCAAGGGGCTGATCGACCTGCGCCCCAAAAGTCATGGTGCCCAGGCAAATGGGCGTGACGTGAAGATCGCTGCTGGCGAGTTGAACTTTATTCATGGTGTTTGTGATGGGCAGTTTGATAAACAAAAGCGGGGCCAGTTAGCTGCAACCGCAATCAGCCAAGTTTACGACTTGAAGCGTTTTTCTTCTTGCAGGCGTAAGATGCGCCGCTGCACCTTACCCGTCGTCGTCATGGGCAGCTCGTCAATGAACTCGATTTCTTTTGGATACTCATAGGGTGCCAGCATTTTTTTGACGTGCAGCTGCAATTTAGCTGTTATTTCAGCATCAAAAACGGCTGTAGAGCCCTGAATACGCGCGCGAGCAGCTCCTAAATCAGGAACAAGCACGACATAGGCCTTGACCACGGCACCGCGCTCGCGGTCAGGCTTGGGCACCACGGCTGCGTTGGCAACCGCCGGGTGCTTGACCAGGCAGTTCTCTATCTCGCCCGGCCCTATGCGGTAGCCGGCGGCCTTGAAGACATCGTCGGCCCGGCCTTCGTACCAGAGGTAGCCATCGGCATCGCGCTTGGCCAGGTCGCCGGTACGGCACCAGTCACCCGTGAATTTGGCCCTGGTTGCAGCTTCGTTTTTCCAGTAACCGAGAAAGAACACCGGGTCGGGTTGGCCATGCACGTCGAAGCGGTGTACGGCCACATCACCCGGCACACCCACCGCGCATTCATTACCGTCATCGTCAATCACCGCCACCCGGTGGCCGGGGTAGCCCTTGCCCATGCTGCCGGGCTTTGCATGCCAAAATTTTGCACAGTTACCGACGACATAGTTGATCTCGGTCTGGCCAAACATTTCATTGACCGTAACGCCGAGTTGATCGCGGTAATAGCCAAACACCGCATCGCCCACCGCCTCACCAGCGCTCATGATGCTTTGCAGCTTGAGCCTGAAATGCGCGCGCGGTTTGGGGTAGGCCTTCATCATGGCTTTGAGCGCGGTAGGGAACAAAAAGCTGTGCGTCACAGCGTGTTGCTGCATCAACGTGAAAGCCAGTTCAGGGCTGAAGCGGCCGTTGAAGGCGACGATAGGCCTGCCGAAATACAGCGTGGGCAATAGCGCATCCATCAGGCCACCCGTCCAGGCCCAGTCTGCCGGGCTCCAGAAGATGGCATCGGACTGCAGGTTTGTTTTGCCGTCAAAACCAAACCAGTTCTGGCTGCAGACAAAGCCGCTCAGATTGCCGATCAGCGCGCGATGCGGAATCAGTGCGCCCTTGGGCGGGCCGGTCGTACCGCTGGTGTAGATCAGCACGGCTGGCTCAATAGCCTTAGTTTTGACTACCGGAAAGGCAGCCTTTTTAGCAGCAACAGCGCTTGCGTCATCAACATCGCCTTGCACGTCACCCTGACCATCGCCCACGGCCACCACAGAGCGCAGCGACTGGCATTCCCCGCGCACTGCCGTGATGCTGGCACTGCTGCTCTCGTCAACAATCGCCACTACCGCCTCGCTGTCCATCAGCCGAAACGCCAGCGCCTCCGGCCCAAACAGCATAGACAGCGGCATCGCCACCGCCCCCATCTGGAAAACCGCCATGTAAGCCACAGCCGTCTCAAAGCGCTGCGGCATGACGATGGCCACACGGTCGCCGCGCTGCACACCAAGACCTGAAAGCACATGACTGAGGGCATCAGCCGCCTTTTGAAGCTCAAAATAGGTATAAAAAGTGGCTGTAAGGCCCTGTTTATGGGCGTAAACAGCTACTTTCTTAATAGCGTCTGGTTTTTTGGCATCATCTTTTGCCCAACGCTTGCAGCAGACATCGGCAATGTTGAAGTACTCATCAACCTGCCAGTGAAAGCCGTGGTGCAGCGCGGCGTAATGGTCTACTTGGGCCTTGTCACGGTTTTGACTGCGCTTTGAAAACGTATTCTTTATCATCTACACAATGTACAAAGAAAAAAGACTTTCCCGCAGCGAGTTTATCCCTATACGCGGCCTTCAGTATCACGTTCGGGTTTGGGAGCAAACTGACACAAGCGCTACGGCCGCCAGCGCCGGGCCGCCCCAAGCAAGGCCAGCCCCCATACACAGTGAAAGGGGCAGCGAACCGCCGAAGGTACACGTAGTGACGAGCGTGGGGGCAAACAGTCTGCCCCCGCTGGTGCTGATGCACGGCTGGATGGACGTGGCGGCCTCCTACCAGTTTATGGTTGATGCGTTCTCTGATGCTTTCATGCAAGGCCGTAGCATCATCGCTGCCGACTGGCGCGGCTTTGGCAAAACGGCCAGCGCACCCGGCAATGGTTTTACCGATAACTTTTGGTACGCCGACTACCTGGCAGACCTCGATTTTTTATTAGACGCTTTGTACCCCGACCAAAGCGTAGATTTGGTCGGCCACAGCATGGGCGGCAACGTCGTCATGCTGTACGCCGGGGTACGGCCCACGCGCGTTCGCCGCTTGGTCAACCTCGAAGGCTTTGGCATGCCCGCAACCCAGCCACTTGATGCGCCTGCACGCTACGCGAAATGGCTGGATCAACTCAAAAAACTCCACGCTGGCGAGCTGGCCATGCGGCCCTATGACGACGTAGCGGGTGTGGTCAAGCGTTTGATGAAAACCAACCCACGTTTAAGCGCAGACAAAGCCACTTGGCTGGCCCAGCACTGGGCGGCAGCGAAGGTGCAGCCAGACGGCACCAGCCGCTGGGAAATTCTGGGCGACCCAGCCCACAAAATCATCAACGCCCACCTCTACCAGGTTGAGGAAGTCCTGAGCATCTGGCGGCGCATCACGGCCCTCACGCTGTGTGTGGATGCCTCCAGCAACGAGCTGGACAAATGGCATGGCGGCAAATACACGCTGGCTGACTATTACGAGCGCCTTAAAGCCGTGCCAAACCTGAAGCAGGCGAGCATCCAGGACGCAGGCCACATGCTGCACCATGACCAGCCGGATGCGCTGGCAGCAGTGATTGAAGGTTTTTTGAATTGACCATAGCGCGCCATGAGAAAATGCAGGGTTAGCCAAATTGGTCCGCTCAACAGCTCTAGACACCCTCAGGATTCATCATGGACGCAGAACACATCAACAGCATCAGCAACCAGCTCGCAGACCTGAGCAATCGCGTCAACGAGCTCAGGGGGTATCTTTGACTACCCTGCCAAAGAACGTAAATTAAACGAAGTCAACGCCGCGCTCGAAGACCCGAAGGTCTGGGACAACCCCAAGCGCGCGCAAGAGTTGGGTAAAGAAAAAAAATCACTCGAAGATGTGGTGCATGTCATTGACCGCCTGAGCACCGAACTGGCTGACAACGCCGAACTGTTCGACATGGCCAAAGCCGAAGGCGATGAAGCCGGTATGCAGGCCATTGGAGGCGAAGCGGCACTGGTGGCGACTGAAGTTGAAAAGATGGAGTTCCGCCGGATGTTCAACAACCCGGCTGACCCGCTCAACTGCTTTTTAGACATCCAGGCTGGCGCGGGCGGCACCGAGGCCTGCGACTGGGCCAGCATGTTGCTGCGCCAGTACCTCAAGTACGCCGAGCGCAAGGGCTTCAAGACCACGATTGAAGACGAAACCGCTGGCGACACAGCAGGCATCAAGGGTGCAACCATCAAGATCGAAGGCGAATACGCCTTTGGCCTGCTGCGCACCGAAACCGGCGTACACCGGCTGGTACGCAAGTCGCCGTTTGACTCGTCGGGCGGTCGTCACACCTCGTTTGCCTCGGTGTTTGTCTATCCCGAAATTGACGACACGATTGAAATCGACATCAACCCGTCCGACGTGCGCACCGACACCTACCGTGCCAGCGGCGCGGGCGGCCAGCATATCAACAAGACCGATTCAGCCGTGCGCCTGACGCACATCCCGACCGGCATCGTGGTGCAGTGCCAGGAAGGCCGCTCGCAGCACGGCAACCGCGACGTCGCCTGGAAGCGGCTGCGCTCGCGCCTGTACGACTTTGAATTGCGCAAGCAGCAAGAGGCGCAGCAAAAGCTCGAAGACAGCAAGACCGACGTAGGCTGGGGCCACCAGATTCGCAGCTACGTGCTCGACAACAGCCGCATCAAGGACCTGCGAACAAACTACGAAACATCGGCGACGCAGAAGGTGCTGGATGGGGATTTGGATCAGTTTATTGAGGCATCGCTCAAGCAGGGGGTTTAATGTTCGCTACGCCTTTACCTGCTTAAAACGCAATTTCACACGCAACTTCACACGTCATTTCAAACACAACTTTTTCAGGAAACCCCCATGCTGCAAAAGCTTGATGCCAGCGGAGCCGGACAAGGCCCCTCAGTCACTATCAACCGCTCTGACTACGCACCCCCCGCCTACTGGATAGACACGGTCGAGCTGTGCTTTGACCTAGACCCCAGCAAAACGCGCGTGCTGAACAAAATGAAGTTGCGTCGCAATCTGGATCTGCCTGCGCAGCCATTAAAGCTGGACGGTGACGAGCTGAACCTGGTGCGGGTGCAGGTCAATGGCCAAGGCACGTCTTTCAAGATGGACGGCAACCAACTGGTGCTCAGTGATTTACCCGATGAATTTGAGCTGGAGATTTTCACCACCACCAACCCATCGAAAAACACCAAGTTGATGGGCTTGTATGTGAGCAACGATTCGTTTTTCACGCAGTGCGAAGCCGAGGGTTTCAGGCGCATCACTTACTTTCTGGATCGCCCTGATGTGATGGCGATGTTCAGCGTGACGCTGCGTGCCGACAAAGCCCAATATCCGGTGCTGCTGTCCAACGGCAACCTGGTTGAGGGCGGCGAGCTTGAGGGCGGCAGGCATTTCGCCAAGTGGGTAGATCCGCATAAAAAGCCCTGCTACCTGTTTGCACTGGTGGCCGGGCAACTCGTCAGCCGTGAACAACGCATCACATCGCGTGCCGGCAAAGACCACACCTTGCAGGTTTATGTACGCCCTGGCGACCTGGATAAAACCGAACACGCGATGACCTCGCTGATGCATTCGGTAGCCTGGGACGAAGCCCGCTTCGGCCTCTCCCTGGACCTGGAGCGTTTCATGATTGTCGCGACCAGCGACTTCAACATGGGCGCGATGGAAAACAAGGGCCTGAACATCTTCAACACCAAGTACGTGCTGGCCAACCAGGCCACGGCAACAGACGCTGATTTTTCAAACATCGAAAGCGTGGTGGGCCACGAGTATTTTCATAACTGGACGGGTAACCGCGTCACCTGCCGCGACTGGTTTCAGTTGTCGCTTAAAGAAGGCTTAACGGTTTTTCGGGACCAGGAGTTTTCACAAGACCTGTGCGCTGAACCATCAGCTCGCGCCGTTAAACGCATCGAGGACGTTCGTGTGCTGCGCACCGCGCAGTTCCCCGAAGACGCAGGCCCGATGTCGCACCCGGTGCGGCCCGACAGCTATGTCGAGATCAGCAACTTCTACACCGTCACGATTTACGAAAAAGGTGCCGAGGTCGTGCGCATGATGCAGACCCTTGTGGCCAGCTCAAACGACCCTGCGGGTCGGGAAGGCTTCGCCAAAGGCTTGAGCCTGTACTTCGAGCGCCACGACGGCCAGGCCGTGACCTGCGACGATTTTGCGCAGGCTATTGCCGATGCCAACCCGGCGTCCGAGCTGGCGCGCCTGTTGCCGCAGTTCAAGCGCTGGTACAGCCAGGCCGGCACGCCGCGCGTCCATGCGCAGGGCGTTTTCGACCCAGCGGCCAGCAGCTACACACTCACCTTGACTCAGAGCTGCGCGCCCACCACAGGCCAGAGCCTCAAAGAGCCGTTTGTGATTCCGGTGGGGCTTGGTTTGCTGGGTGCAGACGGTCAGGATTTGCCATTGCATTTGTCTGGCTCTTCTGAAAATGGGGGCAAAGACAATCACACCGTTGTGCTCACGCAGCTAACCACCAGCTTTACCTTCACCGGCATCCATGCCGAGCCGATACCGTCCATACTGCGCGGCTTTACCGCCCCGGTGGTGCTGGACTTTGACTACAGCGATGCGCAGCTGCTGCACCTGCTCAAGCACGACAGCGATGCCTTCAACCGCTGGGAAGCAGGCCAGCGTTTGGGCTTGCGTGCTGCACTGTCTGCTATTAATTCAGTAGCTGAAAAATTTGTCATTTCTGCCCGTATTGATTGGGCTACAGCCCTAAATACACCGCTAAATGAGGCTTATTTGACTGCCATGCAGGCTGTTTTGCATCATTCAAACCTGGATGCAGCCTTTAAAGAACTGGTGCTCACCCTGCCATCTGAAACCTACATTGCCGAGCAGCTTGAGGTGGTTGACCCGCAATTGATTCACGCGGTACGTGAGGCCATGCGTACGCAGCTCGCGGTAGCGCTCAAAGCCGATTGGGAAAGCGTTTACATGGCGAATATGGACACCGGTGCCTACACGCCCGATGCCGAGTCGTCAGGCCGCCGCGCGCTGGCAGGTATGGCTTTGAGCAACCTGTGCCTTGCGAGCCAAGAAACGGGTGATGCGATGTGGCCAGACAAAACGCTGCAACGCTTCAACGGCGCGGGCAACATGACAGACCGCTTCAATGCGCTGGCGGCACTGGTCTCCAGCGGTCATGCGTTAGCAAGCCAGGCGCTGGAAAGCTTTTATGCGATGTTCAAGGACGAAGCGTTGGTCATCGACAAATGGTTCAGCCTGCAATCTGGTAGCCCTGACCGCAATGGCAACATTCTGCCCACCGTCAAAGCCTTGATGAAGCACAGTGATTTCAGTCTGCGCAACCCGAACCGCGCCCGCAGCGTCATCAGCACCTATTGCGGCAACCCCGCCGCCTTCCACCGGCTTGATGCGGCAGGCTATGTATTCTGGAGCGACCGTGTGATGGCGCTGGATGCCATAAACCCGCAAGTCGCAGCACGCCTGGCGCGGGCACTGGACCGCTGGAACAAGCTGGCCGAGCCCTACCGCAGCGCAGCGCGCGAAGCGATTGCCCGGGTGGCAGCCAAAACCGATTTGAGCAAGGACACCCATGAGGTCGTCACACGTGCGCTGGCTGGCTAATTGAGACGCGTAAGTTCCCGCAATCAACCCTTCAAGGAAACGACAACATGAGCAGAAAGAACGCCTTTTACGCCCAGTCGGGCGGTGTCACTGCCGTCATCAATGCATCGGCCTGCGGCGTGATAGAAACCGCGCGTGCCCACAAAGACAAGATAGGCAAGGTCTATGCGGGGCGCAACGGCATCATTGGCGCGCTGACCGAGGATTTGATCGACACCGGCAAAGAATCCGCCGCCGCCATTGCCCTGCTGCGCTTCACACCGGCAGGCGCGTTCGGTTCCTGCCGATTCAAACTCAAGTCGCTGGAGACCAATAAGCGCGAGTATGAGCGCCTGATCGAGGTCTTTAAGGCGCACAACATCGGCTATTTTTTCTACAACGGCGGTGGCGATTCCGCCGACACCTGCTACAAGGTCAGCCAATTGTCGCAAAGCATGGGCTATCCGCTCCAGGCCATCCATATTCCCAAGACGGTTGACAACGACCTGCCGATTACCGATTGCTGCCCCGGCTTTGGCTCAGTCGCCAAATATGTGGCCGTCTCCACATTGGAAGCTTCGTTCGATGTGCGATCCATGGCCAAGACATCGACCAAGGTTTTTGTCCTCGAAGTCATGGGCCGACACGCGGGCTGGATTGCGGCTGCCGGTGGCCTGGTGGAAGACCACGGCATCCCGGTGGTGGTGCTGTTTCCCGAGATTGTGTTCGACGAAAAGAAATTCATCGCCCGCGTGGATGCGCTGGTCAAGGCGCACGGCTACTGCACCGTGGTGGTGTCCGAGGGCTGCCACTATGCGGACGGCAGATTTCTCGCCGAACAGGGCACACGCGATGCGTTTGGCCACGCGCAATTGGGTGGTGCCGCGCCCGTGGTGGCCAACATGGTGAAACAGGCGCTCGGCCATAAATTTCACTGGGCCGTGGCCGACTACCTGCAGCGCGCGGCACGCCACATCGCGTCAGCGACCGACGTGAAGCAGGCCTACGAGCTGGGCAAGAAAGCGGTGCAACTCGCGCTCCAGGGCCACAACGCCGTCATGCCCACGATTGACCGCGTCAGCGACGCCCCTTACAAATACAAACTCGGCATGGCGCCACTGTCCAAGGTCGCCAACGTCGAAAAATTCATGCCGCGCAACTTCATCACCAAAGACGGCTTCGGCATCACCGACCTCTGCAAGCGCTACCTGGCGCCCCTGATCCAGGGCGAGGATTATCCGAAATACAAGAATGGTCTGCCGATCTATGCGACGCTGAAAAATCTGCCGGTAGTCAAAAAATGCCCCCCGTTTGAATTGCCATAACCCACCGAGGTCGGCCACCTTGTCAACGTCTATCGGGGGCCAATAACGGGTGAAAGCAAGTGGGCAGCAAGCTATAATCACAGGCTGTAATTCAGAATAAGCCGGTGTAGCTCAGTCGGTAGAGCAGCTCATTCGTAATGAGAAGGTCGGGTGTTCGATTCATCTCTCCGGCACCAAGTCAGCATTGAAAAGTCCGCTATCTAAACCGTAGCGGATTTTTTTTGGGGTTACGCCGGGGTTACATTTCCCAAAACCCGGTCTCATAAAAAAGACGATATTAGACTTCACCATTCCCTTCAATCTAGCGGTTCGCGTCCTTCAAAATTTCCCGCGCCGCGTTGTGCCCCGGAATGCCCGTCACCCCACCACCCGGATGGGTCCCGGCACCACATTGATAGAGTCCCACAATCGGCGTGCGGTAATCACCAAAACCTAGTACGGGCCGTGCGGAGAAAAGTTGGTCGAGCGACATTGCGCCGTGGAATATGTCGCCCCCAATCAAGCCAAATTTGCGCTCCAAATCGAGCGGGGAGTGACTTTGGCGAGCAATCACGCTGGTGCGAAAATTCGGCGCAAACCGCGTCACGGTGTCGATCATCAAGTCGGCCACCGTCTCGCGATGGTCGTCCCAGTGCCGGCCATCCGGGAGTTGCGGCGAGACGTGCTGACAAAACAAGCTGGCGACGTGTTGGCCGGCAGGCGCCAGCGAATCGTCAACCGTCGATGGAATGAGCATCTCGACAATTGGCTGCTTCGACCAGCCGCTGGTCTTGGCATCAAAATAGGCTTGCTCCATGTAGTGTAGCGAAGGCGCCATGATGATTCCCGATGACAGATGCTGGCCGGGTTCGGGCAGACAACTGAAGATCGGTAATTCCGATAGCGCCACATTCATGCGAAACGTGCCGGAGCCGCACTTGAACGCATTGATACGCTGCGTGAATTCCGGCGGCACTGAGGCGGCATCGACCAACTTGCCGAACAACAATTTTGGATTGAGGTTCGACGCGACTTGCCGTGCGCGAATGACTTCGCCTGATTCGAGTTCAACGCCCACTGCCCTGCCCCTTTCGATCACGATGCGTGCGACGCCAGCGCCGGCAGAAATCTCGACCCCGCGCAAACGCGCTTCGGCCGCCATCGCTTGCGTAATCGCGCCCATCCCGCCGATGGCGTGCCCCCAGATGCCGGGCTTACCATTGACTTCGCCAAACACGTGATGCAGCATCACGTAGGCGGAGCCCGGCGTATAGGGCGAGGCAAAATTGCCGACCACACTGTCAAAGCCGAAGCACGCCTTGATGGGCGCCGACACAAAATATTGATCGAGCACGTCGCCTGCGCTTTTGGTGAACAAATCGAGCACGTCGCGTCGCGCTGACATATCAAGTTTCTTGAAGCGTTTGCCGACCTTCCATGCCTGCAACAAGTCGGCAATACCACCGCCGACGTTGGGTGGCGTTTCGAGCAGTAGGTCCTTCAGCACGGCGGCGACTTGCTCGATCATCGCGAAGTAGCGCGGCAGTGCGGCCGCATCCGCGCTCGAAAACTTGGAAACCTCTGCCTGCGTGGCTGCCAGCCCGCCGCCAACTTTCAGATAGTCCCCCACTGTGGCTGACAGTGGCAAAAAATTCGAATAGGGGCGCTCAACGATCCTCAGCCCATGTTCGTAGAGCCGCAAATCGCGGATGATTTTCGGGTTGAGCAGACTGACCGTGTAACTCGCGGTCGAATTGCGAAACCCCGGATGAAACTCCTCGGTGACAGCGGCTCCGCCAATTACCGAGCGGCGCTCGAGCACGTGAACCGATTTGCCTTTGGCCGCGAGATACGCCGCGCACACCAATCCGTTGTGACCACCGCCGACGATGACGACGTCATAGGTCGATTTGTTGTTCGCGTGCATGAAATCATCCCTTGAATTGTTCAATGACGATTATCTGCGATGCGCCTCGATGTCCAACTCCAGCGTTGATTGTTGGGCAGATAAACTCTGCCCAACCTACGCGCTTTGGCCGCGAGATCCGCCGCGCACACCAATCCGTTGTGACCACCGCCGAAGCAACTCGCCACATTTGCGCTCGGCCTGGACTTTGATTTCAGTGGCGTGTTTTTTGCCCGTATCTTTGAAGTGTTCCCGCTGATCTGCCCGCAGCCCAGCTTTGCATGTCGTTTGTGCCGGTGGGCGGAAAAACCTTGGGGATTCAGATCACCACATCAAGGAAAGCACGACTCTTGAGGACGCTTTTCGGTGCCATACTTGGCCTCATGCGGTTGGAAGTCCTATCCTTGGGCATTGTCATCATAAATTTGAGGAGACTGCCATCAAACACACTAGCCTGCAAATCATCCGCGACGAGCATTCGTCCCTGGCCGCCATGCTCAGGTCCATGACCATGATGGTCGAGCGCGGACCCGGTGAAAACCCGGAGCAATTCTTCGACGTGCTGCGCGCCATGCTGTTCTACATTGATGAATTCCCCGAGCGTCTGCATCACCCCAAAGAGTCGGATCTGCTGTTTCCTCGCGTGGTGCGGGCTGCGCCGTCGGTCATGGCAGCCGTGCAGAAGCTGGAGGGTGACCACATGAACGGCGAGAAAGCCGTGCGGGAGCTTCAGCACCTGTTGCTGGCCTGGGAACTGCTGGGCGAGCCGCGTCGGCCTGCGTTCATAGCCCAGTGCAAGCAGTACGTGGACTTCTATCTGGAGCACATGCGCCTGGAAGAAACCGTGATCCTGCCCGAAGCTGAAAAAGTGCTGACCGATGCCGAGTGGAAGGAGCTGGACGCCGCGTTCGAGAAGAACTGCGACCCGCTGACCGGCAAATACCCGCCTGATCCGGCTTATGACCGCCTGTTCACGCGCATTTTAATGAGGGCACCGGCGCCGATCGGATTGGGCGATTCTTGATCGTTAGATAGCGCTATAGCGCTTGTCTAGGCTGTGCGAACAGCTATAAAAAGCGTAGCAGTCTTGATGCCGGCCACCGTCATCAGCAGCGTGCCCAGCACATGCAGCAGGGCGGTAAATGGGCGTGGTTCAAAAGGTAACGTTTTTGGGTAACACGGACAATGTGAATTTTGGATGGTTTGCCTATGACTCAACCGATGGTCACCCGAAAAAGTGTTACCCGGTTTTGAACCACGCTTGGGCATCCGTGCCGCACACGCTGCACGCTGCCTGGCGCGGCATATTGACTTCACTCCATCCCATGCTGCGGCCGTCCAGCATCAGCAGGCGGCCCGCCAACGTGTCACCCACACCGCACAGCAGCTTGAGGGCTTCCGCCGCCTGTGTGCTGCCAATAATGCCCACCAACGGCGCAAAAACACCCATGGTTGCGCAGCGGGTTTCTTCATACAGTTCGGTCTCGGGGAAGACACAGGCATAGCAGGGTGAGGCTTCATTGCGCGGGTCATAGACGCTCACCTGCCCGTCAAAGCGGATGGCCGCACCTGATACCAACGGCGTGCGGTGCTTGACGCAGGCGCGGTTGATGGCATGGCGGGTGGCAAAGTTGTCGGTGCAGTCGAGCACCACGGTGGCTTGTTGTACCAGCTCGCCCAGCAGCGCATCGTCAGCGCGCGTGGTCACGCTGGTGACCTGCACATCCGGGTTGATATCGGCTATCGCCTGCCTGATGGATTCGGCCTTGAACCGCCCGATGCTTGACAGTTTGTGTGCAATCTGCCGTTGCAGGTTGGTGGCATCTACCCGGTCGTCATCGACCACTGTGATGTGGCCTACGCCTGCGCTACCAAGGTACAGGGCAGCAGGTGAACCAAGGCCACCTGCGCCCACGATCAGGGCGTGTGAGGCGAGCAGCCTGGTTTGTCCCTCGATGCCTATTTCGTCGAGAAGAATATGGCGCGAATACCTTAGTAACTGGTCATCATTCACTGCGATGCCAAGCCATCAATTCTCTTTTTTCTCGTTCTTGTCTTCAACCGTCGCTGTTTTGCTGATGATGACGGGGCGGCCTTTGAGCTGGTTGATGGCTTGTAGCAGCGGGAAGTCCTTGTCGCTGCCCAGCTCCGGCGGCCTGCGCTGCTCGGGCGTTTTCTTGGCATCTTCTTCAAGGCGCTTCAAGGCGGCTTCTCTGGCCTTTTCGCGGTTCGCGTCTTTCACCTCGGTGCCTTGGCCGCTGTTAAGGTGTTTTTCAAGATCAGCCTCGCGGGTGCGCAGGGCGGCAAACGGGCTGCCTTCAAGCGTTTCATCGACCATCACGTCGGGGACTATGCCTTTGGCCTGAATCGACTTGCCGCTAGGCGTGTAGTAGCGTGCCGTGGTGAGCTTGATGCCGGTGTCCGGGCCCAGCGGCCGCACGGTTTGCACCGAGCCCTTGCCGAAGGTCTGGTTGCCCATGATGATGGCGCGTTTGTGGTCTTGCAGGGCACCGGCCACGATTTCGCTGGCAGAGGCTGAACCTTCATTGACCAGCACCACCAGCGGCACGGTTTTCAGCGCGGCAGGCAGGCGTTTGAGGGGGTCATTGCCGCTGCGACGCAGGTAAAACTCTGGTGCGGCCTTGTAGACAAACTTGCTTTCTGCAAGCTGGCCGTTGGTAGACACCACGGTCACGTTTTCAGGCAGGAAGGCCGCAGAAATCGCAACCGCTGCATCGAGCAGGCCACCCGGGTCGTTGCGCAAGTCCAGCACCAAGCCTTTGAGGTTGGGCTCCTGCTTGTAGATTTGCTCTATTTTGGTGGTGAAGTCTTCCACCGTGCGATCCTGGAACTGGCTCAGGCGAATCCACGCATAGCCGGGCTCAACGACCTTGCCGCGCACCGACTGGGTACGGATTTCTTCACGCACGATGGTCACCGAGAAGGTACGGCTTTCGGCCTTGCGGAAAATCATCAGCACCACTTTGCTTTTGGGCTCGCCACGCATTTTTTTCACCGCATCGTTGAGCGACAGGCCCTTGACGTTGGTGTCGTCGATCTTGGTAATCAAATCGTTGGGCTTGAGGCCAGCGCGGTCAGCGGGCGAGCCTTCGATGGGCGACACCACCTTGACCAGGCCGTCTTCCTGGGTGATCTCGATGCCAACGCCGACAAAGCGGCCGCTGGTGCCTTCGCGAAATTCCTTGAACGACTTTTTATCGAAGTAGGCCGAGTGTGGGTCAAGGCTGGCAACCATGCCTGTGATGGCATCAGTGATCAGTTTTTTCTCGTCAACCGGCTCCACATAATCAGACTTGACCATGCCAAAAACTGCTGCCAGCTGTCGCAGCTCTTCCAGTGGCAAAGGAGCCAAGCCGCCGCGTGCAACCGCTTGCAGTTGCACGGTGGTCAGGGCACCGGCCACTACGCCGATTGAAATCCAGCCGGCTATTTTCAGTTTTTGACGCATAGTTTGACGCATGAGGAAACCCTTGGTTTGAGCCGATTCAAGAACAATATACACCTAGGAGAAAGACCTCGCGCCAGAGTTCCGCAACTCGGAACATTTAGGGCACTTCTAGAAATTCAGATTTTCGGGATGAAGTGCAAGGCGCCCGGAGCGCAGGAACCGGAACGTACTTCAGGTACGTGAGGATTTCGAGCACCGCGCAACGCCGCAATTCGCCCGAAAAATGAATTTATAGAAGTGCCCTTAGGCCTTGCCCTGCGCGGCCACCGCTGCAACCGCTTTTGCTACTACAGCCGCGTCGCCCAGGTAGTAGTGGCGCAACGGTTTGAGCGCCGCGTCCAGCTCGTAAACCAGCGGAATGCCATTGGGAATATTCAGGCCAACAATGTCGGCTTCAGACACATCGTCAAGGTATTTTATCAGCGCGCGTATCGAGTTGCCGTGGGCCGCAACGACGATGCGCTTGCCAAGCTTGATGGCGGGTGCCATGGCCTCGTTCCAGAAGGGCATGACACGCTCGACCGTGTCCTTCAAGCATTCGGTCAAAGGCACTTGCCCAGCTTGCAGTTTTGCATAGCGCGGGTCGGCGCGTTCGCTGCGCTCGTCGTTGGCATCCATGGGGGGCGGTGGTATGTCGTAGCTGCGGCGCCAGATCAACACCTGTTCTTCGCCGTATTTTTTGGTCGTCTCGGCCTTGTTCAGCCCCTGCAAACCGCCGTAATGCCGCTCATTGAGCCGCCAGCTATGCACCACGGGTAGCCAGGTGCGATCCATTTCGTCCAGCGTATGCCACAGCGTGCGGGTGGCGCGCTTGAGCACGCTGGTGTAGGCCAGGTCAAAGTCATAGCCTTCGTTTTTAAGCAGTTTGCCGGCGTTTTTGGCTTGCTGCACGCCGGTTTCGGTCAAGTCCACATCGGTCCAGCCGGTGAAGCGGTTTTCCAGATTCCAGGTTGATTCACCGTGGCGTATGAGTACAAGTTTGTGCATTTTGGAAGATGAAAATTGACAGGAACAAGGCTAAATCAGGACAAAAAGGCAAAGTTACACCAGCATTCTAAAATAACTGGCTTGGTCGAAAAATTTTAAAAGGCTTAAACGTGAAATTTCTGATTGATAACTGGATGCTGATCTCCATTGCCCTGGCCTCTGGCTGGATGCTGGCCTGGCCCATGATTGCCAGCGGCATGAACGCCGGGTCTTTAAGCGCCAGCGCTGCCGTGACACTGATTAACCGCGAAAAAGCGGTTGTCATTGATGTCAGCGAAGCAGACGAATTCGAGGCGGGCCACGTCGGAGGTGCCAAAAACGTGCCTTTTTCGCAGCTTGAAGAAAAGCTGCCCGCAGCCGTCAAAAACAAGGGTTTGCCGCTGATTCTGGTCTGCGCTACCGGTGCCAGGGCGAACCGCGCTGTGGCCGTGGCCAAAAAGCTCGGTTACGAGCAGGCCCAGGCTCTGGGCGGCGGGCTGAAAGCCTGGAAAGAGGCCAACCTGCCGGTTGAGAAGGCCCTGGCCAAGGCTTGATTTTCAAGCCTGATTTTTACCCCACGCTTCCACGAGATTCACGAATGCAAACCGTCAAGATTTATACCTCCGGCAACTGTCCTTACTGCATCCATGCCAAGCAACTCCTCAAGCAACGCGGCGTAGCAGAGCTCAACGAAATCCGCGTTGACCTGCAGCCCGACGAGCGCCAGACCATGATGCAGATCACCGGCCGCCGTAGCGTACCGCAGATTTTTATTGGTGCCACCCATGTGGGCGGCTGTGATGACTTGGTGGCTCTCGATGGCAAGGGCGGCTTGATGCCTTTGCTGAATGCCGTATAAAGACCTCCTGAGATAATCCGGCGGCTCCTGCGAACTAGCAGGCCTATCAAAATTTCTTTTCAAACACAGCAACCCGAAAGTTTCCCATGGCAGAAGCCGCTCTTGACCCCGTTTTCCAGATCCAGCGCGTTTACCTCAAAGACGTGTCGCTGGAGCAGCCGAATTCGCCCGGCATCCTGCTCAATCAGGAGCAGCCTGCGGTTGACATCCAGCTCGGTGTTGAAGCCGCTCCGGTGACCGAAGGCCTGTTCGAAGTCGTGGTGACTGCCACCGTGCAGGCCAAGATTGGTGACAAAACCGTGTTTCTGGTCGAGGCCAAGCAGGCCGGTATTTTTGAGCTGCGCAACATGCCGCCCGAGCAGATGAACGCCGTGCTCGGCATCGCCTGCCCGCAAATTGTTTACCCCTACCTGCGCGGCAACGTGGCCGACGTTATCCAGCGCGGCGGCTTTCCGCCTGTACATCTGGCTGAAATCAACTTCCAGGCGATGTACGAGCAGCAGCAGGCCCAGG